>JBDTAB010000141.1:0-17760 GCA_039924865.1 Gemmatimonadaceae bacterium | reverse complement strand
TCCACGCTTCCTGGTACTCATTGACGTTCCGCAGCATCTCGAGGCTGAGTGCGCCGCGAACATGAATATCCTGGGCCAGTAGCATTGCGTAGCCGACGACGCCGAATGCGAATCCATCCAGAAGCCGGGGCGGATCGACATCATGTTCGCCAATCATGTCGAAGAATGCGCTGACACTCGGATTCTTGGGGTCGCGTACGTTCTTCAACTCGAGCAGCCGGCGGGTGCCGTCGGGGATGCGTTCCTGCGTTACCGTAAGATCCATCGCGTC
This sequence comes from Gemmatimonadaceae bacterium, assembly GCA_039924865.1. GTDB lineage: Bacteria > Gemmatimonadota > Gemmatimonadetes > Gemmatimonadales > Gemmatimonadaceae > Fen-1247. The sequence continues at coordinate 17,489 of JBDTAB010000141.1, read as the reverse complement.
ACGATTCATCGGTCTTGGTGTCCCTGAAAAGTGGTCGAGAAACCGCCTGGATACCGATTAGTTACGAGCTTGTCATGTCTCTCGCCTGAACGGAAGCCTCCGTTGGTGCTTGCGGAGTAACAATCTTGCCGGTCAGACAGCGCGTCCGTCAAGTCTCGCGCTCAGCCTATGGTTTCTTTGGGCAGTCTCAAGACGACCGTATGCGACCGTTGTAAATTCCCGAGATGATCGATCTTTCGAAGGCGAGAATCCTCGTGACTGGCGGTGCCGGCTTCATTGGCAGCGCCCTCGTCTGGGAACTGAACAGGCGAGGCTGCGAGCGAGTCGTCATCGCGGATTTTCTCGAGACTAGCGAGAAATGGCGTAACCTGGCACCGCTGGCATTCGAAGACTACCTCGAAGCCGACGATCTCCTCGCGCGCATGGCATCCAAGTCGCTCGGGCGATTCGACCTGGTCCTCCATATGGGTGCCTGCTCCTCGACCACCGAGCGCAATGCGTCGTATCTGGTTCGAAACAACTATCAGTTCACCAGGGAACTCGCGGGACTCGCACTGTCGTCTGAAACGCGGTTTGTCTACGCGTCGTCGGCCGCAACTTATGGTGACGGATCTGCAGGAATGAACGACGACGCATCCGCGAAATACCTGCACACGTTGCGACCGCTCAACATGTACGGCTACTCCAAGCAGATGTTCGATGTGTACGCGGCCCAACGCGGATTGCTTAACAAGATCGTAGGCCTGAAGTTCTTCAACATTTTTGGCCCGAATGAAAATCACAAGGGCGAGATGCGGAGCTTGGTCAACAAGGCATTCGATCAAGTCGCAGAGACGGGTGGGATCAAACTATTCAAGAGCTATCGCGCCGAGTATGCCGACGGCGAGCAGAAGCGAGACTTTCTCTACGTCAAGGATGCTGTCGACATGACGCTGCATCTAGCCGCGAACAACGACGCGAGTGGGCTCTTCAACGTCGGGAGCGGCGAAGCAAATACGTGGCTGGATCTGGCGAATGCGGTGTTCGCCGCACTCGGCAAATCTTCCAACATTCAGTTTGTGGACATGCCGGAGGAGCTGCGCGCAAAGTATCAATACTTTACGCAGGCTGACATCCACCGCGTGCGCAACACTGGATACAATGATTCCATCACGCGACTGGGCGACGCTGTTGCTGATTACGTGAAGAACTATCTCATTCCCGATCGCCACCTGGGCGACACGTGACGTCCGCGGCTACTCATGGCGTTGGTAGCTCGCGTGCCACCGCGTAGGGAGAAAAGGAGGCGGTGGGATTCGAACCCACGGTCCCTTACGGGACTCTGGTTTTCAAGACCAGCTCATTAAACCGCTCTGACACGCCTCCACACTACTGAAGTTATTACTACTTCTGTATCGCCAAAAGGTCCGCGAGCCCGGTGCCGCGTGCGACGGCCTGCGTCGTCGTGAGCACCTTCTGCGCATCCGCTGCCCGGCCTTCCTGGGTCAGGGCCTCTACCAACAAGCCACCCGTACGCACATAGACGTAAGGGATCCCAATCGAAGGCTTGTCAACCCAACCGTCGCGCGCTGCGAGCGACTTTGGAGCGTCGAAAGTCTTGGTCCACAGCGAATAGGTAGTTCCGATGTCGAACCAGCCCTCGTTCGGCATCTTGACGATGGTCGCCGAAGGGGTCGGTGGTACTGGTACCAACTTTCGTGCAAGTCCCGTTGTGATCAGGTTGTTGCCGAAGCCTAAGTCATCAGGGTAGCCGCCGTCGGTCCGGCTGAAGTAGACCGGAGTGGACGGAAACGCATCACGAATGATGTACAGCACGATCAGGTCGGCGCGCTCCAATCCGTGATAGCCACCGCCGAGATCGCGTGGCTGCACCGTGAACGTGAAGCCGCTAACAGTCTTGAGCTCCTGGGGTGCGTTGAGAGCGACGGCGGGCGGAACCGAGTCCGCCTCCGTGAACGTGAGGTTTATCGGCGCTTTGGTGGGTCGAACCCAGGCGCTATCTGCGTACACGGCCGCGCCTTTCGCCTTGTCGAACGGCCTGATGGGATTCCGGATCAGTTGACGCGTGTACCAATCAGTGTTGAGCAACGAAGTGCAAAGCACCGTCACGTCCTGACGAATCCCCTCCACTTCCTGCGCATACCAAAGGGGGAACGTATCGTTGTCCCCGACTGTGATAAGGACACCGTAGGGCTCAACGGATTCCAGTAGATCGTGGGCGAAGTCGCGCGTATCCGTTTGCCCGTGACGTGAGGCGGTGCTCCAGTTTGCGAAAAGAGGGATGATCGCCAGCAGCAGCAGCGGCGAAGCAGCCATCCAGCTGGAGCGCCGCGGCACCTCGATCGTTTCCATACCCATCTGCGCCGGATCCGAGCCGAACATCTGTGCTATCCGATGCCACACGTCAAACAACCCGAGCGCCACCCACACGCTCCACGCACTGAAACTCCACAGGTAGAAGTAATCGCGATCGCGAACTTCTCGCGGTACGGTATCGCCAAGCTCCGGTGCTTGGGAATAGCCGTACTTGAAGTTCATGTAGTAGATCAGCACCAACGTGACCGTAAATATCAGCGGTCCGAAAAACCAGAAACTCTTTCGGTCTCGTTGCCAGTGCACCCAGCCGCCAAGCAGGCCAAGGAGCAGGAAGATCCACGCGAGTGCCTCCTGCGCCGCTGCGTGCGTACCGTTAGCGTCGCGGAGCCACTGCCATTTGAAGTACGTCCACCACATTCCAACCTGCGCCGTAATCGGGATCTGTCGATCCGTAAGCGCTGGCTTGCCGTACTGGGTCCGATTGAAGTTGTACATGAAACGGTCGTACGTCTGCTGGCTGAATGTGCACTCAGCCGAAATCTTCGTTACGCAACCCGTCGTCTCACCTTCGTTGATCCGCGGGAAGTACGCCGATCGGATCGGTTGCGTGAGAAACGGCGTCATTCCGAGTACGATCGCGAGCAGTCCAGCGAGCACCAGCTTGTAGCGGAGGAATGTGCGCGGTCGAATGACCAGAACGGCGATAAACACGGCCGGCAATGCGAGAAAGCCCGCCATGTGATTGGCGTAACCAAGCCCGCTCAGATATGCGATGAGTACAAGAATCCGATCGGAGCGTGGTCCATCGGGATCGTCGCACCAGCGGACTGCGAGCCACGCCACGATCGCCATCCCGACGAGCGAGACTGTGTAGACTTTTTCGTTGACGACAGATTGCGCCCACACTGTAAACGCGGTCGAACCGATCAACGCCGCCAGGCCGCCGGCAAAACGTCGCTGCCATTTACGCGGAAGCCAGAACGCAACCACTCGTTCGGCGACGAGAAACCACATGCCAGCCGACACGGCACTGCAGAGCGCCGCGAGGATATTGATTCGCATCGCGACGTTCGGCGCGATCGGCAGAATCGAGAAGAATCTGCCGAGCAGCACGAACATCGGGTTGCCTGGCGGATGCGGGAGGCCGAACGTGAATGCCGCCGCGATGTACTCGCTCGTGTCCCACATCGCCGTGGATGGCGACAGGGTGAGCAGATACAGAACGAAGACCAGCACCGCGGCGATCGTGGCCGCTGCGTAAGACGGCCGGTAGTCGACGTTCGCGGATGTAGAGGATATGGTTGCAGACATGGGCAGAAAGATAGACTAGTGGCGGAACTGCCGTTGACCAGTGAAAACCATCGCAATTCCGTGCTCATTCGCCGCGTCGATCACCTCGGCGTCTCTGATAGACCCGCCGGGCTGGACGATGGCCGTGACACCTGCGGCGGCGGCATGATCGACCCCATCGCGAAAGGGAAAGAACGCGTCCGAACCGAGGGCGGCGCCGACTGTGTCATGTCCCGCGCCGTGCGCCTTGTGGACCGATAGAAACGATGCATCGACCCGGGACATCTGCCCAGCGCCGATTCCAATGGTGGCTCCGTTGCGCACCAGGACGATCGCGTTGGACTTGACGCTGGCCACCGCCTGCCACGCAAATGCGAGGTCGTCCCGTTCCTGATCTGTGGGGGTTCGTGTCGTCACGACCTTCCAATTGGCGTATGGAATCGGCTCGGGAGCGCGGTCCTGAACGAGCAGGCCGCCTCGTACGCGCTTGAAGTCGAAGGATCCGGGCTGCCATGACGCGGTGCCTTCCAGAACGCGCAGGTTTTTCTTCTTGCCGAGTATTTCCAGGGCTTCCTCCGAAAACGACGGCGCCACGATACACTCGACGAAGAGACTCGACAGAGCTTCCGCCGCAGCGCCGTCGATGGGAACAGTGAACGCGATAACGGACCCGAATGCAGACTGTGGATCGCACGCGAGCGCCTTTTGATACGCCTCAAGCGGCGTGGCGCCGACGGCCAAGCCGCATGGAGTAGTGTGCTTGATTATCGCACAACAAGTCTGTCCAGCGAACCCGTCTGCAGCTAGAAGAGATCCTTCGAGATCGAGCAAGTTGTTGAAGCTGAGCTCCTTTCCGCCGTGCTGCACGAGTCCTGCGAGTCCGCTGTTCTTCGATTCGGTGTAGAATGCGGCGCGCTGTCCGGGGTTTTCTCCGTAGCGAAGCGCCTGCTTCTTCTGCATCGAGATCACCAGCGATTCAGCGAACCGATCACCGCGTTCGCCCGCAAACCATTCCGCGATTGCGCCGTCGTAGGCAGCAGTGTGCTCGAACACCTTGGCGGCGAGTCGTTTGCGAAGATCGTGATCGTCATCGTGTGCCTGTAATGCGGCCAGAACACGAGGGTAGTCGATTGGGTCGCAGATTACCGTAACGGCGTCGAAGTTCTTGGCGGCAGACCGAAGCATCGCGGGTCCGCCAATGTCGATCTGTTCGATAATCTCGTCCACGCTGACATCACTGCGCGCCGCTGTTTCGCGAAAAGGGTAGAGATTAACTGCTACGAGGTCAATCCACGGAATCGCATGGACGCGCACCGTTTCAGCGTGTTCGGCGGAATCCCGTCTGGCGAGAAGGCCGCCATGAATCATCGGGTGCAGTGTCTTCACACGCCCGTCGAGCATCTCGGGAAAGTGCGTGAGATCGCTTACATCCCGCACGGTAAGACCGGCTGTTCGCAGCGCGCGAGCCGTGCCGCCGGTCGAAACCAGATCCCAGTCGAGTTCTACGAGGCCGCGCGCAAAGTCGACGAGTCCCGCTTTGTCGGATACGGAGAGTAATGCTAGTGGCATTTTTTATATTGTCATTCAGATCGCGCCAGCGGCTGCTCAACAGTGGCAGCGAGCGCATCTAGAATTCTTGGAAAGATGAGGTGTTCGAACGACAGTACTCGTGCAGCGAGACTTTCCGGCGTGTCATGCGCAAGCACCGGGACCGGCCACATGGCGAGCGGTGGTCCCTCGTCGTACTGCTCGGTTACAAGGTGCACAGTGACTGCGGTCTCGCGCAAACCGGCGCTCAGCACTGCCTCGTGTACGCGGGATCCGTACATACCGGGGCCGCCAAACCTGGGCAGTGGTCCGGGATGAACATTCACAATTCGGCCGCGGAAATTCGTGATGACCGTTGCGGGTACCAGTTTCAAGTAACCCGCAAGTGCGACGATTTGAATATCGCGCGCCGCAAGGATGTCTTGCAAGTCGTCGCCGCGTCGTGCATCGAATGTCGCCGTCTCGATTTGAGCGCGCCGGGCCCGATCCAGGGCTCCGGCATTCTCCTTGTTTGACGCTGCGAGAACAACCTCGCCGCTCGCCGCGTCGCCGAGCGCCTGGAAATGGTCAAGAATGGCCTGAAGGTTCGATCCATTGCCGGACGCGAGCACTGCGATCCGCGCCTTCATGCGGACTGCGCTCGGAGCAGCGAATCGATGGCTTCACTCAGCGATCCGACTATTTGTGCGCCGTTGCCACGCGCAGAGTCAACATCCTCCGCCGGCGTTTCGCTCCCGTCGATGAGAATCGGCGTTCCACCCAGGACCTGCGACGGCTGCAGATCGCGCCAACGGTCGCCAACGTAGGCTGGATGCGTCATGTCCAGCGAATGCTCTCGCGCTGCTCGCTCGAACAATTCCGTGCCCGGCTTACGGCAACCACACGGTCCAGTAAAGTCAGGGTGATCCGGGCAGTAGTACGTCGCATCGATTCGCGCATGCTCCACCCAGAGCAACTCATCGAGATGATTCTGCGTGCGTAGGTAGTCGTCCACGGTGAAGCGGCCGCGCGCGATGCCGGATTGGTTGGTGATCACGATGACGGGCGTGCCCAACGTATTCAGCCGCGAGATTGCACTCGCGGCACCTGGAAGCAACTCCACATCTTCCGTCCGTGATAGATAGCTCACGTCGCGAATGATGGTGCCGTCGCGGTCAAGGAATACGGTTGTTGGACCGGTCATCAACGCTTTGAGCCATACCCGGGCGTCACCAGGGTCACCGAAATCCGTGCTGCGCATTCGGCTTCTTCACCGGCGCGCTCGTAGGCCGCGGCTTTGCCGTTGTCGCCGAGTCCGAACGGGGCACCGCCTTCGGCAACTGGAACGTACGGTCGGACGAAAGTTTCTTCCCCGATGGGTTCGTCGCATCTATTACGGTCAGTCTGTACTGCTCGCCGGCACGAAGTGGCTTCGCGACAACTATTAGGACCTCTCGAATGAGCAGCGGACGCGTCGGTTTCGGGAAGACCATTGGTGTTCGCACCGCACGTTTCTGTGGAATGGGAATCGCAGACTGCGTTACTGGCGGGGGTGCTGGCTCCAGGCGCGTCGTGTCCGGATACACCGCCTTGACAGACACTACCGCAAGTCGCGCGGAATCCGGTCCCACCACCGCGAATTGCGACGTCGTGAGCGGAACGCGGGGATCCAGCGGCGAGTCAAACTCGGCTCGAATCGTTACCGAATCCATCGCCGCCGCCGAGGCCAGCTTGGGTCCGATAGAGTCGTGCGCGAATGCAAGCAGTTCGAGATTTAGAGTGTCCTTGAGATATACGACCGACGTGTCGAACGCTTCGCTCGGATCAAGCGCGCGATTGCGATTCCCATCGATGTATCCGCGCACTGAGTATTGACCGACAGGAAGTCCGCGCATGTTGTAGTGGCCGATGGAGTCCGATGCCGCCAGATAAATTGTGGACGTATCGTTGAGGACGTGCGCTTCCACAATCGCAGTGTTCGACGGCCTGCCCGTAAGCCAATCGAAAATGGTGCCACCCAATACCGTGTTGGGAATGGATGAGCCAGTTGAGAACGTGACGACGGTCGGAGCAGTACGAATGTTGCCGCGCAGATCCGCGACCCCGGGGAGCAAGGTCACCGTATACGTCGTATTTGTCTTCCATCCCTTGCTCGGCCGGATGCTGATGGACGAACGATGCCAGTCTACCTTGGGAGCGCCGCTCCGGGGTGATATCAGCACGAGATCGGTCAGCGAGGACGCGCTTGCAGGGCGTTCGGATATCACTTCGTCAAAGCGAATTACCAATTCCTTGGGCTTCACGCCGACGCTGTTGGTATCGGGCTTGATTGACGTGATCATCGGAGGGACGTGACGTTCCGGCCCTCCGGGTGGCAAGCCCGGTGACGCGCATGACGCGAGCGCGAGGATTAGCATCGAATTGACTGCGCCTGCGCGGCAAGCGTTCAATGACCGGCCCCGAGCGAATGAATCTTTTTGTGCAGACCATCGACTCGAGCTGCCCAATCTGTCTCCTTGGTGCGTTCGGCGTCGACAATGTGAGCAGGAGCGCGGGCGGTGAAAGATTCGTTTGCAAGTCGTGCCCGAAGCGCACCTAGCTGTTTCTCAAGCTGTTCCAGCTCGACCTCCAGCTTCTTGCGCTCCTTCTCGATGTCTACAAGACCGCCTAGCGAGAGCACGAGATCACTTCCATCTGGAAGCAACGCGTGCATCGCAGGCCCATCGACGCGCCCACCAACCGTCAACGTCGCGCGTGCAAGTTGGCCGATCAGCGCTGCCTCGGTGGTATAGAGTTCCGGCGTCCGCGTCGAGACGATGACAGCATGCACCATTCGCCCAGGCGGAACCGCGTGTTCTGCACGCATCGCACGAAGAGAGTCGACGCATTCGCGCACGCGCTCAAATTCATCGGCGTCGCCGTGCTGCGGCGTGAGTTGTGGCCATGCAGCGGTGCAGAGCAGTTCGGAATCCCGCGCCTCGCGCGCCGGTAGCCGCTGCCACAATGCTTCCGTGATGAACGGAATTACCGGGTGTAGCAGCCGCAGCGCACCGTCGAATGCGTGAACCAGGACTGCACGCGCAACGTCTCCGTCCTCTCCGCCAGCGGCGATGCGACTCTTGACGCTCTCCAGGTACCAGTCTGCGAGTTCGTTCCAGACGAAACGTCGCGCGGACTCCGCATATTCGTTGAGTCGCATTCCTGCGTGGACCTGAGTCGGCGCCCACGCGCCGCTGGAAGGGCGCGCCGGGCCAAACGCGATGTCACACTCCGCGATCGCAACATTCAAACGCGCGATGATCCATCGATCCGAACGGGCGAGGCTGGAATCCGTTATGGATGCAACGGGCGCGACCGGCTGGTCACCTACTTTGGTGAGCAGGAAGCGCCCGATGTTCCACAGCTTCGTCGCAAAGTTGCGGCCGGGCGCGAAAGAGCGATCCAGATCGTGCGGGTCGAGGACCAGATCCGCACCCATTCCCATCCCCGCAATCACGGTGTAACGCAGCGCGTCGGCACCGTATAAGCGGACCACATCGAGGGGGTCGATTCCGTTGCCGAGCGACTTGGACATCTTCACGTGATTGGTGTCGCGCACCGTGCCGTGTAGATAGATGGTGTGGAATGGTGCGTCGCCCATGAACGCGTAGCCCGCCATTACCATGCGCGCGACCCAGAAGAAAAGGATCTCTGGCGCAGTTATGAGGTCGTCGGTGGGATAGAACGCCTGGAGATCGACATCAGAGCGATCCGGCCAGCCGAGAGTGGAAAACGGCCAGAGCCACGATGAGAACCATGTGTCCAGCACATCTTCATCCTGGCGCACCGGACCACCGCAGGTCGCGCATTGCGTGACGTCGTCGCGACTCACGGTGACGCATCCGTTGGTCTCGCAATACCACACGGGAATGCGATGACCCCACCAGAGCTGTCGCGAAATGTTCCAGTCGCGAATCCCTTCCAGCCAATTCACGTAAACCGCTTCCCATCGTTCCGGAAGCACACGAATGCGGCCGCTACGCACACCTTCAAGTGCAGGCGCCGCGAGCTCGTTCATGCGCACGAACCACTGGTCCGACAGCCTCGGCTCAACGACGGTGCCACAGCGATAGCAGTGACGCACTGCATGCTGATGCGGTTCGGTCCTGACCAGCGCACCACTTTCCTTGAGTATGCCGACAATTATTTCGCGTGCCTTGAATCTGTCAACGCCGCGCAACTCCGGAGGGACACGCTCGCCGGCGTCAGAAAGGTTTTCGAGTTTTCCTTCCGCGTTCATGATCACGGGCATCGGAAGCGCATGACGGAGACCGACCTCATAGTCGTTCGCGTCATGTGCTGGCGTAATCTTGACTACGCCAGTACCGAATTCCGGATCCGCGTACTCGTCCGCAACGATAGGAATCTCAATGTTCGCTATCGGCAGGATTGCGCGCTTCCCAACGAGTGATGCGTAACGTTCGTCGGTAGGATTGACCGCGAGCGCTACATCGCCGAGCATGGTTTCGGGGCGCGTGGTGGCAACGGTAAGCCACTTGTTGTCTTCGCCGAGAACTGCGTACCGGACGTGGTACAGCGCGCCCATCTCATCATTGTGTTCCGCCTCCTCGTCACTCAGCGACGTGAGGCAGCGGGGACACCAGTGAATAACTCTGTGTCCGCGATAGATGAGGCCGCGCTCGTACAGTTGGACGAACGCTTCGCGCACGCCGACCGAAAGCTCGGGAGAGAGGGTGTAGGCCGTTCGCGTCCAGTCGCACGACGCACCGATCGAGCGGAGCTGCTGGAGGATCGCGCCGCCGGTGTCAGCGACGTACTCCACTGTGCGAGCCACGAACTGCTCGCGCCCGAGATCGAAGCGCGTCTTTCCCTCGCGCGCAAGCATCTTCTCGACGATGTTCTGGGTTGCGATTCCAGCGTGGTCGGTGCCAGGCAGCCAGAGTGTCTCATCGCCGCGCATCCTGCGCCAGCGAATGATCACATCTTGCACCGTATTGTTGAGACCGTGGCCAACGTGCAACACCGCTGTCACGTTCGGCGGTGGCATCACTATCGTGAACGGGTCGCGATCGCCTCCAGCTCGCCTGGATCGGGTGGGATCGGCCTTAAATGCATCGGCGGCGAGCCAGCGCGAATACCATTCGCGCTCGGTCGCCGCCGGGTCGTACTGAGTCGGAATCTCAGCTGTCGGGGGCGTCGTCATTCAACGCCCAATTTAACGCCTGTGGGTAGCCCCGCGCTTACGCAGTAGGCGGTGCATCCTCAGGGTTGATGACATTGTCGGCCTTCGGAACTCCGCTGGGCGACCTGGCCGATCCATCGGCGCGGCCTCGTCCGGGCGGAGTTTTCTTCCGTCCCGCGTTCGCGGTGTCAACGGGCACCGCTGCCGAACGCATGGCTTCATCCTCGCTCAGCCATCGATCTTCGAGCTCTGGCTTTACGTCTTCGTCGCGGTCTGTTTCGGCAGAATTGCCCGGTCGCTGACGGCCCATCCCGACGCTCTGGCCCTCCCAGTGCGACTCGATCAGGTCGTCTTCGCCTTCCGCATACCGTTCTGCCGTGTCGTCGAGTTGGTCTTCTTCGGTGCGTACAGCCAGGCGATTGAGGACGGTATCGACGCCCGGAGTGCCGCGGGCTACCGTCACAGCATGCTCGGCCTCGCTCGCGGCGTAGACCCAGCCCGTGAGTTCGACGATACCTTCGTCGATCGCGCCGATGTCGATAGCGCGCTCACTCAGTATTGGGTCGTTGTGATAGGCGGTCAGAACGCGCTCTTCGAGTTCTTCGAGCGGTGATAGCTCGTGATCTTCGTCGATGTCGTCTTCATCGTCGTACTCGTCGTATTCGTCGGCGACGAATTCCTCGGCCTCATCATCGACGCCAAGGCGCTCTCGAAGCTTGGTCGCGAGAGCGCCAAAGCCTCCGAATTTCTGTGCGACCGCGACGCCTGCCGCGATTCCCACGGCCGCGCCAATCGCGAGATAGATCAAACCCTCGTTCGAAACCGGCTTCGAGTCACGCGACCGGAAGCGTGGAAGGTCGTTCAGCCTGTGGCGGAGGTTTTCTTCAAAGGATAGCTTACGCATACGCATGATTTAATTGGGTGGTGTCGCTATGTATGGCGGCAAGAAGAAGGCCACCGGCGAACTCTCAATCAGACGAACTCTTGTTAGAGCTAACGCTTCCAGACGGTTCCGTAAGGGCTGTCCCCGAAGGTACACTGCCATCCGAGGTTGTCAGCTCCATCGGTGAGCGGCTTCTCCGGGCCGCGATCGCCGTTTCCGTGAATGGCGTGATCCAGGATCTCGTGACACCCTTACGGTCCAGCGGGGCGTTTCGCGTGCTTACGGAGCGCGATGTCGAGGCCCTGCCAGTACTGCGCCACTCGGCTGCGCATCTGCTGGCAACCGCAGTCCGGAAGGTGCGGCCAGACGCCCAGATTGGCTTCGGGCCGTCCATTGACGACGGCTTCTACTACGATTTTGGCGTCGATCATCCGTTCACACCGGACGATCTCGATGCATTCGAAAAGCAGATGCAGAAGATCGCTGTGGAAAAGCTTCCGTTCGTCCGCGCAGAGCTGGATCGAGCGGCTGCCGAACGAGTGTTCCAGAACGACGTTCTGAAACTCGAACGACTGTCCGAATTGCCTGATAGCGAAATAATCTCGACCTATACGGACGGACCGTTTACCGATCTTTGCCGCGGTCCGCACGTTCAGGATACTTCGTATATCAAGCACTTCAAGCTGATGAGCACGGCCGGAGCCTACTGGCGCGGGGACGAGAAGCGGCAGATGCTCCAGCGGATATACGGCACCGCCTGGTTCCGGAAGGAAGATCTCGATGCCTATCTCTACAGGATAGAAGAGGCCAAGCGGCGCGACCATCGTCGTCTCGGGAAGGAACTGGACCTGTTCCAGTTTCACCCCATCGCACCCGGCGCGGCGTTCTGGACCAATCGCGGCACGATCATCTACAACGCACTCATCGACTTCATGCGAGCCAAGCTGCGCGTCGCGGGCTACGACGAAGTGAAGACGCCGTTGCTGTACCACAAGACGCTTTGGGAGCAGTCGGGACACTGGGGCAAGTACAAGGAGAACATGTTCCTGGTACTCGACAACGAGACTGGGGACCACGACTTCTCACTGAAGCCGATGAATTGCCCGTCGCATCACGTGCTTTACTCCAGTCGAAAGCACAGCTATCGCGAGTTGCCTGTTCGCTTCGCGACGCAGGACGTTTTGCATCGCAACGAGATCTCGGGTGCGCTTTCCGGCCTCACGCGCGTACGGCAGTTCCAGCAGGACGATGCACACATTTACCTGGCCGAATCGCAGATCACTGACGAGGTGCGGAAGCTGGTCGATATGGTCAACGACTGCTACGCGACGTTTGGCCTGAGCTACACGGCGAAATTCGCAACCAGGCCTGGTCCGGAGTTCAGGGTCGGAAGCGACGAGATGTGGGATCAGGCTGAGGAGTCGTTGCGTGCCGCGCTGGTAGCGACGGGACTCCCGTACGAGTTGAAGGAGGGCGACGGCGCATTCTACGGGCCGAAGATCGATTTCGACGTGACGGATTCAATCGGGCGCCAGTGGCAGCTCGGCACGATTCAGCTCGATTATGCCAATCCGGAGCGGTTCGATCTGAGCTATACGGGCGAGGACAATCAGTCGCATCGGCCGGTGATCATCCACAGGGCGATTCTTGGCTCGTTCGAGCGTTTCATAGCGATTCTTATCGAGCATTTTGCGGGTGCGTTCCCGGTTTGGCTGGCGCCGGAACAGGTTCGAGTAGTGCCGATTTCGGACGCGCAGCTCGACGCGGCCCGCGCGGTTCGCGACACGCTCGTGGAGGCCGGTGTGCGCGCTCACCTCGACGATCGCAATCAGACGCTGAATTACAGAATCCGCGAGGCAGAGACGCTCAAGATTCCGTACATGGCCGTGGTCGGTGGGCGGGAGGCGGAGCAGGGAACGGTTGCGGTCCGCACCCGCGGCGCCGGTAGCAAGCAGGAAGTCACACCGCTCGCCGAATTCGTCGCTCGGGTGACATCGGAGATCGCGTTGCGCTCGCTGGCGCCGTGAGATGGTCCTCGGCGCACGGCTAACCGCTGTGGCGCCGGAGGGTGCCTTCCGCCAGGGTTGATCCGGACATCCGTGACCGTCCGGGGAGCCGAGCCCGTGGCAATGAGCGAAAAATCGGGGCGGCCCGATTAGCTTTCGACGCATGTCAGATCTCTCCAGACAACCAGTCATCGTTTCGGCTGCACGCACCCCTATTGGGCGGTTCCTCGGCGGCCTTTCATCTGTTTCAGCTCCGGATCTTGGCGCCGTTGCGATCCGCGCCGCGTTGAGCCGCGCCGGCGTATCGCCCGAAGATGTCGGCAACGTCATCATGGGCAACGTGCTTCAGGGTGGAGTGGGACAGGCGCCCGCGCGCCAGGCGGCGCTCAAGGCCGGTCTTCCGGGCACCGTTTCGGCCGTCACGGTCAACAAGGTCTGCGGTTCCGGTCTGGAAGCGGTGATGCTCGCGGCGTCGTCGATCAAGGCCGGCGACGAGCAGGCAGTAGTCGCCGGTGGCCAGGAGTCGATGTCCAACTCTCCGTACTATGTGTACGGCTACCGCGGCGGCGTGAAGTTTGGTGATCAGTCCATGGTGGACGGTCTCATCAAGGACGGCCTGTGGTGCTCTTTCTGCGACGTCCACATGGGTGTGCACGCCGATTACACGGCGCGGAAAGTCTCCATTTCGCGAGAGGACCAGGACGTCTTTGCTGCGCTCTCGCATTCCAAGGCGATCGCGGCCATCGAGTCTGGAAAGTTCAAGGCCGAGATCGTTCCGGTCGAGATAACGGGCCGCAAGGGAACGACTGTAGTTGACACGGATGAAGGGCCGCGAAAGGATACAACTGTAGAAACGCTGGCCAAGCTCAAGCCCGTTTTCGTTGGCAAGGATAAAACCGCGGATAGAAGCGCGACTGCTGGCAATTCATCGAGCCTCAACGACGGTGCGGCCGCTCTGATCGTGGTGAGCGAGCAGTTTGCAAAGGACCACGGCCTCGAGATAATGGCGCGTGTGACGGGCTACGCGACTGGTGGCGGGGAACCGCAGGATCTTTTCTTCGCGCCGATCGTCGCCGTCCAGAAGTTGATGAAGAAGACAGGCGCCAAGATCAACGACTACGATCTTATCGAGGCCAACGAGGCGTTCGCATCACAGTCACTGGCGGATGCACGAGGGCTTGGCTGGGACAGCAGCCGAGTGAACGTCAACGGAGGCGCCATTGCGCTTGGACATCCAATAGGAGCCAGCGGGGCAAGGCTACTCACGACATTGTTGTACGCGCTTCAGGATCGCGGCAAGCGAACCGGTCTCGTAACGTTATGTCTCGGCGGCGGGAACGCTGTCGCGCTTAGCGTAGAGCGGCCGAGCTGATTGTTGGACGCGCGATCACTTGTATTCGTCTCTTCAGACAACAAACAACTTCGCGCGCCGTGGCGAATTCTGATTTTCGTGCTCGTATGGGTCGCGGTCGCACTCTTCGCGGCCGTGCTCGTACAGGGACTGCAGGGCACCCCAGCGTTCGCGGGATTGGGCTCCGCACTGTATTACTGGGTCGATTTCGTTGCGGTACTCGCGGCGACATTTGTGTCGCTTCGGTGGGTGGACGGGCTGGACTGGAAATTCGTCCGACTGGGTCGTCCCTCCGCGCAGCCATCGGTGTTGACGAGCGGCTTCCTCATGGGAGCGCTCGCGATTGGAGTTCCGTGCGTCGTACTGCTCCTGGTGGGCAAGTTGCGAATCACTCCAGCAGCACACGGGAACTGGATTGTGTCGGCACTGGAGATGGCGCTGTTTCTCCTTCCTGCCGCCGCAGCAGAAGAACTTCTCATGCGCGGTTATATCTTTTCGGTGTTACGCGAATCGATAGGCTGGAAAAACACGCTCATCGCAACAAGCATAGTCTTCGGCTTGTTGCATCTGCGAAATCCTGGGGCGAATCCCGAGACGATCACAGTCGTGATCATCGCGGGATTTTTTCTTGGCACCATATTGCTTGTCACCGAGAGTCTTTACGCAGCGTGGATGGCACACTTTGCGTGGAACCTCACGCTGGCGGCCGGGCTTCACACCTCGGTGAGCGGAATAGTGTCGACGGTGCCAAACTACCGTGTCGTGCCCAGCGGCCCTGCCTGGCTGACGGGTGGGTCGTGGGGGCCGGAAGGTGGCGTCGCGGCGGCGCTCGGAATGTTTGTCTTTCTATTCTATCTGCACGGTCGGTACCGGGGGCAGCTTGCGAATGGGCCGACAGTAAGTGAACCACAAGGGGACACAAAGAATGGCTGATAGCATCGCGGTCGTTGGTGCGGGACAGATGGGAAACGGCATCGCGCACGTGTTCGCGCAGGCGTCATTTCCAGTGGTGATGATCGACGTCTCGCAAGCTGCGCTGGATCGCGGCAAGTCGACAATCGAAAAGAACCTCGACCGCCAATTGAAGAAGGGCGCCATCGATCAGGCAGCGAAAGAGGCAGCTCTCGCGAACATAAAGTTCGGGACCAGTCTTGACGCGGCAAAGGATGCGTCGCTCATCATCGAGGCAGCGACCGAGAACGTTGCGCTCAAATACAAGATCTTTGCCGATCTGGACGCGCTTGCCAGGCCCGACGCGATTCTGGCCACGAACACGAGCTCGATTTCCATAACCGAGATCGCTGCGAAGACAAAGCGACCGGATAAGGTTGTCGGGATGCATTTCATGAACCCGGTTCCCGTGATGCAGCTCGTCGAGATCATTCGTGGACTTGCAACATCCGACGAAACCACTGCGCGTGTGGTCTCCCTCGCGACTGCGCTCGGGAAGACACCGGTCGAGGTTAATGACTATCCGGGTTTCGTGGCGAACCGCGTGCTGATGCCGATGATCAACGAAGCGGTGTACTGCGTGATGGAAGGCGTGGGAACGCCCGAGGCGATCGACACTGTGATGAAACTTGGCATGAATCACCCGATGGGCCCGCTGACGCTGGCCGATTTCATTGGTCTCGATACGTGCGTAGCCATTCTCGAGGTGATGCACGTCGGGCTTGGCGACCCAAAGTACCGTCCATGTCCGTTACTCAAGAAGTACGTCGCCGCGGGCTGGCTTGGCCGGAAGACTGGGCGAGGTTTCTATACATATGCATGATCTCTTTCCGCTTACGGAAGAGCAACGCGAGATTGAAAGTGTCGCGCGGGATTTTGCCGCCGCCGAGATCGTACCGTATGCCAGGCAATGGGATAAGGACGCGTACTTCGAGCCCACTCTCATCAAGAAGCTGGGAGATCTTGGCTTTCTCGGTATGCTGACTGAGGAGAAGTACGGCGGATTGGGAACGGATACCGTCACATATCTCGTCGCACTGGAGGAAATCGCAGCAGCAGACGCCTCGGTCGCGGTGATGATGAGCGTTCACAACTCGCTCCCCACGCAGATGTTGTCGTCGTTCGGCAGTGAGGAGCAGAAGGAGCGTTTTCTGAGGCCGATGGCGCGCGGCGATTTGCTCGGCGCCTTCGCGCTCTCGGAGCCGGAGGCCGGCTCCGACGCAGCAGCGTTGATGACGCAGGCCGTGCGCGACGGAGATTCGTGGGTCATCAACGGAACCAAGTCGTGGGTGACGAGCGGCCCGTATGCGGGCGTAATCATGGTGCAGGCTCGCACAGACACGCCAACAGACAGGAAAGGCGCGCGAGGGATCGGCGCTTTCATTGTTACGCCGGACATGCCCGGATTGAAGGTTGGAAAAAAGGAAGACAAGATGGGTCTTCGGGCCTCTCCAACTGTGCAGCTGTTGCTGGATGACCTGCGCGTTCCGGCGGCGAACCTGCTTGGCGACCCGTCGCTTGGTTTCATCTACGCGATGAAGTCGTTGAACGCCGGCCGCCTTGGCATCGCCGCACAGGCTATCGGGATTGCGCGTGCAGCATTTGAAGCCGCTGTAGCGTATGCCGGTGAGCGAAAGCAATTTGACCGACCGATCAGGAAGTTCCAGGCGATTCAGTTCAAGCTGTCGGACATGGCGACGCGCATTGCAGCCGCGCGCGCCCTGTTGCACGCGGCGGCGCGCGCGAAGGATGCGAATGCATCGAGCGCGCAGCAGGCCGCGTCAATGGCCAAGCTCTTTGCGAGCGAAACGGCCATGTGGGTCACCACCGAAGCGGTTCAGGTGTTCGGCGGGTATGGTTATATAAAGGACTACCCGGTGGAAAAGCTGTTCCGTGACGCGAAGATCACTGAGATCTACGAAGGCACGTCCGAAATTCAACGCATCGTCATTGCACGGGAGCTCTACGCATGAAGCTGTTCGA
>JBDTAB010000140.1:0-3300 GCA_039924865.1 Gemmatimonadaceae bacterium | reverse complement strand
GTCAGGGGAGTTTGGCAAGAGCAACATTTCCGTCACCGCTGCGAGTCCCGACCGCGTGTACGCGCTGATCGAGGCCAAGCCCGGCGGTGGCCTGTATCGCTCCGACGACGCTGGCGACCACTGGTCGGTGGTGAGCACGAATCCGCAACTCATCACGCGCCCATTCTATTACGTGACGCTGGAAGCTGATCCTACCAACGCCGATGTTGTGTACGCAGGCGCAGAGAATTTTTACAAGTCAATCGATGGTGGCAAGACGTTTCGCACTCTGCGTACTCCGCATGGTGACAACCACGATATGTGGATCAACCCGCACGATGGCAAGGTGATGATCCAGGGGAACGATGGCGGCGCGAACGTTTCGTTCGATGGCGGAGCCACATGGTCGTCGCAGGACAATCAGCCGACTGCAGAGATCTATGCTGTTGCAGCCGACAATCAGTTTCCATACCGCTTGTACGGCGCACAGCAGGACGCATCGACGCTCATCGTACCGAGTTTGCCACTCAACTCCGGGCAGACTGACGAATGGCGCACCGGACCTGGATGCGAGACTGGTCCCATCATGCCCAACATCATCAATCCGGATACGGTTTACGCATCGTGCAAAGGCCAGTTCAGCCGCATGTGGCTCCCTTCCGGTCAGGAAAAACAGTATTGGGTAGGCGCGCAGTCTTTATATGGTAGCCCGCCGAGCGATCTCATCTATCGCTTCCAGCGGGTGTCCCCGATGGAGCTTTCGCCGTTCGATTCGCATGTGATCTACTACGGATCGCAGTACGTGCATCGTAGTCGCGATGAGGGAGTGACCTGGGAGCGAATCAGCCCAGATCTCACTGCGCACGATCCGCGGTACCAGAGCGTCGTGAGCGGCGGACCGATCACGCGCGACGTTACGGGCGAGGAAGTATACAGTACGCTCTACGCGATACGCGAGTCACCCGTACAGAAGGGAGTGATCTGGACCGGAGCCAACGATGGCCCCGTGTACGTAACGCGCGACAATGGAAAGACGTGGACCAACGTTACGCCAAAGGATCTACCATCCGGCGGTCGCGTCCAGACCATCGATCCGTCGCCCCATCGCGCGGGATCTGCGTACATCGCGGTGTATCGCTATCTACTAGGTGATTTTGCGCCATACATTTACAGAACCGACAACTACGGCAAGAGCTGGACTCGGCTCACTGATGGCACCAACGGAATCCCCGCTGATAATCCAACGCGCGTCGTCCGCGAGGACCCGGCACGTGCCGGACTGCTGTACGCGGGAACCGAATTCGGCATGTACATCTCGTTCGACAATGGCGGACACTGGGCGCCGTTCCAGTTCAACCTTCCAGCGACCCCTATCGACGACATCAATGTTCATGACAATGATCTCCTGATTGCGACGCAGGGACGCTCGTTCTGGATAATGGACGACCTCACGCCTCTGCGGGACTGGACTCCGGCGACGGCGATGTCGGCCGCTCATCTGTTCAAGCCGCGCGACGCGTACAGAACTCACTATCGCGCGAATCCGGTATCGGATCGCGGTAACAGTACTGCGGCGCCGCAGTATCCGCGTAGTGGTGCGATGATCGACTACTATTTCGCTCACGAACCGACGGGTGCCGTCACCCTCGACATACTCGATGCGAGCGGCAAGGTGATCCGTAGTTTTGTGAGCGCGTCGTCGAGCGCCGCTCCGCGCGCGGCTGCTGAGGAGAGCCCGGAGGAAGAATTCTTTCGCCGGAGACAGGCTGTAGCAGCTGTCACCAAACACGCAGGAATGAACCGGTTCACATGGGATCTCACCTATCCCGGCTCGCGTCAGGCCGTCAACAGGCCGGCTGGCGGCGGTGGCCCTGAGGCAGTCCCGGGCACGTACAAGGCGCGGCTCACGGTTGCCGCGTCGGGTAGCACACCAGCGTCGAGTACAACACAGACCTTCGTTGTGAAACCGGATCCGCGTTCGACCCGCGACGGTGTCACAATTGCCGATATGCGCGGCCAGTTCGACCACAACATGCGGGTTAGAGATCTGGTGACAGACGTAAACATCGCCGTCTCTCGTATTCGTGCAGCACAGGCTCGATTGAAGAATGCAACCGGAGCAGGTGCTGACACTCTGCAAAAACTTTCCGCAATCGCAGCCAAGCTCGAAACGCCGCCAATTCGCTACAGTGAGCCGCAGTTGCAGGGAAACATTACGTACCTGTATGGGATGACGAACGGTGCCGATCAGAAGGTTGGTCGCGACGCGATAGACCGATATCATGTACTACGCACGCAGCTCGACGTCCAGCTTGCGGCGCTCGCCAAGGTGCTCGGCCCTGCGCCGAGGCAGCAGTGACATTATGAATTACGTGGCGTGGAGTAGAGCTCGGAGCGTCATGCGCAGTACCGGAACGATGAGCAGATGCGTTGCGCTGTTCGCGCTTACGCTCTGTGTCCTCGTTGCGCCGATGTCAGGACAGTCCGACGCGTTGGCGCAAACCGCCGGCACGCCGTTGGTCGACTCCGTTGATGTAGTGATCACCGGCGGTTGGCTATTCACATCGACCGGCGACAAACGAATCCGGAATCCTGGGATTCTGATCCGCGCGGGCAAGTTCCTGCGAGTCGGAGGAGACATATCGATCGCGGCTCCCAATGCGCAGCGCATTCAGCTCGCGGATACCGAGACTGTGATACCCGGCATGTTTGATCTACATGCGCACTATGCGATGGATCTGTTCAACGCCGGTCGAAAGGATGAGACGCGAGCGTATCCGTCGTTGTTCCTCGCGAACGGAGTTACATCCACATGGCCCGCGGGCGAGATGAATCCCGACTCCATGCGCGCGCTTCGCATTCGCATCGATCGGGGCTTCGAGCCGGGTCCGCGGCTGATGAATTCGGGTCCGTACTTCGGTACGGCGCGACCGGGCTGGAAGCGCGACATCTCCGTTGATTCCATCTACCGTGAAGTGGATCACTGGGCCGAGCTTGGCGTGCGCGGGTTCAAGGCGAAGGGAATTGAAGCTTATCAACTCAAGGCGCTTATCGAGCGTGCGCATCAGCATGGTCTCACTGTTACCGGCCATTTGGGCTCGGGCTTCAACAAGACCGTGAATCCGCGCGATGCAATCCTTATGGGAATCGATCGCATCGAGCATTTCATGGGCGGCGACGCGTTCACTCCGGATCGGTCCGCGTACGATTCGTACGAGCACATGACGTTCGACACCCCTGCGTTCAGGCGCATCACTGCGCTTTACACGCAGGAGCACGTCTATTTCGATGCAACGCTGAGCGCGTACGGATACTACGGCA
>JBDTAB010000139.1:0-3746 GCA_039924865.1 Gemmatimonadaceae bacterium | reverse complement strand
CCGCTGGCGTGGAAGATGATGTTGACGCCCGACTGATACTGGCTGAGTGCGAGCTCCTTGCCTCGGCTCGGATTCTTGAACGCATCCGGAGTGACACCGGCGTATTGCGCGATCACGGTGCAATCGGGACAGACGTACTTCACCCCCGCGGTGTAACCGGCCTCGAATTTGTGGATGAGCGGGATGTCCATGCCACCAATAAAGCCGACTTTCCTGGAGTGACCAACGAGCGCGGCCAGCGATCCAACCAGAAACGACCCTTCTTCTTCGCGGAATTTCAGTGCCGCGAGATTCGGCGGGAGTGGAATCAGTTTTCCCGTCGAATCATATGCCAGTGAGAGATCGATTCCAGCGAAGTTGATGTTCGGGTATTCGCGAGCGAGGCTCGTGAGATCGTCGGTGAAGATGAACCCGACTCCCATCACCAGGTTCATCTTTTCGGCGGCGAGGAGCCTGAGACCGGATTCCCGATCGGATCCGTCACCGGGCTCGATATATCGAACCGTGACGCCGAGAATGCGCCGCGCACTGTCGGCGCCGGCGTAGGCTCCGTCGTTGAACGATTTATCGCCACGGCCACCGACGTCGAACACAACCCCGATCATCGTGCCCGAATGTGCGAGCGTGGCATCGCCGCGGCCCATGCCCGCGAACATGAGCGCGACATGGGCCAGAAGAAGTACGACGACGGCGATGATAAGCTTGCGCACGGCGAGGAAATATAGAGAACCGCACCGGGGCTCGCCCGGTTACCAGCCCACGCAGCCGTGAACGCATCCAACTCCGCTGGCGAGCAGGTGCCCGAATGCGTCGAAAGCGTTGAGGGTAACTCGGTCAATCACGGCGGGGCCGGCCAGCATATCGGTGGTGGCCATCGGACCACCCACATGCCCCGGAATCGACGGTGTTGGTCGCGAGACGATGGACATGGCCGCGGTTGCCCCCTTTTCAAAGAATGCCGCCTCGTACTTGTCTGCGTTCGGGAATGGATCGGTGGTTACTCTGTAGTCTCCGTAGCACTGCTTGCTGTATTTTCCCATGAGGTCGGCGGAGACAAGCGTCAGCTTCTCGGTGCAGCTGCCACCATCCCATCCGACGTGTGGTACGACCAGTACCGGGGTCGGTGTCAGCACTGATTCGTGCGTGTACAGTAGTACCCACTGCGCGGTCAGCGTCTCCGTGGTCCCTACCGAGAGCGGCGCTGGGTCAACGACGACTCCACCGTTGGCGGTAATAGTGCGCCCCGACGCGGTAACGGTGGTCCCGCCGACGTAACGCGCTTGCGCGACACCGGCTGACGAGACGGAAACGCCGCGCTGCCAATCGGCTTCCGCACGTGCGCTCCATGTGATCCCACGCTTGCCGTCCAGCACGTCGCCGTTGAGATCGGCGAGCGTTGCATGAAACACTCCGGATTGTCCGGTCTTGAGTTGCAGTGTTTGCGGTGCGACGCGGATTTCGCCGAGTGCGCAGCCCTTGTACGCTGATACGATCGCGTCCTGAATCCGGCCGCGCATCGCGGCCTGTGACAGGTAACTTTCGACAACGCTGTGCAGGCGGACTCCCCATCTCAGCCGCGCTGCCGTAGCAAGGCTCACAATGCGCGCGCGCACCGAGCCCGTGGTTTCGAGCAGAGCGGAATCCGACATCGCGGTCCGAACCCGCGGGAAATGGTTCTTTCCGAGAACGAGAATGGCATCGCCGTCGACGACCAGCCCGTGAAGATGACGCGCGGAGATCGGCCACGCTTCACTCGTCGGCGCCGCGAGTGCTACCCCGCCGATGCAGGTTGTATCAGTCGCTTGCGAATACTGCCCACGCGTCCGGAGAAGCATCAATGCCTGCTGCACCACAAGATTCCCTTGCGAATGCATTACGAATACGACGTGACGCCCCTCATCGCGCATCCGATTCGCGAACGCCGCAACGGTATCCACATCCGGTGGCCGCGTCACCGTTGAACGGTTCATCACACTCACCAGCTCGTTGCCGGCTTCGGCGTAGTCGGCAAGCATGGCCAACGCCTTCGGCTCCGTGGTGCTGAGGCACTTGGCAAGCGCCTTCGGAAGCGAGTTGAGGCCCAGCCAGCCGCCCTTGATGCCGAGTTCGAGGACGCATCGGTCCTCCGCGGTCGCATCATCCGCCATGGCGCTGCGATTGTAGATGAGCTTTACGTCGTAGGGAACGTTGGCATACCATTGCGCGGACCGGGCAGCCATTGCGACATGGTGCGCGGCGAACAAGGCGCCAAGCGGCGTCGTGAGTATTCCGTTCACGTAGGCAATTGTCAACGACTCGTTCATTCCGCGCATTGGCGTCATGATTGTCGGCGACGGCCGAAGGATGGGCGGGGAGGTTAGAGGGACGAGGAGCGACGTCGCGATGCCGCCTCCCCCGCCGCCTTCGTTGCCCGGAATATCACCGCGTTCGCCTTCACCGGAGCCGGCGGCTAGCGCATGGCCATCCAGCGCCGCATCCAGCTCTGCGAGTGCTTCTGCGTTCTGGTCGCGATTGACGATCGTGAGCTCTACCCGTTGCAGTCGCTCCGCGATGTTCGCGGTGTCTGTCATGCCGTCTAGGCTGTCAAGCAGTTTCTGTGCAGCCGCAACCTTGTCTGACGCCCGCAGTACCGCGCGTGCATCGCGCAGGATCCATTCGTCTCCCGGTGCGATGTCGGTGTTCCTGTCTGCAGATGCAATGAGAACGTGGGAACCATCCACCCGTAAGATTCCGTGGCGCGGGATCGGTTGTTGGTCGAGCGTGACGAGAGCATTGGTGTAGCCGGAGTCGGCACTGAAGTTGTAGGGCACGCGGCTGCCGCGACGGAATGTGTAGGACTGGCTCGTCAGATTCCCGCTGACACCGGGTTCGCTGATGACCGTGAGCGTGACGGGCGGGAGAAATATCTGGAACCGCACGCGTAACCAGTTTTGCGGACTGATGAATGCGTATTGCAGCGTGTCTTCAGGCGATGGCGTATACTCCGGCGCTACAATCCTGACATCGGTGAATCCAACCGTTGTGTCGCGCAGCGTCACGACGATTCGATAAGTGATCGAAGTATCGGGAAGGAGATCCTTCGTGTTCCACCTGACATGGAAAGCGTGGTCGTTCATCAGAACGCGTTGGGTGGAATCCGCGGTTGAATCCGAGTGAAAGACTGCAAGCGTATCGACTCCGCAGTGACCATTCGCCAGCCGACAGATTGCAACAGATGGTGCGAGTGTCGTGTCGAGCTCACCACGCGGGTGGCTTTTTGGGCCGAGTGGCGCGAGGAATATGATCTCCGGCGCGGCTGAGTCTCCTGGTGCATTGATCGCCGCGGCTGACTGCGACAACGAGTTGGCTGGCGGGCGCCCAGGTGCGATGGGCGAATCCTGGCACCCGTAAAGCGTGGCTGCGACACTGGCAAGGACGCATGGAAGTACAGTACGGGAAAGTGCTCGGTTCAACTGCATGGCTCACTCCGAGAGAATGGGCGGCCACTATATGGCGGACTGACCACTGCAGAGCGGAGCCGGAACCGACGTGCATCATCCGAGAAATGCGATTGTTCAACTGACGCGAAATCGAGGCGGCGCGGCCCGCGCGCCACTCGCCGGGCGTGACGGACCGCGGGCGGCTATCTTTTGGACATGCCAGAGCGCATTCGCACGCGCTTCCTCGTCATTGGGAGCGGCGTTGCAGGACTGCATACCGCGTGGCGCGCGGCCGCTTCGGGTGACGTCGTCGTGCTCACGAAACGT
>JBDTAB010000138.1:0-5048 GCA_039924865.1 Gemmatimonadaceae bacterium | reverse complement strand
GTGGCGTGACGATCGATGTCGTGACATTCGACGAAGTTTCGCTTGTGCTTGACGGAAAGGTCTCGTCCAAGACACCAATGGTGCGCGGCGTGCGACTTGGCGAAAATAATCTTTCCGGCTCGGCCGTGGCCGTCACGGGAGCGTGGCAGGACAATTCGTTCTTTCGCGACACCTACAACGGAAAATTTGTCGACTATCAGTTTCTGGGACGGCCGTACAAATTTTCCTTGCAGGGCTCACGGAATGAACTCGGTGGGAGTTGGGATGCGCTGGTCAGTCATCCATTTCTCACGGACCTTCAGCGCACATCGTGGCGTGCGTCGGCTGGCTCATGGAGTGGCTATATCCACTTCAAGCGTCCCAAACTCAAAGCGCCGTCGCTTTACTTTACCCGCGAGTACTCCGATGTGGGCGGAGTACGGGCATTCGGTCGTGTTGGCCACATCTTTTTGCTTGGTGGTACCGTGTCGCGCGAGCGCGAGCGAACGGGTCACGACCCAGTAGTGATCTTCGATTCGGCAGTTGTGCGGGACACGACATCTGCACTCATCGGGCGCTACTCGGAACACCGAACGAGCCGCGTGAATCTGTTGCTTGGATTCAGGCGACTCACCTACATGCAGGTACATTCGTTTGATGCTGTTGACGGCACCCAGGATGTGCGCACGGGAGTGCAGCTAGCGACTCTGCTTGGTCGCGGCATGAAGATGTCGGATCAGGATGAGCGAGACTATTTCATGTCGACGGATTTGTACTTCGGACACGGCACACCGACTTCGTTCACCGGTCTCGAGTTCATGGGTGAGCGACGACGCGATATGGATACTCATACATCTGACGGCGTGCTGGCGAGTGGCCGCGCGGCCTGGTACGCGCATCCGGCGCACAAGCATACTTCGATAATAGACGCCGAATTCAGTGGTGGCTGGAACCAGCGCGTACCGTTCCAATTGCGCATGGCGGATCGCGAGGGCGGGTTGCGAGGCTACGGGTCCTCTGATCTCGGGGGTGCCAGGCGGATGGTGGTGCGAATGGAGGATCGATACATGTTCGGCCACGTCCGCCAGCTTGCCGCGGTCGGCACCGCGCTGTGGGTTGACGCGGGCCGCTTATGGGCGGGCGACGCTCCGTTCGGCGTCAATACGAACATCAAGTACTCCGCGGGAATCGGGCTACTGGCGGCGCTACCGCCGAGGTCGCGTCGCACTTGGCGCGTCGACCTGGCATTTCCATTGAACGATCGCGGCGATGCAAAATTCGAGATTCGGTTCACGAATCATGATTTCACGCGTTGGTTCTGGCGCGAACCCGGCGACGTGCAGGCAGTCCGTGAACGCGCGATTCCAAATTCCGTGTATAACTGGCCGTGACGACGTGACGGTTCAATGCGGTCAGTAATGCAACGTGCCGCGAACTAAGCCGCCACGCGCGACTGCATCATCTTCCGGACCGGAATCACAAGCAGACCGCATGCAACTGCCGCAATGAATAGCGCAATGGCAGTGTTCTGAAACAGCCGCGCCATCGCCCCCGGATCTGCTTCGCTTACGTGGCCGCCCACAAGTCCAGCGATGAGATTCCCAATCGAGTCGGCAAGGAACCAGACGCCCATCATCTGTCCGACAAATCTGCGCGGCGCAAGCTTGGTCATCGAACTGAGGCCGACCGGACTGAGCGACAACTCACCAAGGGCCTGGAAGAGGTAGCAGATCACAAGCCACCACATCGACACACGAACCGCACCGCCCGCCGCTGCGCCGGCAAGTACGTGCTGTGACGCAAGCAACATGACGATAAAGCTCACGCCAGCGAACGCGAGGCCGATCGCGAATTTCGTCGGGCTCGATAGATCGAACTTTCGTCGAGCGAGCGCGACCCAGATCCAGGCAAACACTGGTGCGAGTGTTATGACGAAGAATGCCTCGGCTGATTGCAGCCACAGTGTGGGCATCTCCCATCCGAATACTGTACGATCTGTGAAGTCGAGCGCAAATAGATTGAGCGACGTTGGCGCCTGCTCGAATCCAGCCCAGAAGATTGTGGCAAAGACGAACAGGACCACGATGACGCCGACGCGTTTCTTTTCGTCGGTGGTGAGGCGCGCGAAGAAGAACAGGTACGAAAAGTAGACTACCGCCAGAGCGAGCATCACGATGCTCATCCGTTCTGCGAGTGCCACCGCATTGATGTGAATGACGCCGGCGGCGACGAGTACGATGATCGCTGCGATAGCGAGAACGCCCGCGATGGTAATGAGCCGGACTCGCCGCTGTTCTTCCGGAGGAGCGGTTGATACAGCCCCGATTGGGCCCAGTGTCGGTGTCACGCGTGCGCGGTACGTGATGAGACCGATTATCATGCCGACTCCGGCTGCACCAAATCCCCAATGCCAGCCTACCCGCTCACCCAGAAATCCAGTGACGAGCGGCGCAATGAGCGATCCGACGTTGATACCCATGTAGAAGATGGAGAAGCCGGCGTCGCGCCGCGCACCGCCGTCAGGGTACAGGTCTCCGACGATCGCCGAAATGTTGGGCTTGAGAAGTCCGGTGCCCATGACGATGAGCACAAGCCCGACAAAGAACGCGGTGTGCGCAAAGATGCTCGATAGTGCGATCGCAATGTGCCCGCAGGCGATCAGTACGCCTCCCCACCATATCGAGCGCTGCAATCCGAGCCATCGATCGGCAATCCAGCCGCCCGGAAGCGAAGCGAGGTACACGCAAGCCGCGTAAATCCCGACTATGGATGACGCAACGGTGCGCTCGAACCCGAATCCGCCGGAGAGAAGTGCCGCAGACATGAACAGCACGAGCAACGGCCGAATGCCATAGTACGAAAACCGCTCCCACATCTCCATGAAGAAGAGCGTGGAGAGGCCCGCTGGATGGCCGAAGAATGACCGGCTCCCGGTCCATTGTTCGAGTCCCGTCGGTGGCTCATCGTGCGTCACGGTTGCTGCCTGCGGTTGGCCGAATACGGAGTCTTTCTTTGCCATGGCGTTCGAGGGCTAAGGGCTCTTCTGTGTTGTCTGACTTGCGGCGGCGGCTACGGCGTCACTGCGCGTTGCCTGATACTGAATCGTCCGGTGTTCGAACTTGTTGGCTCAATTCTACAGTGCGGATCGGTTCCTTGATGCACGCGGCGAAATGATTCGGTGCCTTTTCTTCCAGTGGTGGCACAACTCGGGTGCATTCCACGTCCTTGAGCGGATGACCACACCGTGGATAGAATACGCATCCCGGCGGAGGATTCGCTGGTGATGGAGGCTCGCCTTGCAGTACGATCCGGTGTCCCCGTCTCCCAGGCTCCGGCCGCGGTACTGCCGACAGCAGCGCTTTCGTGTATGGCATGATCGGATCAGAATACACATCACGCGCCGGCCCGATTTCCACGATCCGACCAAGATACATCACAGCTACCCGGTCGGCGATGTGTTGTACCACCGACAAATCGTGTGCGATGAATAGGTACGTAAGGCCGTGATCGCGCTGCAGATCCTGCAGCAGGTTGATCACCTGCGCCTGAACCGAGACGTCGAGTGCTGAAACAGGCTCGTCGCAAACGATCAGCTCGGGTTGCACCGATAGCGCGCGCGCCACGCCGATTCGCTGACGCTGACCGCCGGAGAATTCGTGCGGGTAACGCGATGCGTACGCCGGATCAAGTCCTACTTCTTCAAAGAGCGCTTTCACGCGCTTGTTCGCGTCGCGACCATCGGCGAGATGATGAATCAGTATCCCTTCCTTGACCGCGGCGCCAACGGTCATGCGCGGATTCAATGAAGAGAACGGATCCTGAAATACGACCTGCATCCGACGCCGCATTTGGCGGAGCGCCGCACCGTGCAGTGTCGCAACGTTGATACCGTCGAATTCCACAGTGCCGGAAGTCGGTTCGATCAATCTCAGTATCGAACGACCCATGGTCGTCTTTCCACAACCTGACTCACCCACCACGCCGAGTGTTTCGCCGCGCTCAATGGTAAAGCTGACATCGTTTACCGCACGCACGCCTTCGCTGGTATGACGGAAAATGTGTTTTGCGGCCGAAAACACCTTGCTCAGATGCGAAACGGCCAGCAACGGGCGACCGGTTGGCTCCGCACTCACTTGTGCACTCACTTGTGCACTCACTTGTGCACTCCGGGACTTGCCGCGATAGGATCGTGGCTCTCCAGCCTCCGCAACGGCTCGACGACGAGGTGGCAACGTGACTCATGCTCGCTGCCTACGGAGTACAGTGGTGGATGCTCGCGTTCGCATCGATCCCATGCATAACTGCAACGGTCGCGGAATCTGCAGCCGTTTGGCCATGACGTCGATGGCGGTACGACGCCGGGAATCGTCTTGAGTCGGCCAATCTTCTGGTCCAGCCGCGGCATCGCGTTCATCAGCCCTTCTGTGTACGGGTGCTGCGGTGCGGCAAAGAGCTCCCGCACTGAGGCTCGCTCGACCACTTCTCCTCCATACATCACGACCACGCGGTCAGCCACCTCGGCGACCACGCCCAGATCGTGCGTGATGAGCAGAACTGCCATTCCCAGCTGTTCCCGAAGCCGCTGCAGCAGCTCCAGAATCTGTGCCTGAATCGTGACATCGAGCGCGGTAGTGGGTTCATCCGCTATGAGAAGCGCAGGCCGCAGGACCAGCGCCATCGCGATCATCACACGTTGCCGCATTCCGCCAGACATCTGGTGCGGATACTCCTTGGCACGTTCTCGCGGGTCTGACATGCCAGTGAGCGCAAGCATCTCGATTGCACTCTCCCACGCCTCGTGATGCGACTTGTCCGTATGTACCCGCACGACCTCGGCTATCTGCTCGCCCACGGTTAGCACAGGATTGAGTGCCGACATCGGTTCCTGGAAGATCATCGCGATACGATTGCCCCGAACTTCGCGCATCTCCGCTTCGTCAAGCGTCAGAAGTTCGCGCCCGGCGAAAACCACACTGCTCCCCGGTTCGATCCGCCCGGGTTTCCGGATCAAACGAAGTATGGATAGTGCCGTGACAGACTTGCCAGAGCCCGATTCACCGACGACCGCT
>JBDTAB010000137.1:0-22119 GCA_039924865.1 Gemmatimonadaceae bacterium | reverse complement strand
CGGTACAACTTGCGCCATACGAGCCGGTTTCCAAGGATCACTACTGCAGCCATCACCAGCGTAGATGCGAGCAGCAGTGCAAAGTCCTGCGCATCCGCGGCCTCGGCGATCAGCGCGCCCAATCCGGTTGTGCTGATCTTGTGGCCCGCGAAGATAACGTATTCCGAAACAATGCTCGCGTTCCACGCGCCCCCGGTTGCCGTGATGAGACCGGTCACCAGATATGGAAAGATCGCCGGAATTATGAGCACCTTCCAGCGTCGCCACCCCGAAAGACCATAGACACCTGCTGCTTCCTTCAGATCCGACGGGATTGCCATCGCGCCGGCGATAACATTGAAAAGAATGTACCACTGTGTGCCGAGGACCATGAGTGCGATCGCCGCAATATTGAGCCCGCCCGGTAGCGCAAGAAGGACAAGCAGGAGCACCGAGAAGAGAGCGGTCGCTGGAATCGACGCGATTACCTGCACTACCGGCTGCAATCTGCGAGACCACGTGGGGCTCATCCCCACCGCGACACCAAAAGGAACAGTCCAGGCGGTTGCAATTATCAGCGCCGCGAGTGTTCGGCCGAACGTCGCAAGCGTGGCCACTGCGATGGTCCACCATGTGGTCATCGTGAGCCCGGATACTGTGTGGAACGCGGCAACGCCGCCCCAAACGACGAGTGCAATAGCCGCGAACGCAAGCAGGAATCCGAACATCAACCGTAACCAACGCGGCACCGTCAGCTGCAGCGTGAGCCGTTTGCGCGGCGCGCGCGGTCGATCCAGAGACTTCTCGATCGGTGCGACCGTGTGGTCGTGCAACCACGCTACGACAGTGGAGTTGCGAAGAAGATCGAGCATCCACGATTCCGACGCATCGCCACCGGACTGTTCGAATTTGAATTTATCGGACCACGCAACGAGTGGGCGCCACAGAATCTGGTCGAGGGCAACGATCACGGTAACGAGTGCGATGATCCCCCATACAATGGCGCGCGTATCACCTGCATCTGCCGCAGACGCGAGATACGAACCAAGGCCAGGGAGGCGCAGGTTGTTCGATCCGAGAACAAATTGCTCGGATGCCATGAGAAAGAACCAGCCGCCAGCCCAGCTCATCATGCTGTTTTGAATCAGCGGAATTGCGCCGAATGGTAGTTCAAGACGGGTGAAACGACGCCAGATACCGAGCCTGTAGACGTCCGCTGCTTCGCTTAGCTCGCGCGGAATTGTCTTGAGCGATTGGTGAAAGCTGAATGCCAGATTCCAGGCCTGGCTTGAAAAGATGAGCAGCACCGCCGCGAGCTCGAGTCCCAGAGTCCGTCCCGGAAATGCGGCGGCGAGGGCGAGAACGACGCCTGGCATGAACGACAGAATTGGAATGCTCTGAAGAATGTCGAGCACCGGGAGCATGATCCGCTCGGCCGCTTCGTTCGCGGCCGCCGCACGCGCATACAAGAGACTGAAAACCAACGCGAGCATGTATGCGACAGCCATCCGCAGAGTGGATAGCCCCGCATACAGCGGCAATTGAGAGATCGACCTGTCGATTCGTACGTTCGGCGAGAGCGGCGTGCTCCAGCGCGCCGCCGCCCGCGCGATCCCGAATGCAATCGCGGCCACGAACAGCACCAGCATGAGGTCCATCCACCACGGCGTCGGGCGTACCCCGCCCCTGCGGTCGGACGCGGCTGCCTGCGCTGGGATGGGTTGGGTCTGGAACATGGCGGGTCGGGTGGAGCGGGAGAATACGCCGTAGTGTCGCCCCGCGTCAACCTGGCCAGGATGATCCCCTACCGGCCCCAGTGAATTCGAGGCCAGGCAAACCATCGTGCTGCCCGGAGTGTCCCACTGATATCCACCCGCCACTTCGGTGTGCGAGACACAGGGAGAAGATCATGACGCTGAAGCCCATCTTTACGACTCGAGCTGAGGACGCGCTCGAGATAGCCAGAACGGCACTCAAGCGCCGGCCGACGGCTCTGGCGAGCGCCGAGATACTGCGGGCGATTGACGCCTGCGGACCCTCGCTCGCCCGAGGAATGTTCACGGCACTCGAGGCGAATGTTTCCGAGATTCTTGCCCAGGCTCGGGAGATACACATGGAACGCAAGTCCGAGCTCGACACGCGACGCCTTCGATACCAGCCTGCAACGCTCGAATTGCTAGTGCGCCGCGCGAACGAAGAAGCACTTATGCATGGAGAGCGGCGCGTCGGAACGGAGCAGCTACTGCTCGCGATACTGTCAGTTCACGAGGATCCAACAACGCGCGCGCTGCGTTTGGCTGGCGTCACACAGGATACCGCGCGCGGGACGCTTCGCCGGCTGATTGTATCCTGGACCGACGAAGGAGAACCGCGCCAGCGTGAAAATGTCGCCTGACGCCTTACTAACTACGCACAGACGCAGGTAGCAACAAAGCGCTCGTCACGCGTCGGGGTCAAGCGCGGCGATAGCCTGAATCTCGATCAGCATACCGTGATGCAGGTCGCCCGCGGGTACAATCACTCGGGCCGGCCTATGACTTCCCATGATCCGCGCGTAAACCGCATTGACCTTGCCCCATAGTGCGACGTCGGAGACATAGATAGTCATCTGAATCACGTGGTCGAGTGTTGTCCCCGCGGCAGTGAGTATGGCAGAGACATTGGCGAGCGCACGGCCGGCCTGTTCCTCGATATTGCCCGGCGCGCGCGATGGATCGGACGGATCGAGCGGAAGCTGGCCCGCGACATAGACGAGTCCACCATGTACAACTGCCTGCGAGTAATGGCCGGCAGGCGTCGGCGCGTTGGGTGTGGATATGAACTTCATGTTCTGTTGACCTGACTCAGGTAGGGAGCAGCAGTCGCGCGTGATTCGACGAGCGTCGCAACCATGTGAACTGCTTCATCAATCCCGACGCGTCCGGTGTTGAATTGAACGTCGAACAGCAACGGGTCGATCCATGAATGGTGGAAGTACCGTTGGACGTACGCTTCTCGCTGATTGTCAATCCGTCGTGCGTTTGCCGCCGCCTCCTGCTCCGACCCTCCGTTGCGCGCAATAATCCGGGCGGCTCGTGATTCAATGCTTCCAGTCAGTCGCACCTGAATCGTCCCGGGGCGGTCGCGAAAGATGTACTGCGCGCCATGCCCTACAATTATGAGCGGTGGTGACTCCGCACTTTCCAGCATCGCCACATGCGCTGCCTCTGCAATCGAGTCACGGGTAAGGACACTCGCAGTCTCCATTTGCACCGGAGACTCGGGCGGTGAGATGAGCAACGTCGCGGCAATTCTGTCGAGCCAACCCGGAGGCTGTTCATCACAGCGCTCAACAAATCCTGCCTTGACGTGCAATCTCTCTGCAACTTGTTCGATGATGTCGTGATCGAGCACATGCCAGCCGAGCCGAACACCAAGTGCACGTGCGAAATCGCTGCCACCCGCACCATATTCTCGTGAAACAGTGACGAGATCGACTGGCTGCGACAGGGGGATTCGATCTTCCATGGTCTGCGACATTCTCATCGCTCCGGGAACGATTTTCCTGAGAAAACTGGGAAACGGGCAGCGCAGCATCAACTCGTGCTAGCGGCTCGCCCTCTGTAGTAATGTCAGTCGAACGTCTCAAAAACGGAAGCAGCGATCGCGCGCACGGTGCAACTGACCCCTCCTTCGCAGCGTTGTTCCGAATCTGCCGTCCCGATAGCCCGACCATCCGTGGAGAGCCCGCCAGGCGGCGCGCTGGCGGGTTTTCGTCCCCTTGAGGCCCCAACCGGTGCGCCCCGACGCGTGGTTTGTGGTCCAGTTCCTGCTTTTGCACCAATCATGATGGAATTTCCCAACTTCTTGCGGACAGCACGATCCGCCCGGGTGACAAACATGCGACGCAGGCCGATCCTCTTCTCACTCATAACGCTCACCTTGCTTGGTGGGTGCAGCATCTCCACGCAACAGGAAGTACAGATGGGGCAGCAGGAGGCGCAGCAGGTATCGACGCAGCTTCCAATGCTAGGCGATGCAGTGGTGAACAACTACGTGAACCAGCTAGGGAACCGGATCGCGAAACTAACTTCGCGGGGCGACCTCGACTGGCACTTTGCAGTGGTGAACACGAATGTTGTCAACGCGTTTGCACTCCCCGGCGGTTACGTCTACGTGAATCGCGGAATCCTGGAACATGCGAGCAACATGTCCGAGCTCGCCGGCGTGATGGGCCACGAAATCGAGCACGTTGTGCTCCGTCACTCCGTGAAGCAGATGGAACAGCAGCAGGGAGCAAATGTCGGTCTCTCTATCGCATGCAT
Organism: Gemmatimonadaceae bacterium; assembly: GCA_039924865.1. Classification (GTDB taxonomy): domain Bacteria; phylum Gemmatimonadota; class Gemmatimonadetes; order Gemmatimonadales; family Gemmatimonadaceae; genus Fen-1247. The sequence continues at coordinate 17,836 of JBDTAB010000137.1, read as the reverse complement.
ACTCACCAACGTGTGTGACAGTCAGGTGACTCAGACCGCGGTCAATATTGGCGCCACCGCGATCTTTGCCAAGTTCAGCCGCGAAGATGAAGTCCAGGCAGACGAAGGGGGCTTTCAGAACGTCGTACGAGCCGGCATCAATCCTACGGGGATGCTCACGTTCTTCCAGAAGCTGCTTGCTGAAGAGCAGGCCGCTGGAGGAACCGGAAACACGGCATCCTGGTTCGCCGACCACCCAGGCACCCAGGACCGCATCGCCGACATCAAGGCCATGCTCGCGAAGATGTCATCTGCACAGCTTGCCAAGCTCGAGACGGACAACGCTGGGTTCCGCGCGATGAAGAAGCGTCTGGCGCAACTTCCGGCTGCTCCCGCTCCGCGTAAGCAATAGCGCTTCTCCGCCCCGTTTGGGATATGCGTTCCGGCGCGCGAGGCTAAGTTTGATCGATGGCCTCGCGCGCTTTTTGCGGACGCTCGCCGCGCTCGGGAGCACTGCTCTTCTGTATGTTCTTCCTTCGCGCTAGTCTCGCGCACGCCCAGGACCAGCCTGCGGCGCTTCCCGACACCGTTGCCGCGCATCCAGGCGGCTCTGCGGATTCGACCATCACCAACCAGAGTCGCATACCGCTGACATTCGGCCAGAAGGCATCTCTCTACGCAAGCCGAACATATTCGGCGCGCGCATTGTTCAGCGCGTCCTACGCCGCGGGCCTCGCGCAGTGGCGCGGCACGCCAAGCGAGTGGGGAGCGGGCCTCAGCGGGTACGCGAGGCGAGACGCAGCGGCCTATGGTGCCGGAGTGATTCGTCACACCGCCGAGTTTGGCTTCGGCGCACTCTTTGGTGAAGATCCGCGATTCGAACGATCAACGCGCCACGGAGTCGCTCCAAGAACTGCGGACGCACTCCGCACGGCGATCGTTGCAGAAACGAATGATGGCGGCCACAGGATCGCATGGTCGCGCGCAGTAGCGGCACTTGCAACCGGTTTCGCGGTTAACAGCTGGGAGCCGCGCCGAATGCATAGCACGCATCACGCGCTAATGCTTTCTCTCGCTGGCGCGCTCAGCTATCCTACGGCAAGTGTCACGCAGGAGTTCACGCCCGATGTGCGTCGATACGTCTTCCACACACTGCACATCGGCGGTTACTGAAGGCGACACAGCGAGGCATTGAGATCATACATGCACCCGCCGCGTTCGCGGAATCAGCCTGCCTTCGTCTTATTTGTGCGGGGTGAGGTACTTCGCTTCTGCTTGCGGAGGAGGGTGCCCATCGACACTACCGGTTGGTCCATCTGCTCCATGGTACACTGCCGCGGTGCCTTGTCCGGGCGCCAGCGCACGAATCCGGTCCCATGCCGAAACCTGTCACCGCTGACATGGTCGAACGTCACCTCCACCACGATCTTCGTTGCGAGAGGCTCCCACTCCGCTGATCGATCAGTAGTCCAGCGGCTCGCGCCACCCGGTTTTTTGCCAGTGAATCCCGGCGATCTGATCAATTTCTCAAGCTTCGGGGTTAGCGCAGCACGCTCCTCGGTGGTCAGAGATGACGTATAGCCAACGTGATTCAACAGCCCGGCGTCATCGTACAGGCCGAGCAGCAATGACCCGACAACTCGTCCCTTTGTCGCGTATCGGAACCCGCCAACGACGCAATCCGCGGTGCGAATACGCTTCACCTTGTGCATCGCCGTACGTTCGCCAGATCCGTACGGGACATCGATTCGCTTTGCAATCACACCGTCGAGGCCGGCCCGTCCCGCAAGCCAGCCGCGTGCAACACGCACGGATCGCGTCTCCGGTGACAGCCTGACGATATCGTCACTCCTCCCGAAATACTTGTCAGCGAACGCGTTCAGCAGTACGCGGCGTTCGTGCAGCGGTTCGTTGACCAGAGGTCGATTGCGCTGATCAACCAGGAGATCGAAAACCACGTAAACCGCGGGGGTTTCCAAGGCGAGCCGATCGACGCGGCTCGCCGCCGGATGAATTCGCTGGAGCAGTGCATCGAAGTTCAGCGACTTCTCGTCCGGAACGACTATTTCGCCATCCAGCACGAACGTCTTTGGCGTGAGTTGGAGGAGCGCAGTCACCAACTCGGGGAAATATCGAGCGAGAGACCGGCCTGACTTGGAACGCAGTTCGACCCTTGTGCCGTCCCGGAACGCCAGACACCGGAAGCCATCCCATTTCGGCTCATACTGCCACTCCTTACCCACCGGAAGCGCCGCGACTGGTCGGGCCTCCATCGCCTCGTAACTGGTCTTGATCGAGAGCGTCACAGAAACTGCTCCAGCCGAACACGGCCAGAAGAGGCGAGGAGCGGCGCCCAGAGGTCGCCCAGTCCGGCTACACGGTCCGGGACCGTGTCCATGCGGAATGCGCCGCGATCGACGCCATTCTGAACCTCTTCCCACGTAACAGGAGTCGATACCGTCGCCAGTTTGGTTGGACGCACCGAGTAAACAGAGGCCAGCGTCTTTCCCCACGCGTTCTGATTGTAGTCGACAAACACGCGACCATGTGGACGTTTCGCGATCAGGTACTCGGCTGTCGCAATCTTCGGATGCTTCTCAGCCACGGACTGTGCTAGCGCCTTGGCGAAAGTCCACACCTGCTTCTGTAACGGGCCGCGTTTAATCGGCACATAGACGTGAAGGCCGGTCGCACCACTCGTCTTTGCGAACGCAGGCATCCCCAGTTGCTGCAACGTCTCTCGCACGACCAGCGCAACTTCGAGCACGCGCGCGAACGGTGTTCCCTTCGACGGATCAAGATCGAAATGGAGATAGTCGGGACGATCTATATCATCACAGCGCGAGTACCACTGATTCAGATCTATGCATCCAAGGTTGACTGTCCAGAGCAGCGACGCCAGGTCCTGCACTATTGGGAAGTCGATAGTGCTTCCCGAGTCATGCTCGATTTCACATGTCGTGATCCATTCCGGACGCGGCGATGGCGCCCGCTTCATGAAGAAATATTTCCCGTTCGCGCCGTTTGGATATCGCTTCATCACCATCGCACGGTTGCGGAGATGTGGAATCAGCTGCGGTGAAATCGCAAGGTAGTAACGCAGAAGGTCACCCTTGGTTATGTGCAAGGATGGCCAAAATAGTTTCCGCAGATGTGTCAACCGCACAGCTTTGCGACCTATCCGCAGATCGATTTCATCGACCGTGTCCGGAATGCTGACCCTTGTGTTTCCCTCGCGTGATGCAGCCATGCGACATGTACTTTGCAAGTTGCTCGCCGCGGCGCATAAATGTGTGCTTATATCATCGTAAAACAGGGAATAATGTCGCAAATAGCGCGAGTGCGCCCGCGTACATTCACAGCTTTACGACAGTTGGGCTGTGGCACGCAATCCGCATGTAGAGATGCTTGCGATCGCGTGTAATTCATGTGATCGTGTATCGTAATCGATGGTTAAATTGGATCATGAAGTTCCTTTGCAAGTCCACGGATCTAGAACCCGGGATATACTCAATGCCGAGACGCTCTGTCCTGTTTGATGCTGCCACAACTGTGGCGCGTTGCATCCTCAGCCGCCGCCTCTCATGATCGCGGTGATATGTGGTCCGCTTTCCGAGCTTCCGCATTCGGCGGAAGACTGGCAGCATGATTCGCATCGACACATGCTCATGCACGTGCTCAAAAAAGCGCAACCGATTCTATATCCGATACTGCTACTCGGCTGCGGCGTGATGATCGCGAACGCCGCACCTCCGTTTGTTGCGCCGTCGCTCCCCATGACGCCTGTCGTTGTGTTTGCGCCAACCCTGTCACAGCTTCGGTTTCAGATGCGCGCAGATACTGTCGCGCGAATGCTTGCGCGCAAGCACGTCGATTCAACCACGGCATCGGAGTGGGCACGCGACTTCGTTCGCTACGGTGAGGAGGCGCGCGTGAATCCAAAGATGCTCGTCGCAATAGCTTATGCAGAGTCGGAGTTCAATCCGAGCGCGCGTAGTCAGGCGGGAGCAATCGGACTGATGCAGATCCTTCCAGAGCGTAATTCGTGGCGCGAGTACGAACCACGGTGCGGAAGAATGAGCGTGCGTACCCTGCATGACCCGGAAGTCAACATCTGCTTTGGCGCACACATCTTCGCAGAGTTCCTGCGTCAGCATCACGGTGACAGGGATATCGCCCTTGCGGCGTACAACAACGGTACGGGAGAGATGAGCCGCTACCCCGGTAGGGTGTACAGCAGTCTGGTGGCGCTCCAGGAATAGGGGTACCGGGTCCGTCGTAAAGCAGGCGTTCAAGTTCTCGGTGCCAACCGCCGAAACTTGGGCGCAAACCCTTACGCAACCACCCCCATGGATCCAAACCAAGACCACGCACTCGGCGAGATGTTAGTGCTCCCGGTGCTGCTGATTGTCGCCCTCGCGGCGTGGACTGCCTCTTTCCTGGGCGGCGCGCGCGCCAAGCCCAAGTCCTAGTAGCTTACGGCATGACTGAGCATGCCGACGCCCTAGCCTGGCTTAATGCCCAAAGCACCCGCGGACTTCAGGATGCCCTAGGCATCCGCGTTACGCAGCTGGATCCAACGCGGGTCGTAGCGACCATGCCGGTAGACGAACGCACCCGCCAGCCGTTCGGCCTGCTTCACGGCGGAGCTTCGGTCGCACTCGCCGAGACCGCAGCCTCGCTCGGTGCGTTTGCAAACATCGACTCCACGGCTTCGGCCGCCGTCGGGATCGAGATCAATGCCAATCATTTGAGATCAAAGCGCGATGGCACCGTCACCGCCACCGCTACGCCAATCCACATTGGCCGATCAAGTCACGTCTGGGCAATCGAAATAGCGGACGAAGCGGGCCGGCTGATCTGCGTTTCACGCTGTACCCTCGCGATCGTCCCGCTAGCCGCGACCAGCCACCGCTAGAAGCCCGCCGTACCGGCGGCTGTGCAAACCGACCGGCACGGACTCCGTGACTCTGACGGTCGTGTAAGCCCCGGTCCCGGAGGTTCGCTCAGGAAGTGTCGAGGACCTCTTTCACCATGCGCTCGGTGGCCATGACGGCCTCTTCGACTTCAATGGCGCAGAAGACGGTGGGATCGACCAGTTTGACGTGCCGCTCCAAATGCCGGTTCGCGTCGACGGGGACGCGTCGGAGGCGTATCCGAGTGGGATGTAACAGCGACTAGCGGTTCGGCCCATTCGCAGGACGACCATCTGCACATGCGTCAGGTTCCGTGTGGGACGAGGTGCTGCTCGTTGACATTCGTCGGACGCCAGGTCTGCCTATTTCGCGATTGGCACTCATCGGCTCGAACGAGTCATGCGAGTCTTCGGCGATCTGCGCTGGCGTGCGGTGGCTGTGGCGAGGGAACAGTTCAAACACGTTGGACCTCCTTTTGACGTTCCACGGGATGGCGATGTGCGTCCGTGGCATTCTTCGAAAGAGCAGTTACCGCGCCGGAACAACGCCGCCCACACGATTATTTCGGGGTGTATCCAACACAGGCCGCTTTTGCACGAGGCTGCATTGCGGATATACTTGAGAAGGCCTTTGCGAAGGGCCGCCGACACGACCCGACGAGGAAACCCCATGTCAAATAGTCGCGCGCGCACACGGTGCGACGCATTCATTGTTTCGCTCGCACTGTTGACGGTAGCCGTGCTGCCAGCCAGCGCACAACGCGTCCAGGTTTCATCAGCCCCCATTCAGGACGTGCACTACGACGTGACGGCGGACTCAGCTGCCGTCGGCAGCCATCAGCTCGGTGTCACGATGACCTTTCGCGTTGCGAGCACGAAACCGGTCATCCTCAGCCTGCCAGCGTGGTCGCCCGGGCACTACGCGCTATTGTGGTTCTCGCGCCGCGTTTCGCACTTTGAGCCGGAATCGAACGGGGCGATGCTCGAGTGGCACATGGTGGACTATCAGACCTGGGAGATAGACCCGAAAGCCCCGGGCCAGATCAAGGTATCGTTCGACTACCTCGCTAACACGATCGACCGCGCCGTTGCGTGGACAAAGCCCGATTTTTCGTTCTTCAACGGCACGAACCTCTTCATGTATCCCGTAGGACGCGGCTTCGGTTGGAGTGCGAGCGTGACGATCCATACCGAGCCATCCTGGAGTGTCGCTACGGGAATGAATCCGGAGGCGGCAGCACGTACCTACTCCGCACGGAATTACCACGACTTGGTGGACATGCCGTTCTTTGTGGGGCGATTCGCGATCGACAGTACTCACGTGTCGAACAAGTGGGTCCGGCTGGCCACGTACCCAGCGACATCGATGACTCCGGCGCGCAGGGACAGGATTCTTGGTTGGGTGCAGAAATTCGTGCCGCAGGAGGTCGCCGTATTTCGCGACATCGAATGGCACAATTACACGATCTTTCTGGTTTCGGACAGCGTTGTCAACGCTGGCGGCCTCGAGCATCAGGATTCTCAGATGGACGAAATACAGAGCAGCCGACTGGACGCCAACCTCGCCGGAATGTTCGCCCACGAATTCTTCCACTCGTGGAACGTCAAGCGCCTGCGACCCGCGGACATGGTGCCTTACATGTACAGCGACACCGATCCCACAAAATTCCTGTGGGTAAGTGAAGGCCTCACCAGCTACTATAGCGACGTGGCGCGAGTTAGAGGCGGGATCGTTGACAGCACTGGTTTCTACAGTTTGATCGCCGCCACTGTCGCCGCAACCGATCAAGCGGGACCAATTTCGCTGAGCGACGCGTCGCTTTCGGTCTGGGTCGACCCGACGGACGGGACATCAGGCATCTACTACACGAAAGGCGCGCTTGCCGGATTTCTGCTGGACATAATGATCCGCGACGCGAGCAACAACGCGGGCTCGCTGGACCTGGTCATGCGCAATCTCTACAACAGCACGTACAAGAACGGCCGAGGATTCACGAATGACGACTGGTGGAGCGCGGTACGGACCGCTGCCAACGGGCGATCATTCGATGAATTCAGGCGCCGCTATATCGACGGGCGCGAGCCGATGCCCGTGGATTCCGTTCTCGCGCTTGCAGGACTGCAGGTGGAGCGCGGCACCAGCGGTCGCCGCGAGGTGGTGACAGTTTCGGAGATGCCAGTCGCATCCGCGAAGGCAGTGCGAGTGCGAAACGGAATCATGCGTGCGCAGGAGACCGGCTCCACCCGATAGCGCGCAGTAAGCATCGCGACTTTTGCGGCAACTCTTTCAGCCGCCGCGAAAGCCATCCCGCACGCTCAGTCGCCGTGCCTCTTGACGGCCCGTCCAACTATGATGGTGATGTTGTCCGTGCCGCCCGCGTTCAGTGCATCCTCCAGCAGGCGCTCACAAGCGTCTCGTGCGGAAGTCATGCCCGCGAGACGCTCCGCGATCCGCGAGTCGGGAACATGCTTGGTGAGACCGTCGCTACACATCAGATGCGTATTTTCCCAGCCCGACCGGAACCGGGTTACAACGGGCGCGGTCTGCTGTCCACCCAGCGAGCTCGAGAGAATGTTGGCCCAGGGTGACGCAAGAGCGGCCGGACGCGTCATCACGCCCTGATCGATGAACTCCTGAGCCATAGTCTGATCTCGCGTCACCTGCGTCAGGACTCCGTGCCGGTACACGTAATAGCGGGAATCACCCACTTGCAGGAGGTAAGTCCACGGCCACACGCCGATCCACACTGTGAGCGTGGTGGCCATTCCGCGCAGGTCACGGTTTTCCTTCGCGCGTTCGAGCACTCGCGCATGACTCTGCATCGCCGCGCGCTGCAGCACCTCCGAAAACTCTTCTTCCTGCGCGTCCGCCTGGTAGTAACACAGAGCGCTCTGGGTCACGTACTGCGTAACCGTCTCCAACGCGACGCGGCTCGCCTCTTCGCCGGCGACTTGGCCGCCGACACCGTCCGCGACCACGGCGATGAATCCGACACGCTCATTGCACGCAGCCAACTGCTCCGCCTCCGGGAGCGACGTCGCCATAATGTCGAGGCTCTTGCGGAGAGATCCCAACAGAAAATGATCTTCGTTGGTCGTGCGCACGTTTCCCATGTGGGTCAGACCCCAAACATCAATTTCATCATCGCGCGGTTTACGCTGTTCGGCCGGTTCGCCTGTGTTCATCACTCTGTGTGCACCGGTGTGGAAGGTGTTAACCAGGGTCTTAATGAGTGGTTTGATCACGATCCCGGCGAATGTACCCAAACGGACGCGATTTCGCGCCGGGTTTGATCGCCTGAATTTACTTATTTGATTATAGTTACTCACTATCATTTAGTACACTTACTACATAACCGCGCCATGACCGAAATTCTCGGAATACATCACGTCACCGCCATCACCGGAGGAGCCCAGGCGAATCTGGACTTCTACACCCGCGTGCTCGGCTTGCGGCTCGTGAAGAGGACTGTCAATCAGGACGTCCCGGATACCTATCACCTGTTCTTCGCCGACGCCGACGGGACGCCCGGAACTGACCTTACGTTCTTTCCGTGGGCAGAGTCACCAGCGGTTCAGCCCGGGATCGGTCTCGCGATGGAGCTATCGCTCGCGATCCCTTCAGGTAGCGGCGAATACTGGCGGCAGCAGCTCGCGCAACATGGCGCTCCGGTGCAGGCCGAAGAGCAACGCCGCGGAGAACGTGCGTTGCTCCTAAATGACCCGTTCGGACAGCCATTGTCGCTGGTGGAGACCGGAGACACGCGGGCATTCGCAGCGTGGGAGCAGAGCCCGGTGCCGCCCGAGTTCCAGATTCGCGGATTGCACGCGGTGCGTCTGTGGGAGCGCGAGCTAGCTCCTACGGCGACCTTTCTTGTCGACGTGCTCGGATTCAAGCCACTCGGCGAAGAGGCCGGCTGGCACCGCTTTGGTGTTGGTGAGGGAGGTTCAGGCCAGCATCTCGACATTCGCGAGGTACCTGCTGCCACGCGCGGTCGGTGGGGCGTCGGTGGGATTCACCACGTAGCGTGGCGCGTAAAGGACGAACCGTCCCAACTGGTTGTCCGCGCCCGCGTCGAGGCTGCGCGGCGTCGGCCGACGGAAGTCATCGACCGATTCTGGTTCCACTCCGTCTACTTTCTCGAGCCAGGCGGTGTGCTGTTCGAGATTGCGACAGACGGCCCCGGCTTCTCGATTGACGAGAGCACCGAAACGCTGGGTGAGCATCTCGTGCTGCCACCGTGGCTGGAATCACGCCGCAGCGAGATCGAGGCGGTGCTCCCGCCGCTTGTGCTGTCAGCGACAGGCGCAGCGTAATGGTGGGCGGATTCCGCTTCGCGAGCGCGGAACGGGGATCCGCGTGAGTCCCATGCAAAAAACCACTCGTCGCTCCCTGCACCACACCGTAGTTCCTGCACTCCCCCTGTCATTCCCGCGAAAGCGGGAACCCATTTGCTGCCGACCCGCGGAGATGATGTAACCGTGTCTAAAGACCGATAACATGGGTCCCCGCTTTCGCGGGGATGACGGAAGGAGTGCGGGGATGACGGAAGGAGTGCGGGGATGACGGAGGGAGTCTCAGGGCTGACGAAATCAGTGTGCAGCTACAACTACCCAGCTTCCGCCCAACGCCTTATACAGCTGAACCGTCGCCACAAGATATTGTTGCTCGACGAGCACCAGATTCAACTGTGCGTTGAAAAGGCTTTGCTCCGCCGTTAGCACTTCGAGGTAGCTCGATATTCCGCTCGCGTAGCGTCGCTCGGCGATTGAAGCAGCGATAGTGAGAGCACGAGCCTGCGTCTGCTGCGCGACCAGTTGGTCGTGGCCCAGTTTGACGCCCGCAAGGGCGTTGGCGGCTTCATTAAGCGCGACCAGGACCGTTTGCTGGTATTGCGACTTCGCTTCATCTGCCCGTGCACGCGCCGCGCGTTGCTGATTGAGCAGCCTCCCACCGGTGAACAGTGGAAACGACAGGCCAGCCTGAACGGTGTAGATGTCGCCCTGGCCCGAGAAGAGCTTGGTGAACTCCGGCCGCTGCGCGCCGTAGTCGCCCGAAACAGTAATCGACGGTAGACGGTTCGCGATTGCGACTCCAATGCGTGCCAGTGCAGCCTGCATGTCACGCTGCGCACGCAATACATCGGGGCGCCGCGCAATGAGGGCACCCGGTATCGAATCCGGCACAATGACAGCCTGGAGCACATCCTGCAACGGTGCCCCACGCGGTATGCGACCCGGCGGTTCGCCCAGCAGAAGCGACAGTCCGTTTTCCTGCTGACGCCGCTGCAGCGCAAACTGCGCCAGCCGCGCGGCGGGATCGGCGACCTGAGCCTCGAACTGTCGCACGTCGAGTTCGGATATCTGCCCCTCGTTGAACCGTTTCTGCGCTAGTCCCAGAACTGCCTGACCGGCGACCCTCGTCGCTTCCGCGATCCGGATGCTCTCGTCCAGTTCGCGAAGCTGCAGATATGCCGTAGCGACTTCGCTCACGAGGGTCAGTTCGGTGGCACGTGCATCCTGTTCGCGTCCAAGTAGATCGAACTTCGCCGCTTCGGCACCACGACGAATACGACCCCAGAAATCAAGCTCCCATGAAACGTCGCCGGTCGCACGGATTGCGTTGTATTTGATCGGCGCGCCGCCGCCCAATGCAATCTTGTTCTCGCTTGCCGACACGTTCGCCGTGATCTGAGGGAACAACGGACCCATTGCAGCACCCTGAAGTGCATGGTACTCCAGAATTCGCGCGTGGGCGACTCTCAGATCACGGTTGTTTTCGATCGCAGTCTGGATCAGCGTTACAAGAGTGCTGTCACGTACGATGTCCAGCCATGCAAGATCCTGATTCGCATTCAATTCCAGCGTCGCAGGATTCAGCAGCGCCTGTGGCGATGGAATCAGTTGCGATTGAGGAGTCGAGTCTGCACGACCGGAGGCGCGCGCTGCGCTGAGCGAGTCGTAGAAGCTACGTGCGGCAGGCGGTACGGCTCCTTCGCCACCCTGGTCAATGGACGCAACCACTGGCGTCACGGCCGTGGATGGTCCAACTGCGCAAGCAACGAGCGCGGCGGCAAGCGCGGGAGCGCCAAAACGCATCGCGAGCCTGCTATGCATCATGCTTTTCATTGCGATGCCTCCGTGTGGTCATTCGGATCCGGCGCGACATCACGCGAAGACGGTCGCTTCACCAAGCCCTGTATTGCAGCAAAGAATAATGGGATGAAGAAAACTCCAACCGACGTGGCGATAAGCATTCCGGCGAAGACACCGGTGCCGAGCGAGTGTCTGCTTGCCGCACCAGCACCTCCCGCGATTACGAGCGGTGCTACTCCAAGTATGAACGCGAACGAAGTCATGAGGATTGGCCTGAACCGTTCCCTCGCAGCTTCGATCGCCGCGTCGCGAACAGACATTCCGGAACGGCGAAGCTCGGTCGCAAATTCCACGATCAGAATCGCATTCTTCGCTGCGAGTCCGAGCACCGCGAGTAGCGCAACCTGAAAGTAGATGTCGCTGGAAAGACCGCGTGCCCAGATTCCCAAGTACGCGCCGAGTATTCCAAATGGCAGCGCCAGTATTACCGCGAACGGAATCGACCAGCTTTCGTACTGTGCCGCGAGAACCAGAAACACGAGCACCAGTCCAAGGGCGAGCACCAGTCCGCCCTGCCCCGCCGATGCGCGCTCCTGATACGATTGTCCGCTGTAGGCGTAGCCGATCCCCTCGGACGCGTATTTGTTCGCGATCAGTTTTTCCACTGCTACCATCCCCTCTCCGGAACTGTGCCCGGGTGCGATGGCTGCCGTCACCATTGCGGAGGGGAAACCGTTGAATCGCGTCAACACGCCCGGCGCACCTGTGATCTTCGTTGTCGTTAGAGCCGACAACGGCACCATGTCGCCGCTCGTGCTGCGAACATAGAAGCGTCCGATGTCTTCTGGTCGCTGCCTGAATTGCGGCTCTGCCTCCGCCTGGACGCGATAGGTGCGCCCGTACAGATTGAAGTCGTTGATGTACTGACTGGCGAGCATGGTCTGCAACGTGGAGAAGATCGTCGCGCTGCTTACGCCGCGCGACTCGGCTGCATCCTGATTCACGTTCACAAATACCTGCGGAACGTCAGTCCGAATGTTCACGGTAGGATTTTGAAGCGAAGGAATAGTCTTCAGATCCTCTACAAAACCGCGAACACTGTTGGCGAAGGCGTTGTAATCGGTTCCCGTGCGCTCCTGAAGGTTCACCTCGATGCCGGCGGTCGTCCCGATGCCTGGTATCTCGGGAAGATTGAAGCCAAAGGCGATTGTATTCTTCATCCCGAACAGCTTTCCATTCACTCGCTGGATGATTGCATCGGCCCCGTCGCTGTTCCCACGCTCCGACCACGGTTTGAGACTCACGAACATGGTCGCGGCGTTTGTCTGGGAGGATTGCGATAGAATGTCGAGTCCTTCCAGCACCAGAATGTTCTGAACCCCGGGCTCCTTCCTTACCATTTTCTCGATCTGTTCCACCACCGCATTCGTTCGCTGTAGCGATGCCGCATCTGGAAGCTGCACCGAGATGGCGAAGTATCCCTTGTCCTCCGTCGGAAGGAAGCTGCCCGGAACGATCTTCCAGAGAATGACGAGAACGACTACGAGTCCGACGAACGCACCAAGCCAGATACGAGGACGATCGATCATGTGACCCGCGCTGCTGACGTAGTGCCGCGTGAGTTTCCCAAAACCGCGATTGAACCAGTTGTAGAAACGGTTGTCCGTTTCGTCCGTGGGCTTTTTGAGAAGCAGCGCGCAGAGTGCCGGCGTGAGTGTAAGCGCGACCACTCCCGACAGGATGACAGAGATCACGATTGTGATCGCGAACTGCTTGTACATCGTGCCCGTAATCCCGCCGACGAGCGCCACGGGAATGAACACCGAGCAGAGCACCAACACGATCGCGATCAGCGCTCCGCTTACCTGGTGCATGGCCTTGTTCGCCGCAACTCCCGCCGAGACGTGTTCATCTGCCATGATACGCTCGACGTTTTCGATGACTACTATGGCATCGTCGACAACTATACCGATCGCGAGGACCATCGCGAATAGCGTGAGCGTATTGATGGTGAATCCAAGAAACTGAAGTCCAAGGAATGTGCCAATGATGCTCACCGGCACGGCGAGCACGGGTATCAACGTCGCACGCCAGCTCTGCAGGAAGACGAACACCACCAGAGTGACCAGGATCATTGCTTCCGCGAGCGTGATCACGACTTCCTTGATCGATTCCGTTATGAACGGCGTCGTATCGAACGGAATGACAGCATGCACACCAACCGGCAGCCCCGTGGAGAGTTCCTTGAGTCGCGCAGCCACCGCGTTCTTGACGTCGAGATTGTTGGCTCCTGGCCGCGCGTACACCAACATCAGCGCCGTTGGCGTACCGTTGAGCCGACCTACGGCATCATAGCCCTGCGAGCCCAGGTGTACATTCGCGATATCACCGAGCCGTACGATGGAGCCGTCGGGCCGCGCACGCACGATGATGTCTGCGAACTCGGCCGGAGTCGTAAGACGTCCGCCAGTGACTACAGGAAGCGTTAACTGTGTCCCAGCGGGCGCCGGTTCTCTGCCAATCCGGCCGGCCGGCTTGGTCGAGTTCTGTGCTGATACTGCCGCGGAAACATCATCAACCGTGATCCCCAACTGCGCCATCTTTTCCGGGTTCAGGCTCAGCAGCATCGCAAAGTCGAGATTGCCGAATGTGGTCGCCGAACCCACACCCGGCACTCGCTTGATCTCATCCTCCAGAAACAGCTTGGAATAGTTGCTGAGATACGATGCGTCGTAGCGCGGATCTGTCGACGTGAGGGCAATGCCGAGCAAAATGTCGGAGTTCGCCTTGCTGATCGTGACGCCGAGTTGGCGGACCTCGGCTGGAAGTCGTGGAAGCGCGAGGTTGATAGCGTTCTGGACGTCTACCGCTGCGAGATCCTGATTGCGGGCGATGTCAAACGTGAGCGAGAGACTCATCGTCCCGTTACTCGAATTTGACGACTTGTAGTAGAGTAGCCCGTCGAGACCCGAGAGCTGTTGTTCGATTGGGGCGGCGACCGAAGTCGCCACATCCTGTGCACTCGCGCCTGGATATACCGCTGTTACCTGAACGGCCGGAGGCGTGATCTGGGGATACCGGTTGATCGGCAACGACAGCATCGCGAACGTGCCGAGCAGCACGAGTACAATGGAAATGACGGCAGCCAGAACTGGCCGGTGAACAAAGAAATACTTTGGGACTTCAGTCGATTGCGAGTGAACAACCGTTGTGTCGTCGGGACCGCTCATCGTGTCGAATCCGGCACCGTGACGGCGCGTTTAGCAGGCGATTGCATCGAAGCGCCCGCTACAGGCTGCGCGGCCGGTGTCTGCGTTGAATCCACATACGGCGTCGGGTGCACTGGCGCGCCAGGGCCGGTCTTCTGTATGCCGTCAACGATCACACGATCGCCGGCCGCGAGCCCGCTCGAAATGAGCCAGTCTCCGCCAACCCACGCTGTCGCCTTCACCTCGCGAGCGGTGACCTTGTTGTCCGATCCTACGAGGTAAACCAGTTGGCGTCCCATCTGCTGCAGCACGGCGCGCTGCGGAATGACAACCGCATCCTTTCGGAGAAGTCCGAGAACTGTAACAGCGACAAACTCACCCGGCAGCATAATCTGCTTGGGATTGGCGAACTCCGCACGGTACTCCTGAGTGCCCGTCTGCGGATCGACGACCGGATCGATGTAGCCGATGCGCCCTTCGGACGGAAATTGACTTCCATCAGCGAGTGCCACGCTAACGCGCGCCGAACCACCTGGGGCAATAGCGCGTGCGTACACCGGATTCCTTCGCCACTCCGCCTGCTGGTCACTCGACGGCCTGAACGTCACATAGATCGGATCCAGCACATCAATCGTGGTCAGGAGATCTGAGGGGCCAGTGACACGCGCACCGACATCGAGCATCGTACGTTCGACGCGGCCAGCGATCTGCGCGCGCACCGTCGTCTCGCTCAGATTCTTGTGGGCGGCGTCCACGTCTCCGCGTGCAGCATCCACCGCCGCCTGCGCAGATTTGAGCTGTGCGTCGGCGTTATCCACGTCCTGTTTCGCCACCGCGTTTCCGGGCAGAAGCGCGCGAAGTCTCGACGAGATAGTCTGCGCGTTGGCAAGAGTCGCCTGCGCCGATGCGAGTCGCGCCTTCGCGCTGCGCCACTCGGCGTCCGTCGTCGTGGGATCGATGCGGTAGAGAACCTGCCCGACACCAACCTGCGACCCTTCCGTGAACGGCCGCGCCAGGATCACCCCGCTTGCGAGCGCACGTACCTGAACACTCCGATAGGCGCGCACCTGACCGGTGAACTGAAGATTGTCCTCGACCGTTCGCGGCGTAACCGTCAGTACAGTTACGTCCGACGGCGGCGGTGCCGCGGGAGGGGCCGCTTTAGAGCAGCCGATAATGAGCAGCGCGGAGACGAGCGCAGTGGGAATCACGGCTGCGCTGCACGAAAATGTGGTTGCCATTTTATGAGGAGCTGACATGGAGAATCGTTTGCGGAGAAGACGTTTTAAACTGTCGAAGTTTGACTGGGAGTCGTGCGATGCACGCATCATTTTGCCGTTCTTTTACCTTCGCTCTCGCACGCCGCCAGGAAGCAGTCAAAGACGCGCAGAGCCGTTTGGAGATCCGCGTCCGACACTCCGGCGAGTAGGCGCTGACGGAGCCGCTCCACCAAGGGTCCGATTCGCTGCGCAAGTGCTGCGCCAGCGGGAGTTACATGAAGAGTTCTGGCACGTTGATCGGTGGGATCCGGGCGACGTACAACCAATCCAATGGCGCTCAGTTGATCGAGCAGGCTCACGACCGTCGGACCTTCGACATCGAGCATCCCGGCGAGTGCATTCTGACGCAGGCCGTCGTGCTCCCAGATGCGCACCAGAGGCGCCGCGAGAGCGCGCGAAAGTCCGAACTCTGAGAGTTCCTGGTCGTAGCAGCGGCGGATTTTTTCGCGCAATGGACACAGAGCCGTGGTAAATGCTCGTTCGTACGCATCCCGGTCTGCCTTCTTTACCTTATTAGCACACATTCAGTTAGATAGATAGCTACCTATCTAACGCAACGTAAGGCCTTGCGCCCGATTGCTCCCGCCAGGGATTGCGTGGAATGGATCAGAAATGCGTCAATCGAGTTAATTTCTTGACTAACCAGCCGGGAGCGACCGCGACGTTCCGGCAACCTCAGGATCTGCTCATGCACGTGATACCGGAATTCCGATCGATCAAGCACTCGTCCGCACTCCCGGGCGTTGCCGCCATCAGGCACCCGCTTTCGGGCTGGCTGGCTGCAGCCGCCACGTGTTTTGCGCTGCTCACCGCAGCCGCATGTTCGGGCTCGAGCTCTACATCGCCCAAAGCGGCGTGCACCACCGACGTCGTGTACGGCATCTCGCTCATCATTCGCAACGCGGCAACAGGCACTCCAATTACCGACAGCGCCAGCGTCCGCATTACTGACGGCAGCTACGTCGAGACATATACCACCGTGGGACCGACTGGCGTCATTCAAGCGGCGCGCGAGCGGCCTGGGACGTATAACATCTCGGTTCGCAAGACCGATTTTTCGCCGTTTACCGCCGGGGGCGTCGTCGTCACGAGCGGCGCCTGCCACGTGAACAACGTTCAGGTTATCGCGGCCTTGCAGTCGTCGCTTCCCGACTGATTTGCATCGCGCAATAGCCTAACTGCGGATCGTCCAACGTTACGAAGCTCGGCGCTATCTGATCGCGGCCGGGTGCCGAGCTCACCGCCCCTTGGCCTAGCGTCGCAAACTCGCGTTAACGCTTCGGCAGCGCTGTCCGAAAATGGCCAGCGCTCGCGTGGTCGGCGGCTAGATTGCGGAACAACATGACGACGATATGTCAGTAACTCACACGATCGTTGATTCACCGATTGGTGAGCTCACACTTGTTGCGCGGAATGGCGTGCTCGCAGGTCTGTATTTCCCAGATCATGCACGACAGCCCGCGTTCAGTGACTTTGGGCTCCGCGAAGATGCGGGGTTCGAGATCGCCGTCGAGCAGCTTCGCGAATACTTCGAAGGAAAGCGAACACGATTTGATGTTCCGCTGGCTCCGCATGGAAGCGTCTTTCAATTGAAGGTGTGGGAACTACTACGCGCCATCCCGTTTGGAGAAACGCGCTCGTACGGTCAGCTTGCGAAAGAGCTCGGGAATCCGTTTTTGGCGCGAGAGGTCGGTGGCGCGAATGCACGAAATCCGATCAGCATCATTGTGCCATGTCATCGCGTTGTAGGCGCCAGTGGGAAACTGGTGGGCTACGCCGGTGGCCTCGAGCGGAAGCGCTTTCTGCTGGACATGGAAGCTGTGCTGCGACCGCCAGCCAGCTGCCGCTAATACCGAACCAGGGCTAACCTGGCATCGGTGTCATCGGGCGGCGATGACCTTTCCAGGTGCGCGCGCGCGACGAGTGGATCATCCAGTTCTGAGT
This sequence comes from Gemmatimonadaceae bacterium, assembly GCA_039924865.1. Classification (GTDB taxonomy): domain Bacteria; phylum Gemmatimonadota; class Gemmatimonadetes; order Gemmatimonadales; family Gemmatimonadaceae; genus Fen-1247. The sequence continues at coordinate 413 of JBDTAB010000137.1, read as the reverse complement.
CGGACATCAGATCGTTCGCATCGGTGCATGCCACGAGAGTGCGCGAAGGAGTTCGCGCGCTTGAACGGTGGCGGAATGGAGCCATGCCCGTCACTTCCGAAGACGCTCGTGGTCGTAGCTGATAACGCGTGTCAGCTTCCACGTTCCGTCTTTGTTATGCCAGATGTGAGTAAACTTCGCCTCGCCCAGGTCGTCGTCCATTCCCGGATGCGTAAAACGGTGCACGCCAATCTCCACCGCGCCGTAACCTTTCAGCGGATAGACCTCCAGCGTCCCCGGAACCAGCGTGCGATGCACCTTGCCGCAGATATTGTTCTTGATCGAGGCGAGAAAAACCGGCTTGCCTACCGACAACCCCGTCTTGTCGTGATAAAACTCCAGATCATCCGAGACCATTTCACTCAAAGTCTTCA
>JBDTAB010000136.1:0-19935 GCA_039924865.1 Gemmatimonadaceae bacterium | reverse complement strand
GTGGCCGCGTGCCGAGGTTCCTGGAACCTCGTAAAAAAATCTGGGAATTTTCACAACTGCCAACGACAACTTGGCCCTGGCTGCGTAACCTGCTGTAAAGCGGTTACTGCACCTGCCTGAATCGGAGCGCTCCTGACGCGCCGACCAGGTACTGCAAATTCGGGATAGCGGTTTGGGGCGGTTTCCCTCAGGTCGCGAAGTTCTAGAAACCTAGTCCGCCGTAGCCCCGCCTTCCGGGTCGCGGTTGGAGAGACAAAAAGGAATGCTACGCACGTAGATGCTGTGGTGAATCTTGCTTCGGACCGGGGTTCGAATCCCCGCGCCTCCACTAACATCGAAATCGCCGGCTACGGATCACACCGTGGCCGGCGATTTTGCTTTCCGCCGGAAGATGAACTCGGGGGCGAGCGCGACTCCGATGATCGTGGTAGGTATGATCTGGAGCGCCTGAATGAGTACCGCGACGCCGACGGCGCGGGCCTCGTCGGTCCCGAACGGTGCTGTAGCGAGCGCATACGCGAACTGGAAGAAACCGACGTTCCCGGGTGTAGCGCGGACAATTAACGAAACGTTCACCGCGAGAAGAGCGGCCAGGCTCCCTTGAATCGGCAGATGTATCCTCGCTGCCCTCGCCGCATACGCGAACGTCGCGAGCTGGCCGAGCCATGCAATGATGGTGAGAAGAAGAAGCGGGATCATCCGCGGCCCGGTGGCGAGCTCGCGCATGCTACCGCCGAACTCGCGAATCCACGCCAGGGCGCGAGGCTTCCATCCTCGCGCCTCAAGCCGCCTTTCCGGGGCATATTCCGCCTCAGAAGTCGGGGCTGTCCTGGCGAGCCACACAAGGCCTACGGTGATCGCTACCAGCGCGATGAGCACCGGCCATCGCAGCACTTCGAACTCGGTTGGCAGAGTGAAAACGGCAAGTCCCACTGCCAGCATGACAATGAAGCCGATCGGATCGAAGAGCCGGTCGAGTGCCGCGGTGGCGAGAACGCGAGATGCAGACACGCCACTGGAGCGAGTGACGAATACAATGCGCGCCGCATCGCCGCCATTGGCCACCAGAACGTTATTGAGCCCAGCTCCGGCGAACGTAGCGCGCATACACAGCGCCAGCGAGGGCGAACCGACTGCTCTGAGCAGGATCCACCATCTCACGCCGCGCGCTACTAGCGACAGGAGATTTACAACGAGCGCGGCGAACAACAGTGGGCGCGACGAAGTGATCATCGCATGCCATGCCTGGCCCCAGTCTACCTTGCGCGCGAAAATCACCAGCAGGACGATGATTGCGGCCGATAATGCCAGACGGACAAGCTTGCCAGCCTTCGCTTTGTTCATTTGGGAAGAGTAGCGAAAGTAAACCCCTGCTCGTGCAGTTGCCGAACGATTTGTGGAACAGCCTCTGCAGTCTGCGTGCGATCGCCTGCGGGGTCGTAACCGTCGCCGTCGTGCAATAGCAAGATGTATCCCGGTTTTGCTCCCTCGACCGTTCTACGGGTGATTGCTTCAGCGCCGGGTAGATCGGTGTCCCAGACGCCGAGCGACCAGCCGACGGTGCGTTCGCCCATGGATCTCGCAATTGCGGTGACCCAGGGGCTGCGGAATCCATGCGGAGCCCGGAAATGGCCCGGAGTGACGCCGGATGCCGCTTCAATCGCCCGCTTGCCACGACCGAGATCGTCGCGGACGTATCCGATTCCACGGAAGTGAAGCTTCCTGTGAAAGTAGCCGTGGTTCCCGATCTGATGGCCTTCGGCAGCGGCGCGGTGCACGATCTCCGGCCAGCGCTCCACGTGGCGCCCGAGAAAAAAGAAGGTCGCTTTCACTCCCGATGCGCCGAGGGCATCGAGGATCGCCGATGTGGCGTCCGGGTTTGGTCCGTCGTCGAACGTGAGCGACACAGCGTTGTGTGTTGGCGGGATCTTATGAATGACGGCGCCGAATACGGGACTGTTTCTGTAGAACGCGCCGTATGCAGCCGCCCCCGTCGCAGTCACTGCGGCGGCGACTGGTAGAATCATGCCGCTGCTGAACGCCGTGCGAGAACGGTGTCGTACTGTTCGAGGACTCGCTGTGTGACGCGCGGCCACGCATACTGCTCGGCTTCACGGCGTCCTGTTTTGCCGAGACGAGTGCGAAGCGTTTCATCGTCGAGAAGCGTGACCATCGCGTCAGCAAGTGCGTCCCGATCGCCACACGGCACCATGAGCGCCTCGCGTCCGTCCTTCACGACATCCCGGAACCCGAGAATGTCGGAGCAAACGACGGGCGTTTCGCATGCCATCGACTCGAGAAGTGTGATGCCGAACGACGCCTTCGTAGTGGGACATGCGTACATGGCGGCATGCGCGTAGTAGCTCGGGCGGTCTGTGAGAACGGAGCCGACGAAGGTTATGTCGGGGTCGTTACCGGCTGCGCGGAAGTAATGTTTGCGCAGCGGGCCGTCACCGACGACCACGAGCTGAGCTTCGCGCCCCTTGCCGCGAACACGCTTGAACGAGTCGATGAGCGTAGTGAGTCCGTTACGCGGGTCAAAACGGCCAAGAAAGAGCACGGCCGGCACATCGCGTCTGATTCCGGGCGGGTGCGGGGCGTGCGGGTTGAAGAGATTTACGTCGATTCCGTTGGGGATGATTGTCCAGTCGGCTTCGAAGTACCTGTCCAGCGCTATGGTCGTCGAGTGCGAAACCGCGATCGCCACGTCGAGCATGTCCAGGCGGCGCTGAAAGTATTTGCGACCTAACTGGTAACCAAGCGACTTGTCGAAGTAGGTGTGGAAAGTTCCGATTGTTGGGCAGTCGGCCTCCTCGATCGCGAGCATTGGGAGGATCGGACTGAGCGGCGAATGGACGTGAACGATGTCGTACTTTCCTTCGCGCAGCACCCTCCGCATATCCTTCCGGAGCGACAGTCCAAGCGTAATGCGTGCCTGCGAGCCGTTCGCGTAGATGGGCTGGCTGCGGCCGATTCGAATTACTCCGGGCTCTGGCAGAGCGCCAGGCAGGTTCGACGTGATGATGTCCACGTGATGGCCGAGCTTGCGCGCCTCGCGTGCGAAGAAATGCACGTGCTCGCAGATGCCGCCAAGATGCGGGTAGTAATACTCCGTCACCAGCGCAATTCTGAGTGGGCGCGGTGGCGACAGGCTCAGGATCGGGCCGGCGGCCGCTGCTGAGTAAGCGCTAGCGGTCAGATGAGGCCTCGAGTGCGGCTTGGGCTGCTGCGAGCCTGGCGATTGGAACGCGATACGGTGAGCATGAGACGTAGTCTAGGCCGATGGAGTTGCAAAAGCCCACCGAACGCGGCTCGCCTCCGTGCTCGCCGCAGATGCCCAATTTAATTCCGGGCCGGGCTTTCCGCCCGTCCTCTACGGCGATCCGGATCAGGCGGCCAACTCCGACAGTGTCCAGAGTTTGAAATGGGTCATCTGGAAAAATGCCACTTTCCACGTAAGACGGAAGGAACCGGCCCGCGTCATCGCGGCTAAGGCCATAAGTCGTCTGGGTCAGGTCGTTGGTCCCGAAGCTGAAGAACTGGGCCCTTTTGGCTATCTCTCCAGCGGTTAGGGCTGCCCGGGGGAGTTCTATCATAGTCCCAATAAGATACGGAACGGTTTCCCCCATTACGCCAAGAACCTGGTCGGCGGCCCGCTCCAGGATCGCTTTCTGGTTGTCGAACTCAGTCACTGCTGAGACCAGTGGAATCATGATTTCCGGGTGGACGTCAATGCCGCGTCGTTTGGCGCGGACCGCGGCCTCGAATATAGCGCGGCCCTGCATTTCCGTTATCTCGGGGTAGGTGATACCGAGCCGGCAGCCGCGGTGGCCGAGCATGGGGTTCGTCTCCCTGAGCCCTTCGACGATACGCTGGAGGTCACTCCGCGGAATGTCGAGCATCCGGGCAAGCAGCTTGGTTTCCTCGCCGCCATGGGGCAGGAATTCGTGAAGCGGCGGATCCAGCAGCCGGATGGTCACCGGGAGCCCGTCCATGGCTTCGAAGATTCCCTCGAAGTCGAGGCGTTGCATGGGGAGGAGCTTGGCGAGCGCGCGTCTGCGACCGGCCACATCGCGGGCAACGATCATTTCGCGCATCGCGTTGATCCGCTCGCCTTCAAAGAACATGTGCTCGGTGCGACACAGGCCGATCCCTTCGGCGCCGAAATTCCGTGCGATGCGGGCGTCGCGTGGAGTGTCCGCGTTGGCCCGCACCCTGAGAGTGCGGATCGAGTCCGCCCAGCCGAGCAGTTCGGCGTAGGCCTGATACACGGGTGCGGAACCGGCGCGCAGCGTTCCGGTCGTAACTTGCACGACTTCGCTGGGGACCGTTGGCAGTGCGCCTTCGAATACGCGGCCTGTCGCGCCGTCGAGGGTTATGTAATCGCCCTCTGAGATGGTCACGTCACCGACCGTGAACTTGTGATGCTCGACGTCGACGTGAATGTCACGGCATCCGACGACCGCGCACTTTCCCATGCCTCTCGCGACGACAGCCGCATGACTGGTCATTCCGCCGCGGGCAGTGAGTACGGCGCGCGCGGCGACGATACCGTGGAAGTCTTCCGGGGTCGTTTCCTCACGTACAAGTATGACTGCCTTTCCTTCGGTGGCCCGCGCTTCCGCAACGTCGGGGTCGAAGACTGCCATTCCGTTGGCCGCACCGGGGCTCGCTGGAAGTCCGACGCACAGAGGTTTCGCGCGTGCCGAGGGGTCGATGATCGGGTGGAGCAGCTGGTCGAGCTGAGCAGCGGGCACTCGCATCACCGCTTCGTGCTCGGATATCAGTCCCTCGGCAACCATGTCACGGGCGATGCGAACAGCCGCCGCTGCGGTCCGTTTGCCGGTGCGCGTCTGCAGCAGGTAAAGCGTGCCTCGCTCGACCGTGAACTCGATGTCCTGCATGTCGCGAAAGTGCCGTTCCAGCCGCGCCTGGGTATCCATGAGTTGCTCGAAGGAGCCGGGAAGCATGCGCGCCATCTGATCGATCTCGATCGGCGTGCGGATTCCGGCGACGACGTCTTCGCCTTGCGCGTTGACGAGGAACTCGCCGTAAAACTTATGCTCTCCAGTGGATGGATCGCGCGTGAATGCAACGCCGGTTCCCGAATCGTCGCCGAGGTTTCCGAACACCATCGCAACGATACTGACCCCGGTTCCGAGCGTGTCCGGTATGGAGTTGACGCGGCGGTAGTCACGAGCCTTTTTGAGAGTCCACGATCTCCAAACCGCCTGGATCGCACCCCACAGTTGTTCCTGCGGGTCGGTCGGGAATGGGGTACCGGTTCGGTTACGAACTATTGCCTTGAATTCCTCGACAAGGTTTCGAAGATTGTCTTCGCTCAGATCGGCGTCCGTCGACACGCCAGCGGTCATTCGCTTTGCGGTGAGCAGGTGCTCGAAGTCGTTTCCGGGGACGCCGAGAACAACGTCGCCGTACATCTGGATGAATCGTCGGTACGAGTCGTATGCGAACCGCGGGCTCCCGCTCGCACGTGCGAGGCTCACAACCGTGCGGTCGTTAAGCCCGAGGTTGAGAATGGTTTCCATCATGCCCGGCATGGAGACTGCAGCGCCGGAGCGTACGGAAACGAGCAGTGGGTTTACCGGATCACCAAATTTTTTTCCGCAAACGAATTCGAGCCGTGCAACGTTCGCCTGGACTTCGTCAAAGAGTTCCTGAGGGTACGAGTCGTTCTCGAGATATGAGATGCACTCGCTCGAAGCGATGGTGAAGCCCGGAGGAACGGGAACGCCGAGGTTGGTCATTTCGGCAAGGTTTGCGCCTTTCCCGCCGAGCAATTGCTTCATCTCGCGCGTCCCTTCGGCCTTTCCAGCGCCAAAGAAGTAGACTCGTTGTGCCACGATTAGCAGCCGCAGCCGAATCGAAGCTTGTCCGGATCCGTCGGCGGTGCCGTCGGATAATCGCCGGAGAAGCAAGCGTGGCAGAACCCTTCCGGGCCGTCTGGCACGGCGTTCAACATTCCGTCGAGCGACAGATAGCCGAGCGAATCGACGCCGATGTGTTTCGCAATTTCGTCAATTGAATAGTTGGCGGCGATCAGGTCTTCGCGGTTGGGAGTGTCGATACCGTAGTAACACGGGCCGGTCACAGGCGGCGAGCTGACGCGCATGTGAACTTCAGTTGCGCCGGCTGCTCGCACCATTGCAACGAGCCCGCGCGTTGTCGTTCCGCGGACGATTGAGTCATCAACCATCACGACGCGTTTTCCGTGCAGCACTTCGCGGACAGCGTTGTACTTGACCTTGACCTTCGCATCGCGTCCGGCCTGCTCGGGCTGGATGAAAGTGCGCCCTACATAGTGGTTGCGAATGAGCGCAAGCTCGTAAGGGAGATGTGATTCCTCCGCGAATCCGAGTGCCGCCGAATTGGATGAATCGGGCACGGCGAAGACAAGGTCGGCGTTCGGCGCCGGCATTTCTTTCGCGAGTCGTCGTCCAAGTGCACGCCGCGCACGATCGACAGAGCCTCCAAAGACGCGGCTGTCAGGGCGCGCGAAGTACACGTATTCGAACACGCAACGCGTCGATGGCTTCCTTTCGAACGGAAAGATGGAACGCACGCCCGTTGCGTCTACCGCGATGATCTCGCCGGGTGCAACTTCCCTGACTGCTGTCGCGTTGACGATGTCGAGCGCGCATGACTCCGACGCGAATACGGTCGCACCATTTACTTGACCCATCACGAGCGGCCGCCAGCCGCGAGAATCTCTCGCGGCAAGCAACGTGTCACCTATGATTGCGACGATTGAATAAGCACCCTCGACATTTGTGAGCGCCGCGGCCATGCGTTCCTCGGGCGCTCCGTCGCCCGCCTTTGCGATGCGGTGCACAATCACTTCCGAATCGATGGTCGACGAGAAGATCGAGCCCTGATCCTCAAGTTCCCGTCGCAGTTCGGTCGCGTTGATGAGATTCCCGTTGTGACCCAGGCTGATGTGGCCATCGCGCGACCGCGCCAGGATCGGCTGCGCGTTATCGATGGTCGAACTGCCGGCGGTGCTATACCGGGTGTGGCCGATCGCGAGGTGTCCGTCGAGTGGCGCATTGCGAGTGCCAGCCTCTGAAATAAGGCCCATCGCGCGGGTGGCTCGCGCCACGCCGGTCGGGCTCACAGAGACGATCCCCCATGATTCCTGACCTCGGTGCTGTAGCGAGTACAGTCCGAGCTGTGTCAGCGACGCCGCTCGGTCGTCGCCGAAAATGCCAAATACTCCACACATCTAGGCTACTACTCCTTCGGTCTCTTCGGTTGCGGCAGTTTGGGGCGCCGCGTCCATGATGCGCGAGATAGCAGTGTGATACGCTTCTGCGAGCATTTCGGTTCCGACCTGAATGATCCTATTGTGTGTGCGTAGGGTTAGGCCCTCCGCAAGCGGTCCCACCTTGCCGATCCGGCGTGCCGGGACGGAATTGTGCCGTGCGATTTCGAGCACGCGCTCCGGTTCGCCAGAGGACACGATCACGCGCCCCTGTGCTTCTCCGAACAACACAGCGCGAAGGGGTAGCGAATCCCATGCCGAGAGGTCTACATCGGCGCCGAGCATGTCGTCACGATCTGACATCACGCATTCAGCGAGGGCCACCGCAAGCCCTCCATCGCTGCAATCGTGAGCGGATGTCACGGACCCGGCCGAGATCGCCTGGAGAAGGGCGTCTATCAATGAACGCTCTCCGACCAGGTCGCAAGCTGGCGGCGAGCCGGCTGTAACGCCATGTACTGTCGCGAGATACTCGCTTCCGCCTATCTCAGACGTACAGTCACCAAGGAGGATCACCGTGTCGCCAATGCTACGGAACGTCGAGCGGGTAATGTGCTCAAGCGAGTCGATGACTCCGAGCATACCGATAACGGGTGTTGGGTGAACACTTCCCGCGGGATTCTCATTGTAGAAAGAGACATTCCCGCCGGTGACTGGAGTGTCCAGGGCGATGCAGGCTTCTCCCATTCCAGCGACGGCTTCTTTGAATTGATAGAAGACTTCCGGTCGTGTTGGATTGCCGAAGTTGAGACAATTGGTAATCGCGAGCGGACGGGCGCCGGTACACGCGACGTTACGTGCAGCTTCGACGACAGCTATTCGTCCGCCGACTCGCGGATCAAGGGTAACGTATCGTCCATTGCAGTCCGTCTTGAGTGCAATTGCGCGATCGGTTCCGCGAATTCGGAGCACTGCTGCGTCACCGCCAGGGGCGATTACGGTGTTGGTCCGGATGGTGGAGTCGTACTGCTGGAATGCCCACCGTTTGCTAGCAATGGTTGGTGCGGCGAGCAGTTTAAGCAACGTCCACGATGGGTCGCTCTCCTCAGCGGACTCCGCGATAGAGTCAACGTCGCGGTCGCGCCGAATGATTGCCTCTGCGCCTTCGATAGCAGGAACATCGTAACGCGGGCACTCAGTAACGAGTGCAGAGCCCGGGAACTCTGCAACGACGCGATCCCCTTCAGTTACGCGGTACACTGGTTCTGCAATCACCTCGCCGATGACTTCCGCAGTGAGGTCCCACTTGAACAGGATCTCACGCACCGCGTTTTCGTGACCGCGGAGCGCCACCACGAGCATACGTTCCTGCGATTCGCTGAGAAGAATCTCGTACGGAGTCATGCCAACTTCGCGGACCGGAACACGGCTCGTGTCTATCGTGACACCCACATCGCCGCGCGCCGCCATTTCCGCAGAGGACGATGTCAGGCCGGCAGCGCCCATGTCCTGAATAGCCACGATGTGGCCACTTCTGATCAGTTCGAGGCTCGCTTCGAGCAGCAGCTTTTCCGTGAACGGGTCTCCGACCTGAACGCGTGGCCGCTTTGCCTCGCTCGCTTCGGACAGGTCTTCGGACGCGAACGACGCTCCATGGATCCCGTCTCGCCCGGTTCGGGCGCCGACACAGAGGATAGGATTTCCGATCCCTTGGGCTTTCGCCAGGATCATCTCGTCCTCGCGCAACATTCCGACGCACATTGCATTGACGAGCGGATTGCCGTCGTACGCGGGATCGAACACAATCTCTCCTGCGACGGTAGGCACACCCACGCAGTTCCCGTAATCGCCTACTCCGCGCACGACACCTGCAAACAGGTATCGGTTTCGCGCAGACTCGAGCGAACCAAATCGGAGCGAATTGAGCATCGCAATTGGGCGGGCGCCCATTGTGAAGACGTCGCGCAGAATACCACCCACGCCGGTCGCGGCGCCTTGATACGGCTCGATCGCGGAGGGATGGTTGTGCGACTCGATCTTGAACGCAATCGCTATTCCATCGCCAATGCTGACGACGCCTGCATTTTCGCCCGGCCCCTGAATGACGGCCTTGCCGGAAGTCGGGAGCGTGCGAAGTGTATTGCGGGAGTGCTTGTAGGAGCAGTGTTCGTTCCAGAGTGCGCTGACGATTCCCAACTCTGTAAACGTGGGGGTCCGTCCGAGCATCGTACATATACGTTCGAATTCATCGACCGTCAGGCCATGTTCCTTGACAAGTGCAGGCGTGATAGCCGGATCGCCGGGGCGGGGAAGCACTACACTCATCTCAGACCGTCACTCCAGCCAGAAGTGAGTGGAATACACCGAGTCCGTCGGCAGGTCCCAGTAGTGGGTCGGTAGCGCGCTCGGGATGCGGCATCAATCCGAGCACATTTCCGGCGTCATTCAGAATTCCCGCTATGGAGTTGGCGGAGCCGTTGACGTTGTGCTCGTCCTCGATGGCGCCATCGGCACTGCAATATCTGAAAGCGACCTTGCCTTCGCCTTCGAGTCGTGAAAGCACGTCGGCATCTGCCACGTACCGACCATCTCCGTGTGCAACTGGGACCGTCAAGCGTTGGCCTTCGTAATACTCGCGGGTGAACATGGTGTCGGCGTTTTCAACCCGCAAAGTTACCGGGCGCGAGATGAACTTCAACGACGCATTGCGCAGTAACGCGCCCGGTAGCAGGCCAGCTTCGCACGCCACCTGAAAGCCATTGCAGATGGCAAGCACGGGGCCGCCCCGTTTTGCATGGGCAACGACCTCATTCATGATTGGGCTGAAACGCGCGATGGCACCCGGTCGCAAATAGTCGCCGTAGCTGAAGCCGCCTGGTAGCACGACAATATCCGAACCCTGCAGGTCGTGATCCTTGTGCCACAGATATACTGCTTCCTCGGAGAGGCTGTCAGTAACTGCCTGGAACGCGTCGTAGTCGCCGTTCGAACCTGGAAACGTCACGATCCCGAACTTCATGCGCCAACTCGTTGCAGTGGTGTTGGCGTTTCCACCATGAAATCTTCGATCACGGGGTTGGCGAGCAGCTTCTCGCACATCCGGCGCACGGCCGTCGCCGCCTCATCGGCGCTCCCGGCATTGACATCGACCGTCAAGAAACGTCCGACACGGACATCTTCAATCGTGTTGAAGCCGAGAGTCTTGAGTGCGCCAACAACGGCTGCGCCCTGTGGATCCAGAATTCCGGGTCTCGGTACGATCTGAACGGGTACGCGGTATAACTCCACGGTTACCTCAAGCTTCGGGTGAAGGCGGCGGCGTCTGGTCGTTGCCGCCATCGCGGCGGGGCCGACGGCGCCTGCGACGGCGCCGACCAGTTGCGGGCAAGTTGTTGACATCAGAGTGCGAGTAAGTGATCGCAGACCCCGAAATGTTTTCTGTCTCCAAGTCTTCGACGACTCCTTCGCCGGCGTCGTCGTCGCCATCCTCGGTTCGTTGGCCCACGAGCCCCAGAAAAACGGTTGATCCCAGGCCGTAAAGCACGTACGCCAGGCAGGCCGGGAAGAAGAATTGTTTGGGAACGAAGAACACGCCGATGACTGTTCCGACTATCACGACCGTGCCGAGAATATCACGCAAGGACTTGAAGCCAACGTTCGGTACGGCAGGATATGAAACATCGCTTACCATCAACGCACCGAGGCCCGCCATGACGAAGCGCAGCATGACGTGCCACGGCAGGTTTGCAATGTTGGTGTCGTTGTAAAGCGGTGTCTGGCTGAACCAGTAATAAGTCGCCAGCGTCAGTCCGGCTGCAGGACTCGGAAGGCCGTGGAAATACCGCTTGGCACGTCCTGCCTGCTCGACATTGAATCGAGCGAGGCGAAGCGCAGCGCACGCGATGAATGCGAAGGAGAAGACCCAATCCCATCCTTCCCTATTCAGCACTGCGAAATACATGATCATCGCTGGAGCTACGCCGAACGACACAATGTCGACTAGCGAATCCAGTTCGGAACCCATCGGGGTACCCGTATTTGTTGCGCGCGCCACGCGACCGTCAAAGACGTCGAATATGCCGGCCAGCACCACATAGAGTCCTGCACGCGACAGATCGCCGCGTGATGCTGCCACAATTGCGAAGATGCCGAAGAAGAGATTCGCGATTGTCAATCCGCTTGGCAGCATTATCACCGCACGCCTGATTGGCCTGCGTCGCGGGTGCGAACCGGTCACGCGAGTCGCCGTCACGGTGATAACTCTGCAACCACCGTGGTACCGGCAGTCGTCATGTCACCAAGTTTTACTCGTACCACCGAAGTAACAGGGATGAACAGGTCCACTCGGGAACCGAATCGGATTATGCCGAACCGTTCGCCCTGGTGCGCCTCGTCACCGATCTTGCTGTACGTGACAATTCGCCGCGCGATCAGGCCGGCGATCTGCCGCGTGAGAATCCGAACACCCGAGGACATCGTAATGCCCACCGACATCTGTTCGTTCTCGAGGCTCGACTTTTCCGCGGCCGCATTAAAAAATTTCCCCTTGTTGTACCAAACGAAATCGACGCGGCCGTCCACCGGATAGCGATTCACGTGCACGTTGAAAACGTTCATGAAGATAGAAATGCGCTTGGCCCGCCCCTGAATGAAACGTGGCTCTTCCACTTCAGTTATCATCGCTACTCTTCCGTCAGCCGGTGCGATCACCAGAGCCGCACCGCGCGGGCCGGTGCGATCAGGGTCACGAAAGAAATAGGCGCACCAGAGCGCGATCACGGTTAACAGGATCGCGACGAGCCAAAGGGGCCAGGATCGGAATTGAATTGCAGCGACGTAGGCAATCACCACCAGCACCACGGCAATTGCGATGAAGGGCCATCCCTCGCGCGCGAAGCTCAAGCCGCGCTACCAAGTGGTAACGGCGTTCCCGTTATCCGCCTGAACGCCTCGAGGTACCGGTTGCTCATGGCGGTCGCAACATCGTCAGGGATCGGTGGCCCCGGGGATTCGCCGTTCCAGTCGCCAGCGTCACGCAGGCGCTGCAAGTAGTCCCGCAGCGGTTGCTTGTCAAAGCTCGGCGGTGTAGTGCCGGCGCGGTAAGAGTCGCGCGCCCAGAAACGCGAGCTGTCGGGAGTCATGACTTCGTCTATCAATATAACCTGACCGTCACGCATGCCGAACTCGAATTTCGTGTCCGCGAGTATCAAATCGTTCCTGGCGACGATGGAGGTACCGAAATCGAACAGATCCAGAGAGTGTCGCTCCAGTTGATCCGCGACAGGGCCAAGAATCCGACGTGCCTCCGCACGCGAGATATTCTCATCGTGACCGGACTCGGCCTTGGTGGCCGGCGTGAAGCGTCGGTCCGGCAGCGCAGCGCTCTCCTCAAGGCCGGCTGGTAGCGGCTCACCGGCGAGCGCGCCAGTTGCCCGATATTCCTTCCAGCCACTTCCGGAGAGATACGCTCGCACGACGCACTCAACCGGAAACACCTCGGCCCTGTACGACAGCATAGCGCGTCCTTCGAGCTCGGCACGGTGCGGCTCCAGCACCGGAATCATGTGGACGATCTCGTCCGCGTCGGCCGTGATCATGTGGTGCGGAACATCGCGAATCTGTCGCAGCCACCAGGCCGTGATCTGCGTGAGCACCGCGCCCTTGAACGGAATGGGTCGATCCATCACAACATCGAACGCACTTACACGATCGGTCGCGACGAGGAGTATGCGATCCGCGTCGATCTCGTAGACGTCTCTAACCTTGCCCTGACGCAGCAGTGGCAGTGGGAGCGACGTTCTGCTCACGAGCATTGTCATACTCGCAACGCCTCGGCCGACTCACGCTCTGGCGAGCGCTCGAGGATCGGCGCAACCACGTCGGCAACGAATTCCGTCACCTGCTCGGCGGCGCGGCCAACGAACTGTCGTGCATCCAGGAGGTCGCGTAGATCGTCTATCGCGATGCCAAATTCCGGATCACCGGCAAGACGATCGAGCATGTCGTTGCGAGATGCTCCGTCCTTGACAGCAGTTGCAGCGGCGACACTATGGCGTCGTATGATCTCGTGAGCAACCTGCCGATCGCCGCCCGCCTCAACGGCCCGCACAATGAGTTCTTCGGTTGCCATGAACGGCAGCTCGTCGGCGATGCGCCGCTCTATGCGAGCTGGGTGAACTTCGAGACCCGAGGCAATGTTGTGCATGATGAGCATAATCGCATCTGTCGCGAGAAACATTTCCGGAATCACGAGCCTTCGGTTTGCACTGTCGTCGAGCGTCCGCTCAAAATACTGAACCGAGTGTGTCTCGTTTGCGTTTGGTTCGAGTGAAAGCACGAATCGCGCGAGCGAGTTGATGCGTTCGGACCGCATGGGGTTGCGCTTGTACGCCATGGCCGACGAGCCAATCTGCTCTTTCTCGAACGGTTCCTCGATTTCTCCGAATGATTGAAGCAGCCGCATGTCGCTCGCAAATTTTGCGGCGCTGGACGCCAGTCCGGCTACCACGCCGAGCACGGCCGCATCGAGTTTGCGAGTATATGTCTGCCCACTCACTGGAATGGAGTTCGCGAATCCGACCTTGGCCGTCACGCGGCGCTCCAGCTCCAGCACCTTGTCATGGTCGCCGTTGAATAGCCGCAGGAACGACGCTTGTGTCCCCGTCGTACCCTTCACGCCACGCAGCGGAAGCGTCGAAATGCGATAGTCCATGTCCTGGATATCCAGAACAAGGTCCTGCATCCAAAGCGTCGCGCGCTTTCCTACCGTGGTCAGCTGTGCGGGCTGGAGATGCGTGTAGCCAAGCGTCGGTTCGTCCTTCCATGCTTGCGCAAAGTCAGCCAGTGCGCGGAGTACGTCAACGGCGCGGTCCCGCAGAATCCCGAGACCGCGATGCATGAGAATCAGATCTGTGTTATCCGTGACGAACGCACTCGTTGCGCCCAGATGAATGAATCGACGCGCATCTGGCGCGACATCGGCAAACGCATGGACATGTGCCATGACATCGTGGCGGAACCGTTTCTCGTACTTCGCGACGGTAGCGAAGTCGATGTCGGCCGCCGTGGCACGCATCTGCGCGATAGCCGATTCGGGAATGTCCACGCCAAGTTCGCGCTCCGACTCGGCAAGTGCGATCCAGAGCTCGCGCCACAAAGTGTGACGCTGCAAGGGCGACCATAACTCAAGCATGGCGCGCGACGCGTATCGCGCGGAAAGGGGCGATGAATATTGATCGTGCATCTATTGAGTCACGAACTCGGTGGTGTAATACTGTCCATTTCGCTCGACATACATCACAACGGCTCCTCGTGCACTGTTAAGAGCGCCGGCAACATCCTCGGCGCTCGTGATTTGCGTTCTGTTCACCTGAACGATGACATCGCCCTGAGCGAGGCCGATCTGATCGGAAACGCGCTGGCTGACCTTCTGAACATATGCGCCCTTGCTACTGCGAATATTCCGGTCCGAGCGAATAGCCGGAGTGAGAGTGGTCAACTCGATTTCGTGCAGCACAGTGACCCGTGGTGCGTTGACTTCCGGAAGGTCCGCCACCCGCACGTTCACCGTCTGGTCCGATCCGTCGCGGCGGAACTTGATCGGGATGGTCTCGCCAACTCGCAGTTCCAGAAGCTCGGCTTCCCAGTCGTATGAATTGCGGATTGGGCGCGCAGCCGCCTGTACGATCACGTCTCCCGACTTGATGCCCGCGCGTTGTGCCGGCGAACCCGGCGTCACCGCCGCCACGTTCACACCGCGCATCGGAGCCTTGCCCAGCGTGCGAGTCTGGCCGACCGACGGCTTGACTCCGATCCACGGCCGGCGAACCGATCCATGCGTGAGCAGATCATCCGCAACGCGCGAGGCACGATTGATCGGGATGGAAAATCCCAGGCCGACAGAGCCGCCGCTCGGTGAGTAGATGGAGCTGTTTACCCCGATCACCTCGCCCGCTGCATCGACTAGCGGGCCACCGGAGTTCCCGGGGTTGATCGCGGCATCCGTCTGAATCATGTCGACATAGGCACCGTTGCCGCCCTCCGCCGGACTCGCTGTCAGGTTGCGGCCCACGCCGCTCACCACGCCAACCGTGACGCTTGGTTCGGTGTTCGCCAGGACGAAGCCATACGGATTCCCGATGGCGATCGCCCATTCCCCGACTATCAGTGACGAAGAATTGCCGAGCGGCGCCACCGGAAGATCGGAAGCATCGACCTTGAGTACGGCAAGGTCGTTCACGTCGTCCATTCCAATGAGCTTGGCGGCGTACGTCGTCCCATCGCGAAGCGCCACCGAGATGCTCGTCGCGCCACGGACGACGTGGGCGTTAGTCAGAATTACCCCGTCTTTTCGAATAACGAATCCGGAGCCGAGTCCCGCCACTGGCTGCGTAGCCGATCTGCCGCCGAAGAATTGCTCGAGCATGTCGGCAGGGACGCGCTGAACTGCTTCGGTCTGGACGGTTACTACACTCGGCGCGACGCGCGCAACGGCGCTCGTGATGGCGGTGCGGCGCGAAGCGTCAACCTTAGTGCTGGGGGTAGGCTGCGCAACACTAACCTGCTGCGCGTTCGACGATCCGCCATTGCACGCGACAATGACGGCCACGATCGAGATTGCGCACAAACGCTTCATCGTTCAAAAACTCCTCGGCTGCTGCCGTTTGCTCAACGCGTTCAGATACCGGTCCACGCCGCGATCGGTAAGAGAATGCACCATCAAAGACGAGAATAATTCCGTCGTTACATAAGCCGTGTCCGCTCCGGCGAGCAGGTAATCGGTGAAGGCCACGGAATTCTGCGCCGGCGTGACAGCGATGTCGCACTCGAGGCCGGTCTTGTCGATCACCGCACGCACCTGCTGGACCAACTCCGTGCTCGGACGTCCCTGGGCCTCGAGATCCCGGACGTCGATTGCGATCATCGTCGCGCCAAGCTTGGCCGCGATGAATGCCTGCGCGCCCGAGAAGATGTGAGTGGCGCAAACCTTCACACCTTCGGCAACCAGCTTTCGGATCGGCGTCACGGCATCTTCGACGAACGGAATCTGAACAACCGCGTGCTCCGAAGCGCGCGATATCTCGCGCGCTTCACGATACATCTCCGCGCCATGAATCGCGGCTATCGGTACACAAACTGGAACGCCAAAGTCCACAGCGATTTCAGCAAGCCGATCGATGATCGAGGCAGTTGGGTCGGCGTCTGCGAGATCGATGGGGGAGAGGACCACACCGTCGAGGAGCTCCGCATCGGCCCATTCCT
Source organism: Gemmatimonadaceae bacterium (assembly GCA_039924865.1). Taxonomy (GTDB): domain Bacteria; phylum Gemmatimonadota; class Gemmatimonadetes; order Gemmatimonadales; family Gemmatimonadaceae; genus Fen-1247. The sequence continues at coordinate 3,452 of JBDTAB010000136.1, read as the reverse complement.
TTATGTGCGCGATTACCGCGCCTTGGACAAAGAGCTTCATGCTTCCTCTGGGAAGAAGTGTGGTGGATAACCGACACATTCAAGAAACAATCCGTGTGACGGTGCTGGCGGTGAAACGGCATGATTGTCCGCAGCGGCGAGCAGATCGGAGAACGATTGGGCGCTGCGACGACCGGCAGCTACGTCAATCATCGTTCCAACCAGGAAGCGAACCATGTGATGCAGAAACCGATTGGCTTCCACCGTGAAGTCCAGTCGTCCACCGGAGCGTGTCCACGATGCGTGCGTCACGTTGCATCGATGCTGATCCCGTTCCGGTGCCGTGCCTCGAACAGCGAATCCGAAAAACTGGTGCTCTCCAAGCAGGATTCCCGCGACATCGGCAAGCGAAGATTCGTTCGGTAGCCGCCACGGTACGCGCCATTCGTGGCGGCACCGAAAGGGAGAGGCGGACTCTTCGTCCGTCCCGATCTGATACGTGTAGCGCCTCGAAATAGCGCTATAGCGGGAGTGAAACTCGTCGGTAACGTTTTGCGCCTGCGCAATCCAGATGTCGGGTGGAAGAAGCGAGTTGAGCGCTCGGCGAAGTCCGGAGGCATCCCACGTCTCCGGCACTCGCACGTGCGCAACCTGGCCTCGCGCATGAACTCCAGCATCAGTTCTTCCTGCCCCAGTCAGAACCACGTGACGTTCGAACAGTCGTTCGAGAATGCTCTCAATCACGCCCTGAACAGTCACCGACGTCGGCTGACGTTGCCATCCGGCGAACCGTGACCCGTCGTACTGCAGTACGAGCTGCACGGTACGCTCCTGCATGGGCGGAAATTACGGGGTGGTGGGTTGAAGTCAAGCAACGCCGCTCGCGTTATGTCGAGTTTGCCGAGCTTCGCAAACGATTGACAAATCACGATTTAGGCAGCAAACTCGCAGCATCGGATGACCGTGAAATCTCTTCCCGCGCTGGCGGCTGATCTTGCTCTTGCCCCGGACGCTGCTGCAGCGCTCCGAGCGGTACATGAAGAGCTTTCCGGTGCCGATCGGAACACCGGGATGGTACTGCTAACCGTCGATCCTCGCAGAAATGCCCTGATCAACAGGCAGCTAGCCGTGCCAGACGCAGGCATAAACGATCCCCTGCCACCGCATGCGCTGCTCGCTCTCGACCATCTACCGCCCACGGTGCAGTACGCGGTACTCGCCGGCCAACGTTTCGCGGATGTGGGCGACCAGGGTTCGCAGTACGCGAAACTGCTTGGCGTGGAGGCGGCAGCTGGCGATTTTCGGTTGCTGCTCAAGGGAATCGTATTTGAAGGTGCGCTAGCCGCGGCCATCGCGCTTTATGATTCCGGCCGTCGTTCGGGCAGCAAGTTGCTGGATCGAGCTGCGCCGCTTGCGACACTATTCGAACTCGCGTACGCCCGCTTCTACGAGCGCGACGCACGGTTCGAGGCGGTCTCGGCGCTTCACGAAGTAACAACGCGAATGCGCGCTGAGCACGCCAGTTCTGTTGCCGGCCTCGAGCGCGAGGTTGAGCGACTACGCGCCGCGCAACGCGCGGGAACCAGTGATGTCGTGCATCGCCTGCGAGACGCTATTGGCGCGGCGGAGCGGCGCGCGATTGCCGCAGAACAGAGACTTGTCGCCGTGGAAACCCAGGTGGTGAGCGCGGTAGACCGGCTTGAGCGTGCGCATCTCCAACTGCATCAGCAGGACACAGCCCTCCGTACGCAGGCTGAACTGGTTCGTGAACTCGAGGCGCAGCTCGCATTGGGTGGCCAAGCGCTGCATGATGCGATCGGGAAGCAAGGCGATCCGGCTTCAGCTCGTGAATCGCAGCGTCGTTCGGAGCACGCTATCCTGCCACCCGCTGGAGCGCCCACGCATTGATGATCGCAGCGACTGTACGATGACGAAACCCCCAGCACCGGCACCCGTTCAGCATGTCATCGGCGCGCTTGCTCATGGTCGGGCGTTAACCCAGGACGAGGTAACGGCCGCGTTCGACGTCGTCATGCGCGGCGATGCGTCAGCCGTGCAGGTCGCCGCGATGCTGATGGGCTTGCGCGTACGCGGCGAATCCGCAGAAGTGATCGCTGGTGCGGCGCGCGCGCTTCGGCGCGCCATGGTGCGCCTCGATCTCCCTGACAGCAGTTCCATCGTGGACACGTGTGGCACTGGAGGCGGCGCGCTCGGCACGTTCAACATCTCGACGGCGGCTGCGATTGTCGCGGCCGGCGCTGGTGTTCGTGTGGCCAAGCACGGCAACAGGTCCTTCACTTCGCGATCGGGAAGTGCTGACGTGCTGGAGGCGCTTGGTGTGAATATCGACACCGACGGACCGAGCATGCGGAGGGCGTTCGACGCCGCCGGAATCGTGTTCATGTTCGCCCCGCGCATGCATCCGGCGATGCGCCACGTTGGTCCTGTGCGCGGCGAGCTTGCAATTCCCACAGTTATGAACGTCATCGGTCCACTTGCGAATCCGGCGTCGACGGGGCGCCAGGTGATTGGTGTGGGCGACGCCGAACGCGCACCCGTCCTCGCAAGTGCGCTGGCGGCGCTGGGTACGGTTCACTCCCTGGTGGTCCATGGTGAGCCTGGGTTGGACGAGGTCTCGCCACTCGGAATCACCCGCGTCATCGAGATCCGGGGTGATGCTGTCACGGAGTGGATCACGGATCCCGACATGCTGGGATCCGGTCACGTACAGGCATCAGAACTTGCGGGCGGCTCTCCGTTGGAGAACGCTGAGCTGGTTCGCGCGTGCCTCGACGGATCAGCCCCGCCAGGCGCCGTTGCGGCTGTGGTGGTCAACGCGGGTGCCGCGATTTACGTCGCGGGGATGGCTACATCGTTGGCCCATGGGGTCAAAATCGCAAGGGCCGCAATCGCGAGCGGTGCGGCGACTGCGGCCCTTGATCGACTTCGTGCTGCGCTGCCCAGAGCGTAGCGTCTCGATTTCCGGCTAGCAGCGCCGCATTACGCCGACGACGACTCCCTGGATGGCGAGGTCGTTTTCGTGGACATAAATGGGGGCCATGAGCTCATTTCGTGGCTGTAGTCGAATCCTGCCGTCGCGCTCGCGGTAGAACCGCTTTACCGTGGCGGACGCGCCGTCGATGAGCGCGATAACCGTTTCCCCATTGTTGCACGACGCGCGCTCGTTCACGACTACGAAATCGCCGTCGCAGATATGATCGTCGATCATTGAGTTACCGCGAACGCGGAGGACGTAGTGATTACCGCCCCGATGGACGAAGTCCTCAGGTACGGCGATCGTTTCGTTTGTCTGAATGGCCTCGATCGGCATGCCGGCGGCGACAGTTCCCATGAGCGGTATTTGGATCGCTCTCGGATACTGATCGGACGGCAGGATCTCGATGCCGCGGCTCTCGTTATAGCGGCGCTTGATGTATGACTTGCGTTCCAGATTGCTGAGGTGCTCGTGGACC
>JBDTAB010000135.1:0-2706 GCA_039924865.1 Gemmatimonadaceae bacterium | reverse complement strand
TTGCTCAAGCGCATGGTGCTCGCGGGAATGTATGGAAAGAAGTCCGGGACGGGTTTTTACGATTATTCGGTGAATCCGCCCGTGCCCAGCAACCTGGGGATATGATGAAGCTGTCGATCCAACCGGTAGCCGCGTGACCGACACGATGATGACTGTTCCGTCGTCGTTCCGCGGTGTCTTCAGAACAGATGATGACGCGCGCGCCGTTTACTCGGAAGGCGCTGGCATCGCGCGCATCATCCCGCGAGCAATCGCGGTGCCCGCTGACGTTGCAGATGTGCAGGTGCTGGTCCGGTGGGCGCAGAACACGGGGACGCCGCTCATCCCACGCGGATCTGGAAGTGGAATGGCAAGCGGTGCGATCGGCGATGGTGTGATAGTGGATCTGAGCCGGATGCGCGACATATCCCCCATCGACACAACTCGGCGCACGATATCCGTTGGCCCGGGCGTGACTCGGCAGGAAGTCGATGACGCAGCGCATGCTTCCGGCCTGCGTTTTCCTCCCGACCCTTCGAGTGGCCACTTCTGCACCGTCGGCGGGATGGTATCGACCAACGCATCGGGCGCGCATTCTCTCAAGTATGGACCCACGCGCCCATGGGTTCAGGCAATGGATTGCATATTCGACGATGGCAGCCACGCAACAATTCGTCGCGGTGAGCCGGCGCCGGTGAATGTTCCGGCAATCAGTCGCCTCAACGTAATTGTTGACGCTCTGATTGCAGCCGAGTCGACGTCGCCGTCGGTACATGCCGGCGTGCTCAAGGACTCTTCCGGATACGGACTCAACGCCTACGCAGCAAGTACCGATCTCATCGATCTTCTGATTGGAAGTGAAGGCACGCTGGCGATCGTGGTCGGCATCGAGTTGCGACTGATCGACATGGCGCATGGGACCAGTTCGCTTCTCGTTTCCTTCCCCACGCTCGAATCGGCCGTGACTGCCGCCACTCGCGCACGCGATGCTGGCGCGGTTGCTTGTGAGCTGCTTGATCGCACGTTTCTGAATGTTGCTCGACGTGGTGCTCCACTCGCATACGTACCGGAGAGCTCGGAAGCCGTGCTGCTCATCGAAGTCGAAGCAGACGGTACAATTACCGCGCCAGACGCAGCGAAATCACTGGCAGCCATGTGCACTGCATCCGGCGCAAGCAGCGTTCAGCTTGCGCTGACGCCGGAACACGAGCACGAAATGTGGGAGCTGCGACATGCCGCGAGTCCGATCCTCAACCGGCTCGGGCCGTCGCTCACATCGATGCAGTTTGTCGAAGATTGTGCCGTGCCACCGAACCGGCTCGCTGAATATGTGCGCGGGGTGCGAGCGATTCTGGATGAACATGACGTTACCGGTGTGATCTTTGGCCACGCCGGCGACTCGCACATCCACGTGAATCCGCTCATCGACGTAAATCGCGCAGGCTGGCGTGACGTCGTCGCAAGAATTCTCGAGCAGGTAGTGGCGCTTGCAGCGAGCCTCGGCGGCACTCTCGATGGCGAGCACGGCGACGGACGGCTTCGGACAGCGCTGCTCGATCAAGTCTGGCCCGCGGCCACACTCGAAAGGTTTCAGGCAATCAAACGGGCGTTCGACCCAGCCGGCATCTTCAATCCAGGCGTGAAGATCGCTGTCGCTGACGAGCAGCCGATTACCGATGTCAAGTACGATCCTGATCTTGCAGCGCTGCCAGTACGTGCGACTGCTGTATTGAAACATGTGACTGACAAGCGCGCGTATAACAGCTATCGCCTCGACTTGTTGAGCCGCGCCGAATAACTTACGCGAGCCGCATAACTCACCTCCAACGTTCCGGACCCGTGTACTTCACCGAGCCCAAGATTACCGTCATATCCCGTCCCCAGTTCACCGAACCGGCGGATCTGCCTGTCAACTGGATCGGCGACAGCACTGACGGTGAACGATTGGCCGAATTTGCCGGGCGGCTCTGCTACATGAGTCAACGGAATCCCGCGTCGCGCAACACGCGCGAATATCTGGAGAACATCAAGAAGCAGGGGCATGGTAGCGTGCTGGAACACGCGAATTACTCGCTGCTTGTTGAAGGCGTGAGTCGGTCGTTGACGCACGAGTTGGTTCGACACAGGGCTGGCATGGCATTCTCTATGCTTTCCCAACGGTACGTGGATGAATCCACAGCAAACTTTGTTGTGCCACCCGCGATTCTCGGTGACGATTCGTTGCGAACCGCTTGGCAAGCGCAGGTCGAAGGCGCGCAGGCAGCCTACGTAGCACTCGTCGAACAGCTGATGGAGCGCTATTCGTGGGTTGCCGACAGAGTGCACCGCCGCAAGATGGCGCGCGAAGCTGCGCGTGGAGTACTTCCGAATTCAACAGAAACAAAGATCGTCGTCACCGCGAACGCTCGTGCATGGCGCACGTTGCTGGAGCTGCGCGCCGGTGAAGGTGCCGAGCAGGAAATTCGTCGCTGGGCAGTTACCGTGATTCGCATACTACAGAAGGAAGCTCCCGGATTTTTCAGCGACTTCGAGATCTATACTGGCGACGATCGTCAGGAAGCCGCACGGGTGGCGTACCACAAGGTCTGATTTGCGGTGGAGGGCGCGAGTGGCCCTCTGCGGCATTCCGGCGACTGACCGTCGTCATCCCCGCGCCACTCTTCGTCATCCCGCGCCACTCTTCGTCATCCTCGCGAAAGCGGGGATCCATTTGCTGCCGACCATCTC
>JBDTAB010000134.1:0-2764 GCA_039924865.1 Gemmatimonadaceae bacterium | reverse complement strand
AGGTCGCCCAAGGTATATCTTCCACTATGGCCACCGCCGACCGATTTGCCACTCATCGCGTCGAGAACCAGCCGTTGCCGCTGGCGCCTTACGATGCGTACGCCACGGACATTCCGCTGCGCGAGGCTCTGCATCGCGAAGGCGCGGAATGGGCGGAATCCGAGATCGCCGCGTACGGATCTGTCACGGGTGGCGAGTTGATGGAGCTTGGCTTCGCAGCGAATGAAAACCGACCGCGTTTGCGCGCGTTCGATCGATACGGTCACCGTATTGACGAGGTCGAGTTTCATCCCGCGTATCATCGGATAATGCAGATCGGCATCGCCCACGGCGTACCGAGTTTCGCATGGAATCATGAATCCCGAACAGGCGCTCATGTGGCGCGCGCGGCACTGGCGTATCTGCACATGCAGCCGGACCAGGGCAACAACTGTCCGCTGACAATGACGTATGCGTCCGTTCCCGTGCTGCGTCATCATTCTGGAATCGCCGCGGAATGGGTGCCGCGCGTCACGGCCATGGAATACGATCCTCGGGCCGTTCCTGCATGGGACAAGCGGGGCAACACGATCGGCATGGGGATGACCGAGAAACAGGGGGGATCTGACTTGCGCCGCAACACTACCCGTGCGTACGCCATCGGATCTCGCGGAGCGGGTGAACTGTACGAATTGGTCGGTCACAAGTGGTTCTTTTCAGCGCCAATGAGTGACGCCTTTCTCGTATTGGCGCAGACGGATGCTGGTCCGAGCTGTTTTCTCATGCCTCGGACTGGACCTGACGGCGAATTGAACGCCGTCCGTATTCAACGTCTCAAGGAAAAACTAGGCGACTGGAGCAACGCTAGTGCTGAAGTCGAGTTGCAAAGCGCCGTTGCGTGGCTTATCGGTGAGGAAGGGCGAGGTATTGCGACGATAATCGAAATGGTCGCGCTCACGCGTCAGGACTGCGTGATTGGTTCCAGTGCAATCATGCGACAGGCGCTGGTGCAGGCGATTCATCATTCGCAGTATCGACAAGCGTTTGGCAAGCGTCTGGTAGATCAGCCGCTCATGCGGGCGGTACTGGCGGACCTTTCGCTCGAATCGGAAGCGTCCGTGGCGCTATCTCTACGCGTTGCGCGCGCGGTAGATGCGAGTGGCCGTGACGGCGCAGAGCGAGGGTTCGCGCGCGTCGCAACTGCAATCGCCAAGTACTACGTCTGCAAGCGATGCGTGCCGTTCGTCAATGAAGCTCAAGAATGTCTGGGCGGTAACGGATACATCGAGGAGTCGATTCTTCCACGACTCTATCGGCAGGCACCGGTCAATTCGATATGGGAAGGGAGCGGGAACATACAGTGCCTCGACGTGCTGCGCACGCTTGAGCGTGACCCGGAGGCACGGGGCGCGCTGTTCTCGGAACTGGAGAGCACGCGCGGGTCCAGTTCGCTTCTGGATCTCGAAGTTGGGAAGCTGAGCGCTGAGCTTGATCATGCAGATGGTCGGGATGGGCGTGCGCGATGGATCGTCGGGAGGATGGCTGTCGCGCTCGAGGCTTCGCTGCTGATCCGTGCAGGCATCGCAGAAATCGCGGATGCGTTCTGCGAATCGCGGCTCGGAGAGTATCGAACGGCGTTGTTCGGCGCGTTGAGGCCGAAGGCACCGGTAGATCTGTTGCTCAGGCGAGCGTTTCCAGATGCGGGCTGACGGCGGAGTCAAGGTAGAATTATTCAGTGGTGTCGCACTCTCGCCAAACGTCGTCCCGCTTCGTCATCCCTCGCTCCACCTCGTCATCCCCGCGAAAGCGGGGACCCATGTTATCGGTCTTAAGGCACGACGACATCATCTGAACGGGTCGGCAGCAAATGGGTTCCCGCTTTCGCGGGAATGACGAGGTGTGTTGCGGGAATGACGGAGGCAGCAAATCGATTTGCGGTACTCACTCGACAATCCGTTCTCTCAGCGCCTGGAGCTCCTTTACCGGTAGCGCACCGGACAGTGTAAGAATCGCGCCGCCTCGCCCCATCCACACCACCGATGGCGGCTCGGTGAATGACGACCCGCGCAATAGAATTCCTACGGAGCTCGTCGCAGTGTCGTGCTTCGCGGTCGCTGCCTCCTCCGGCGTGAGGCTGCGTCGCTCGGTGAGGGTCACGGTAACGCTCGAGCCAACCTGGAACACAGTCCTCCGTACGTGCGAGACATTCTCAATCGATTGTGTCGTCGACACAACTGTCGCGCCCGTCATTGTTGGCGGTAAGCTATCCACATAAGCGGGGCGCTTCGACGCATCTGCTGCAATTGCGTTTGGCGCGAGCGCGATGGTACTCAGCGGTGCGGCCAGTCGCCGAGTCCCTGCGGAAACACCGGGGGGCGCCAACGCGGGCTCAACCGCGACCTTTGCACGCGACCCTAATGGCTCCGTCATCGCCTGAGCCATGTCTCTTGAAAGTGAGGCGTCCGCCACGGCCGGCGTTTTAGGAGTTGGCGATGTAACCGGAGTCGGGAGCGCCGGTGCCGGCAGGGCCGGCGAAACCTTACGCGAGCTGGTCGCGGCGCGCTCTTCGTTCGTGGCGCGGTCCGGAGGAATTTGGGACGCGCTCTTTCCCACAGCCGCCGTATTGCCGGTACTCGCAACGGCCAACGACTCCGTGGATGCGCTCTGGAGTGTTGATGCAAGCGGCTCATTTCCGTGTCTGCTGCTCACTACCAGCGCCGCGCCGATTGCAAAGACGCCGACTGCGGCAATCGGTCCGTACCGCAGCACGAACGAACGCGAGCGC
>JBDTAB010000133.1:0-3640 GCA_039924865.1 Gemmatimonadaceae bacterium | reverse complement strand
CCGGCTGTTGGTGCGAGATACGGCGGATCTACCGCGACCAGCTCACGTGCGCGGCGCTCCTTGAGCAGAAACGCGCCTGCTGGATACGGTACATAACCCAGTTTATGAGGGTCGATTGTCACAGAATCGGCGTTTGCGAGCGCTGCGATCGCGCGCACCCAGTTGTCGCTGGGCCAGCGGCCATTGGTCGAAGCTCGTATCTCAGCGCCCGTGCGCCGGGTGCCGTCGGCGTTCCAAGTCACGGATGCTGCGTAGCCACCATAGCACGCATCGGAGTGTACGTGAAACGTGACACCGAGCTCCGACTCGGCGCGATCGCGGACTGCAAGCACCTCATCCAGCTGATCGACCGCACTCTCTTCTGTGGTTCCGCAGACCGTAATGCAGGCCATGATTGGGACACGGCGGCGCGAGAGGGAAGTGACCTGGTCCCAGAGCGCTTCCGTATCGAGCCGAAAATTTCGATCTACGGGTACATGAACTATCTGATTCGATCCGATGCCCAGCGCGCGCGTGATCTTTTCCCACGAGTAATGAGCGGTCGATGCGACAAGCACAACGCTCGCAGGAAGTGGGTCGCCATAATCGAGTGTGAGGCGGCGTCCGTAATCCTGATATCCGACGGTTGAGAGTGAATGATCAGAGAGTGCGCGGGTGACCTTGTCGCGTGGCGCGGACGACCAAAGCGCTCCCCAGAGAGCCACTGCGTCGGCATTTCGAACATTCAGAAGCTGCTGGAGCGTTAATGATTCGAGGCGGACCGATTCACCACCTGGGAGCGTCACCGGGAGCTCGATGCCAAGATCGCGTGCTGCACCGGCCGCAGCGAGCGGTAGGTAGAAGATGTTGCGCGCGATCCAGAGCGCTTCGAAGTTTGCGACCGTGCCGCCGGATGTGAGATGTCCCCAGGATGTTGCGGGATTGTATCCTATCATCCGTGCGAGATCGGCGGCGACTTCGAGCTCCAATCGCGAAGTTACGGGCGACGCTTCGATGGAGACATTGTTGGGATTGTACAACATCGTCGCGAAGTAACCGACCTGTGCAGCGATTGTCTGCTCAGAGAGCATGTGCGCCTTGTATCGCCCACTAAATGCGGGGACCCCGCGCTTCAGTTCGGCGAGCAGGCTCATCAACTCCTGAGTGAGCGTCGCTACGGCGTCTTCGTAGCCAGGTTTACGCTTATCGGTCTCGCGGATTGTGAAACCATCTTCCGGATGGTAGTTGCGACGCCAGAAGACGTGATCGCGGAGCGCCTCCGTGATGAGTCGTTCCAGCAGATCGGCATTTTCTGCGCGCGGTCCGAGGAAGGAGGCACGAAGTGCGTCGCCGGCGAGCGAGTGGAGCGGATCACTCATGACTGACTAGTTGGTGTGCGCGATGTACGTGAAAACTGCCCAGTAATGGCTGAAGCTACCAGCCATGACGAACAGGTGCCATATCTCGTGGAATCCGAAGACATTGGGTGCAGGGTCCGGCCGTTTGGTTGCGTAGACAACCGCCCCGATGGTGTAGAAGATGCCGCCGAGGAGGATCCAGATCAGGAAACCAGCCGGGACGGCGTTGAGAATCGGCTTCACGACGAATATTGCGGCCCATCCCATGCCGAGATAGAGCACGGTCGAAAACCAGCGTGGAGCCGTCATCCATACGAACTTCTGTACGATGCCCACAGCGGCTATTGTCCAGACGGCGACGAGGAGGATGATTCCGAGTCGTCCGCGGAGCAGCACCAGACAGAGCGGCGTGTAGGTACCGGCGATCAGGACGTAGATCATCATGTGATCCAGCCTTCGCAAAATGGCGAGGCTACGGTCCGAGACGTTCAGCGAGTGGTAGATCCCGCTGGTGGCATAGAGAAGCACCAGGCTTGCACCGAAGATCGCAAATGCGACGATCTGCCGTGGGCTGTCGTTGACGGCACCATTCACAAGCAGGATGACGGTTCCGACTGCAGCTGCCAGGGCACCGGCAAGGTGGGTGAGCGCGTTAACCGGCTCGCGAACGAAAAGGCGGTACCTAGTTGACACGAGGGTGAGTGTAGCGAGATCGGAGCATTGCCGGTTTGGTGACTGGTGGAACGACTACCGGGAGGGCGGGTGGGCATCCAGTTGTGGGTCGCATCCGGTTACTCCGCCGGTATACGACTCGATGTTGAGTACGAAGGCACCAACGACCGGGACGTCGCTGTCGATTCGTACCGGAACGCGGCATTTGTCGTTGCTGAGGTAAACCTTGATGACGCCTTCGCCCTTGTACCGGTGCGGATCTCGCACATGCATTTCCATCAGCGTAGTGCTGAAGCGGCCCAGATCAGTTGTGATCGTATCGCCCTGCGTGACCCGGATGCGTACCGGATTGCGCGTCGCATCGAAGTGTCGGTTGAACTGATAGTCGGCGTGCGGCGTGACAGGGAGCGTGCGCAGGAAGTAGATGAACGAAAGCTCGTCCAGAGATTCGTTGGTCAAGGTCTCTCCTGACGTACCATCATCGGCGACCCAGGTTCCCTTGTCGGGATATATCTCTACTTTGGTTATGTGCGTGGATAGAAAGTGCCGCTCGCGTTCGTAGAAGCGGAGCGAACGTCTGGCGACTGGGTCGAACCAGGATGCGCTTGTCTGCGAACCCCTGAACGGTCCGAAACCGCCTTCAGTTTTGGACCGTAGAACGAGAGTCTGGGTGCCGCGGACATCGACCGGTCCATCGACCGACATCGTAGCATGCCCGATCGTTCCCATGCCCTTGGCCGTTACGCGATAAGTGATCCGCTCACCAGGCGCGAATGGAAGGCCTGGAGCCTGTTGATGGACTACGCCACCAACTGGAACTGAGAGAACCGCAGAGAAAACGGCGATGCTCGATATGCCGCGCGGCGCGCGCAACATATCGAGCATCGATTCCAGCAGTGAGGCATCTTGTGTTGCTTCCATCTTTAGAACGACACCGTTCCTTCGATCATGTAGCCCTTGATCTTGCCGCCGCTACGAATATCAGTCGATGGAAAGTCGTTGTAGTTCTGGATCATGTACTCACTCTTGAGCAGGATAGTCGGTGTCACGAACCAGCCGCCGCCCATCTGAGTGCGATTTACGCTAACGTCATTCGGCATGCCGAGGTAGGCGCCCTTGACGTAGTTGTAGCGTCCGCCGAGATAGAGCTTGTTCTCCGCGAAGCGATACAGGCCCTCGCCGACATACTGATGCCATGTGCGGTCAACAGTCTCGGCGGCGCTGCGTCCCTTGACCTGCTCGGCGTTTCCGAAGAACTCGAAGCCGTCGTATTTCACGAATGGGTTTATGACTATCGCTGTCACCTTGCTGCTCAGCTTGGGCTGAATGGAGGCCGACCACGGGTTTGCGTCCTCAGTGGAAGTGGTGTTCTCCATCACGTCGTAGTACCTGGAGCCGGCGCGGTCGCCGCTGTAAAGCGTATTGTTTACAGAGCGGGACGTTGCGTACAGAGAGCCAGTAAGACGGAATCGCAGATCGGAATTGATCTGCTTATCGTAGCCGAGCTTGGTGAGGAAGGTTGGCGAGCGCTTCTGCGGAACGGTCACCTGACCGTGAACTTCGCCACCCGTCACACCAGCCATAAAGAGGAAGCCGTTGGCGCGGACGTAAGCTTCGCCACCGATCTCTGT
>JBDTAB010000132.1:0-19884 GCA_039924865.1 Gemmatimonadaceae bacterium | reverse complement strand
GGCGCGCAACCAGCACGAGATCGACAAGTTGCGGTTGTTTCAGCAGATGGGAGTAGCCAAGCCGCCTGACGTGAAGCTCGTGAACAATCTCAAAGTCGGCGATCCGCTCCCATCACTGGACTCCATTCTGTCCCTCGCTCACCGACAGAATCCCGCCGTTGTCGCTCTTCGCGATCGTGAGCAGCTGGCGGATCTCACCGTTGATCGTGAGCGAACCGCGTACACCCCGACTCTTACACTGAGCACCGGGATCGGCGGCTACACATATCAGTATCGCGATGCCAACTTCCTCGTGAGCCAGGCACAGGCGAGCACGGTGGGCGCGCGCTCGAGTTGTATTGCGACTCAGGAAGTGCGGCAGGCGGTGGGACTGCCTAACACACTTCCGCAGTGCAGCTCCATCCAGTTCACCGGCGCAGACGCGGCGCAGCTCAGAGCACAGAACGCGCAGTTTCCATTTTCCTTCACCCGCGCTCCCGCCAGCGTTTCCGCCCAGCTATCACTTCCGATCTTTGACGGCTTTGGGCGCGAGCAGCGTGTCCAGGAGGCGCAGGTCGCCCGGGAGAACGCACGGTACAAGGTGAGATCCGGCGAGCTCGCGCTGAACGCCGACATAACAGCGGCGTATCTGTCGCTCCAGACGGCGGAGCAGACGGTCGCGGTTCAGGTTGAAAATGCGGCCAAGGCGCGGACAGAGCTCGATTTTGTTCAGAACGAATATGCGGTCGGCCTCGCCACGTTCGTGGATCTGACGACCTCGCGCGCTGCATATGCACAGGCGGGGACGGATCACATCAATGCGGTCTATGACTATCACAAGGCAGTTGCGGCTCTGGAGAACGCGGTAGGGAGGTCGTTGCGCTGATTGTGTAAGAACCCGCAACGTAAGGTTACGTTGCGGGATTGTGCGTTGCGGGATTATACGATATCTTCAAAAGTCTTCCTGATTTCCCTCTGCGAGAGCCACGACCCTCCAGCACGCACACCAAGAGCAAATGCCGCCCAAGACACCACCGAAACGGATTGCCACGGCCAGTGACAAAGCAGCGACTCCCGTTCCCGTCAACCCTTTCAACTATGGGCGCGAGCTTGGACCGCATGAACTTGCCGACAGGGAGCAGGAGGTCCAGGAGGCGACTCGAGCGATGCTTGAAGGGGGGAAATTGTTTCTGATCGGGCCCCGCCGATTCGGCAAGACCTCCATCATTCGTGCGGCCGAGCTCAAGGCGATTGAAGCGGGTGCGATTGTTCTTCGATATGACGTGAGTGCGTTCCCCGGCATCGACGTACTCACTGCACGGATCGCGACTGACGCGGCTGCGGCTTTCGCTGCGGGGACAGATCGCGTTCTGCGAGTCGTGAAGAATCTGTTCGGTGCGTTAAGGCCAACGGTTTCCATTGATGTCAATTCCGGGGCACCAACAATCACCTTTGAAGGTGGATCCGCCGAACGCGGGGGCCCGGTTCCCCTGCTAACCGACGTCCTCAATGGCATCGAGTCCGCAGCCATTAAGCGGAAACGCCGAGTGGCCGTGGTCCTCGACGAGTTTCAGGAGATCGTCGAGATGGGAGGCGCAAACGGAGGAGGAGAGAAGATTGAGCAACAGATGCGCGCCGCGGTGCAGAGGCACAAGCAGGTCGGCTACGTTTTTGCCGGATCGAAGACTCAACTGCTGATAGAAATGACGACGACCCATGGTCGTGCTTTCTTCAACCTCGGCGACAAGCGATTCATAGGTCCTGTCCCGCGCCCCGATTTTTCAGCGTTACTTGAAAAGGGTTTTGCATCCGGAGGCATTTTCGTCGTCGAGGGCGCGCTAACTACGATGCTCGATCTTGCCGAAGATGTGCCGTACACGGTCCAACTGTTGGCGCGCGCGTGTTGGGATACCTGCCGCGCGACCACTCCAGTAGCTACTCCTCCAGTTCCACTTACTCCCGCTCTCGTCACGCAAGTACATGAGCGCATCGTTCGGCAGTACGACGCGAGTTTTTCAATTGTATGGGACGGCATCACGCTCAGCCAACGTACAGCGCTGCGGGCTCTCGTGCAGACCGAGGGAGTCGGGCTCGCTTCGGCCGACGTGTCCCGGCGTTACAACATCAGTGTTTCCACACTTCGCACGGCTCTGATCTCGCTCAAGCAACAGGGTATCTTACGCGATGATCGGGCACTTGGCGTCTCACAAACACGGTTTGAAGATCCGTTGTTTGGCGCCTGGGTACGCCTTGTCATCAATCCGTAGCATGCCGCCGAGTCGCTGATGCCAACGATCCTCATCGCAGATGACCAGCCGGACATAATCGAGGCACTCCGGCTGCTTCTCAAGGGAGCTGGCTTCCAGATCGAGACGGCGCGATCGGTGGCTGGCATCTTCGCCGCGGTCGAGAGTCAGCCACTCGACGTAGTTCTCATGGACCTCAACTACACGCGCGACACGACGTCCGGCCGCGAAGGGCTGGGCGCGTTGCGGCGGATACGGGAGCTGGACGATTCGCTTCCAATTGTCGTGATGACGGCGTGGGGTAGCGTGGATAGCGCCGTCGACGCAATCAGGCAGGGCGCGTCAGACTACATAGAAAAACCCTGGGACAACACCAGGCTTCTCACCACGATCAACACACAACTTGAGCTCGGACGCGCCGTGCGCGCCGGTCGCCAGCTCGAGCGCGAGAATCGCGCGCTCAAGCGGAGCGGTATGCCGGAGCTGATCGCGGCATCGCCGCGCATGCGCCCGATTCTCGACCTCATGGAGCGCGTCGCGCCGTCGGACGCGAACGTTCTGATCACCGGCGAGCACGGAACCGGCAAGGAAGTTGTCGCCCGATGGATTCATGCTGCTTCGCCACGCGCACGCTCGGCGTTCGTCGCCGTCAATATGGGCGGACTCTCCGATGGTGTGTTCGAGAGCGAGCTATTCGGTCACGTGAAAGGATCCTTCACTGACGCAAAGGCGGACCGTGCGGGACGCTTCGAGCTCGCCGACCGCGGAACGCTTTTTCTCGACGAGATCGCCAACGTTCCGCTGCACCTCCAGGCCAAGTTGCTGCGCGTATTGCAGACGCGCGAAGTGGAGCGCGTTGGATCGTCTCGACCCAAAACCGTGGATGCGCGCGTGTTGTCAGCCACGAACGTTGATCCGCACGAGGAGGTAGCGAGCGGTCGCTTTCGCGAGGACCTCCTGTTTCGTCTCAATACCATCGAGCTGCGCCTGCCGCCGTTGCGCGAGCGGCGCGAAGATATTGCACCGCTCGCCGCGCATTTCCTACAGCGGCAATCCGCGCGCTACGGCAAGCAGTTGGGCGGTTTCGACCAGGCGGCGATGCAGGCGCTCATGGATCATTCGTGGCCCGGGAACATCCGCGAGCTGGAGCACGCGGTCGAGCGCGCGGTGCTTCTCGCCAATGGTGACGTTGTTCGTGCTCCTGATCTGGCATTGACTGAGCGCGGCACTTCTACCGCGCAACATCTGGAAGAAGTCACACTGAATGAAGCCGAGCGCACTCTGATTCAAAAAGCGCTCGCGCGATATGATGGAAACGTCAGCAACGCTGCAAAGGCACTCGGCCTGAGCCGAAGCGCATTGTACAGGCGCATGTCGGCGCATGGCCTCTGACGCGGGCGCGAAGGATCGGTTGATAGGATCGGAGCGAGGCGTCGTGCATTTCGAGCGGCGAGTCCTCATGCTTGCGATAGCAGTTGCGGCGCCGGGCGGGATCCTCGCATTCGTTCTTCTCTGGCACGACAGTCTTTCGATAGCTGTGCGCGTTGCACTCACAATTGCGGTCTTCATTGCATGGGTCTTCCTTGCCTACGCACTCCGCGCGTATGTAATTCATCCGCTGCGCACCATCTCAAACCTCGCGGCCGCACTGCGTGAAGGCGACTTCTCGGTTCGTGCACGTGGCGCGAACGCGAATGATGCACTTGGTCTGGCGTTGCTCGAGCTTAACCAGTTGGGCAACATTCTTCACGATCAACGGCTCACAGCGCTCGACGCATCGGCGCTCGCTCGCACCGTGATGCGCGAGATCAATGTCGCCGTGTTTGCGTTTGACGACACCGACACTCTCCGACTCGTCAACCGCGCTGGCGAGCGACTGATCGGTCATCCCTCGGAACGTGCTATTGGCCGGAACGCCGCGACACTGGGCCTCGCGGAGACCCTTTCCGGCGATCCCGAGCGAGCGTTCGAGCGCGAGTTCCTGCCTGGTGTCACCCGCTGGCAACTGAGGCGGACGGTCTTCCGGCAGGGCGGCAGGCCACACCATCTGGTAGTGCTCGCGGATCTGAGTCGCGCGTTGAGGGAGGAGGAGCGGCTCGCCTGGCAGCGGCTGCTCAGGGTGCTCGGCCACGAGATAAACAACTCGCTCGCGCCGATCCAGTCGCTATCGGCAACCCTTCGCGATCATGTGAAGCGGACGCCGAGGGCCGAAGATTGGGAGCAGGACCTGGATCGCGGGCTCGAGGTGATTGGCGGACGCTCAGCGTCACTTGCCCGGTTCATGGCTTCGTACACACTGCTTGCGCGAATGCCGGCGCCGACTCGCGCACCTGTAGATGTCGCCCAGTGGGTCGCTCGGATCGCGCAGATGGAGACCAGGCTTCGGGTCACAGTGGAGGAGGGACCGCCACTCATTATAGAAGCCGACGCCGATCAGCTCGACCAGATGCTCATCAATCTGGTCCGCAACGCCGTTGATGCCTCGCTCGAGACCGGTGGTGCCGTCACGATGCGGTGGAGCACTGACGGTTCGTTCGTTGACGTCTCGGTAAAGGACGAGGGATTTGGGTTGCCGGAGACCGCCAATCTCTTCGTTCCGTTCTTCACCACCAAGCCGGGCGGATCGGGAATTGGCCTGGTCCTCAGCCGTCAGATCGCCGAAGCGCATGGTGGAAGTTTCACCTTGCTCGACGGTCGAGGTTGCGAGGCACGCATCCATCTACCGATCGCGCCGCTGACCTGACGCAGGGCTCCCGAGATGGGCAAGTTCGACGAGCAACCGGTGAAGGCTGGAGTGATGCTGGCACCGTTCACACGGAGTAATCGGGGGCGCGCACTGCTGCTCGAGCGCGCCCCCGTTGCTTCGGTTGCGGTTGCTTCTGCTGTTCGCTTGTCGTCTGGCGCGCAGTCGTGAGTGAAACAGCGATTCTCCGCGCCAATTCCTCAATCGAGACTGGTGCGCGAATCTCGCGAAGTGAGAGACCACTTACAACGAGACACCGACGCCGAAGTGCGCGTACGGAGCCCAGCCCCACCATGTGCGCAATATCTTTCATAGTGCGGCCCACCGCGACCAGTGAGTCGTAATCGCGCATAAGCGACAGTCCGGCGACAAACCCCCACGTTGACATAATCCCGACATTCCGGAGATTGCGCCAGAGAGTACTGCGGGTGACTCCGCAGAGGACAGACAGACTGTCAACGGAGTTGATGCGATCTCCCTGTTCAGCAATCGTCTGGATTCCGGACCGAAATTCCGGGGGGAGCCGCGATATCTGTGGTTCCAGCGCCCGAAGAAGATACTCATGCCGGCTTGCGCGAGACTGTTTACGCAGTTTTCCCGCGAACGTGGTTGGATCGTCTGTGTAGCCATACGTAACGATGTCGCCCGAGCCGAGCGCGCGGATCATTTTTACGGCTGCCTGTGCGTATTCCGGGGTTAGTGTGATGTAGAGAACTGTGCCCAGGTGTGCGCTTACCAACGAGTCGGACACCGATCGACTCCCGCCGGCTAGCGTCGGATCAACGACCGCAACATCAGAGGATCCGCCGACAATTGCGTCGATGAATTCCACTACTCCTGACCGGATTGCAATCTGCCCGGGTGGCGCAACAGCGGCGCGTGCTCGCAGGTGAAACGGCTCGCGTAGCATCGCGAGCGCCTTCAATCGGCGTGAAACTCTCTGGTCAGGAATGTGTCCCTCCCATACTCATCTCGTCCTACATCTCTCCACTTGTGACGAACTCGGCCGTCTCGTACTGCCTGGCCATGGATTCCAGAGATTGCGCAAGGCGCAGCATTCGCGGGGGAAGTTTTTCTCCAGTTGTCAATCGGTAGATTGCCGCTGATGCGCGAGCCTTCCGTTTGCCGGCGACTGACTGGCTTTCGGTCTCTGACGGTTCAAGGGTAGAGTCGGCGGTGACCGATGCTTCACGCGCGCTTTCTATCTCACGCAACTCGGCTTCGCTTTCGAATACCAGTTGAAAGAGCTCGAACCGATTTGCGAGCTGAACCGCGCGCTCTGCTGAAATAGTCGCCGCGTCATAGTGGCCAAATCGGCGGAGCCCCTGCGCCGTGAAGAGCGCATACTGTGTTTGCTGCCGCGGAGCCAGCGGCTCCGTGGAAAGAGCCTTCCGCCGGTCGGAGAACGCTCTTTCCGTTCCATGCTGGGCCGCGAGAAAAAGCAGATTCAGGCTGGCATGGCGGCGCACGCTCGGCTCTGGTGCAGATGCCTCGACCATGTGGAGTGCCGACGATGCGATCTGTGGGAGGCCATAGTCGCTCAGAAATGACGCAAGGTCCACCAGGCACGCGTATTTCAATTCATCGGTATCGGGCAGTGTTGAAAGCAGTCCGAATGCAAGCCGAATTGCGCGCTCGTATTCTCCGGATGCATTTGCAATACCAGCTTGTGCGAGCGTGACGCGCGGTAGAATGGACGGGAACGATTCCCGTGCGCGGCGTGCAACAGTTTGCAGGCGCCGCTTCGCCGCTGGAAAATCGCCGCGGATCCAGAGATTGTTGGCTTCACCAATCTGAGCGCGAAGCCGGATGGACATATCGCCTACTTCGAGTGCGAGCTCGTACGCGCGCTTGTACGCGGTGGCGGACTGTTCCCAGTGAGCGCACATGCGCGAAGCGCGCCCCATCAGCAGGCGTGCCTCCGCGGCAAGCCATGTTTCACCATCCAGCTCCGTATCCATTCCGATTCGACCGTAAATGCTCTCAGCTAATTTCCACTCTCCCTCATCTCCAAGAGCCTGTCCGTACATGAGCAAGGCAGTGTAAGTAGCACGTCTCCCGATGCGGACTGCGCCACCGCTCTCCCAAAATGGCAGCGCGTCAAGCAGAGCTTCGAGGCCATCGCGAATTCTCGAGTCGGTGCTCAGTCTCGCAACATCCGCTGCCACTCGGCGCAGCGCGTCACTGTGCACCGAGGGGCCGAAGCCGTGCGTCCTGACGCTATCGTACACCTGGAAGGCCGCGAACCCGGCGGCGGTCCGGTCAAACTCGGTCTCCGAGCGAGCGCTCGCGAGCTGACTCAAAAAGACAGTGTTCATCATGAATTAATTACCGTGTCTCCAGTTGTCTTCCGACGACTGTCTGAATGGTTGGTGTCGCCCTTGATCAAGGTCAGTAAGGCGGGCTTCGACGGTATTTGAGTGTCAGGTGCGCGCAGATTCTGCGGTGCCGCACCGTATGCCGTCAGATTGGACGCGATTCGCCGTGCGACATCAGCGGCATCGAGCGGCCGTGCTCGAAGTTCTCCGCTCGGTATTCCGATCAGCGCGGTCAGTTGCGCATCCATGGTGCGCTTGACCTTGTATCCGAGCATCTCAGCGATCTTCACCAGTGGGACGCCGGTAGTGATGATCGCGCGATAGCCGGAAGTGATGCGCGCCGCCTCGATGAGACGTCGCGCGGAAACAAACCCCGCTTCATCGATGCTTCTGTCGACGCTGCGGCGCGTCAGGCTGGTCGCAGCAGCAAGCGCCGCCGGAGAATATGGACCCTCTCCCGTCCGAAACATGGAGATCACCTGGTCGCGTATTCCCGGAGACAGCCGGTTCAGTTGTGGATCTATGCGATGGAGAACCATTGAGTGCAGTTCTGCGTACGGCGTGAGCAGCAGTGCACGCTCAAGTGCCGATCTTTCGTTTGGCGTCCCGCGGAATACAAACCGCGCAGACGTTCGTTGCGCGAGAATTACCGCGCTCTCGAGCGCAGCGGTCGTCACCGAGCTGAAAGCGACCACGTCACGGGGGTACTCGGCGAGTTGCGCCGATACCGTTTCCGCGACCGACGGGGTCAGGAGCGCCGGATCCAGGACGAGGCAGTCGGCCAGCGGCGACGCAAGCTCGGCGAGGAGCTTGCGCACACTTGCCAGCGGGAGAACCGACCCGTGATGATCAAGAGCCGCGTGTACGCATGCAAGCGCCGACGAATTCAGTAGCGTGGCGTATCTCAGTTTAGCCTCACCCGTCGTTGCTCCATCCTCACGTAGCTCTACTCCGGAATCAGGTTTACTCCGTAAGGTAGCGTTCGCAGGTGGCCATCGAAATGCGTTTTTAGGACATTACGTGCAAATTCAGGACATCAGGCGCATGTGAGCGCGAAAATCTCGACTTAATCAGAAAACATCGCGAATCAGTCACCGCCGAGCCGTCACCGCCGAGCCGTCACCGTGCTCGGCGGCGCATTCTCACTTTGCGTTCAGCGGCGGCTACGGTTTTTTGACCGTTAGCGGGCCCGCTGGGACCGTCGGTTGGACGGACTGCGTGGTGCTCGAATCATGTGGCGGCGTTCCACAGATGTCCCACCCCTGCGTGCCGCCACCGCTGCACGGACCATCCTGGTGCGGGGCGGTGGGCTCCGCACATCCAATGGCGAGGGCCGCTGCTGCTGCACCCAGGAACGCTAGATATTTGCTGGTACGGCTCACGGTCATACTCCGGCAGAGGTTCAACTTGGAGAATAAAGCGCAGCGGCCTATCGCGAAATGCGTTTTTAGGACATTCCACTGTCATTTTGTTTCGTCCGTATTCGCTGGCCGGCGGCGTCTTTTATAGGCCCATATGGCCGGCGCGCATCCCGGGTCTGAACTGTGCGAAATCTCGGCAAGGAACTGCCAAAAAGCCGAGAAATCGCTAAAATGTCTCAAATACGCATGCGATGTCCTAAATAAGCACTTGTTTCGAGCTTTCCGCCGAGCAAACGTATTGGGTAAAGCAGTGGTGGTCGAAAGCCGATCGCAGGCCACCGCCTAACAATGCAGCCCAAAACCTTGCTGAAACGGTAGAGTCATGCTGAATTCCGTCGACACGTTTGACGTTCCCACCAGGGTTCGCGAGCTGGAGCTTTCCATCGCGAGGCGCGTGCGCGAAGCCCTGCAGCCTTACATAAGGGACCCGGAGGTTCTTGAGAGCACTTCCCGCGAGGTCCTCCTGATAAGCAGGGACTATGCTGGATCTTTCCAGGCGATCAACAATCGCGCGCGGATCCGTAGAGAACGCGACACGGAGTAAAAGAAAGCGCGTCAGCTACATGACGAAATCGAGCATGTAGACGCGGTTGGCTGACGGCTCAATCCGCTCTATCAGTGATTTGCGCGCGCCAAGTGTCGCGCTGATGGAAAGTGTTCTGCGTGGGGCGGCGATGCAGAGCGAATAGTTCCCATCGGCGGCGGTCCGTGTAGATGCGCTCTGTGTGCGGGCAGAGAAATTCCGACCGGTGCTGATTTCGTCGTACCAGAGATCCTTCACCGTCGCGCCAGAAAGTGGCTTGCCGGACTTGAGATCCCTCACGATTCCGTGAATCACCATGTCACCAGGCCGATAGGGGGCGCCGCAAAGCGTGGTAAGCGCCGCCGTCATGGACGGAAGCGTGGTCGTTATAGTGACCCGCGTCGCACGGTTCACATGAATGGGACGATCGGGAATTTCCACGCCGAGTGTGTCGAGCCTTGGCGAGGTGATGTGTATTACATAGTCGCCCGATGACACACTATCGAAGCTGAAGCTGCCATCAGCGGCAGTGATACGCTGCAGCGCGGTCGTGCTTGCGGTGTCAGTGGCGGGAGTTAGTTGGACACGGAGTCCTTGTACGGCCGGGCGCGCGGCGAGAGAATCAACGCCATTAGTCACCTGACCCGCGATGACGCTGGCTGCCGTGGTAATGCCAGCATCCGAGTCCGCGGTAACGCTGGCGTCGCCACCGATTTCCCACAGTGACTGCAAATGCGGAATTCGTTTGGCCATGAGACCTGCACCGACCTCGAGCGATCCACCACTCGATATCGTTCGCGCATCAATCATCACGACGATCGGAATGTTGAGGATCCAGTGACTGACGATCCACTCTCCTGCGGACAATCTGCTGTAATCGATCCGACCGGTGGCATCGGTGGTGTTGTCACCGGTCGTCAAGCTTGCTGGATTGCTGTAGCGGAAGTCGAGATACCGGAGCTCGCGGCTCGTCCTGTCCATCCAGAGTGCGCCGGCGACCTGTCCCCGCGCGTTTTTCTGTACCGGCGCGAATGCAAGTCCAATCAATTCGGGATGATCCGCATTTTCCGCTGGTCTGAAGCAGTGGGTTCTCGCGAAAGAATCGGATAACAGGGTGCGCGCGTCGGGAGCGTAGTACACAACATCCTGTCCTTCATTCACGACGAAGCCGCGCGCCGCAAGAGAATCTGCTGGCAATGCGCCGTATGGTTCGGTGCCCGACCCAGTCGTCTGCCACGATGTGGAGCGGACCACGCGCCGTGTTGCGGGATCGATCTCTCGGCTGAATTGAGTGAGGAGAGCGTGACTCGAGCGTTGACCCGAAGGTTGACCTGATGCAGTAACTATGGTGGCCGTGAGCGCACTCTGCACGTCCTGCCAGAGCTCGAGTGCCATGGTTCCTGCGGCTGGTGCCACCGTGCAACGACGGGCTTCGGCGACATGAATGGCCGAGAGCGACGTCGCGAAGTGCGCGAGGCTCAATTTGATTGGCGCCGTGTTTCCGGAAGCCAGATCAAGCGTGCCGGACGAATCAGGAGAAAACCCGATCTGCCGTGCTCGTACTCGGTAATGCCCAGCAATTGGCGCGCGCAATACAAAACTTCCATCGTTTCGTACGATCACGCCGCGAACTATGCGGCCGACGGAGTCGATCAGTACGACAGTCGCGCCGGAAGCTGGTGAAGTCGAGCCGGTGATATGAACAACACCGGTGACTTCCTGGGCCGCAATGGCAACCGGTGCACCAACTGCAACACACCCACAGGCAACTTCCAGGAGTCGCCGAACTACTACGCCGGCTTTGATCATCCGTCGGGATAGCTTCCTACTGAGTAGCGCCACACCTGAATTTACCGCCGATTCACGTGTCGTCATCGCTGTTCTCGAGGTCCGCCAGTTCTTCTGGAAGACGCATCTTGTGGAAGAAAGTGTGATACAGAATCGTGTTGACGCTTTGCGAGGCCGCGGCAATCTCGAGTGGGAGGCTCACCCAGATCGATTGCATGAGTTGGCTAGCGATCGTGGGACCTGCACTGGAGAACGCCTGGAGCGGAAGATTGGAGACGCCCGCCGCGGTGCTGCGATCGACGCTGTCCCGCCGCGGCAAATCGCGCTTGAAAGCCAGCCATATTCCGGTCATAAACATCTGGCGTAAGCAAGTGCCCACTTGCAGAACTGACCGTCCGTCCATTTAATTGCTCGACATGGAAAGGCGCGAAGAACTGCTCCGGGCTGCGGCCCGAGTTTACGCTCAACACGGGTATCGCGGCTCGACGACCCGGCGAATTGCCGACGAGGCCGGGGTCAACGAGATAACCATTTTCCGGCAATTTGGGACCAAGGATACGCTGATCCATGAGGCGATTGCTTCCTCGGGTCTGAGCGATCCTCTTCTCGAACTCCCGAAGGTGCCGGCCGATGCTCACCACGAGCTGCAGCAGTGGGCAGGTGCACTCCGCTCTCATATCGGCGCGTCGCGCTCGCTCATGCGGCGGTGCATGAGCGAGCGCGAGGAGCACCCGCAGTTGAGCGCGTGTGCCAATCGCGGTCCGGTGCGTGCAGCAGCCGAGCTTGAGGGCTACATCGGACGGCTGCAGCTACACGGTCTCGCCGAGGAGGGCGTCGAGCAAAAGGCCGCCGCGGCGATGTTCATCGGGGCGCTTTTCTCCGACGCGATGGGTCGGGATGTGATGCCTGAGATGTACCCGAGCCCAGCAGCGACCGCGATCGAGCAGTACACAACACTCTTTCTGAAGGCGATCGGCGCGACCAGTGTCGATCCGCAGTCCAATACACCGTCATCCAACATATGACAATGCAACCGGTCGGTTCCGGCCGACATCGTAGGCCTCTCAACCTGGTGTCGCGTTTTATCGGCGCGTGCGGCGGCATCGCGGCAGCATTTTGTTTGCTTGTACTTGCGCCGGCGACGGTCGCGAGCGCGCAGCAGACATCAATGTCGAGGGATTCTGCAGGCGCGCCTCCCGCGCAACCCGTCTCACTTGACGACGCGGTGAGAATGGCTGCGGCGAAGAGTGAAGTCGTTCGGATCGCCAACAACGCGATACTGCGCGCGCGCGGCAGCCAGTATCAGGCTCGCAGCGGGCTGTTCCCGCAGCTCAACGCATCCGCAAACTACACGCGCACTCTCGCGTCCCAGTTCGCGAGTGCGTTCTCATCGCCCGGACCGTCGTTGCCGCCCGGTCCGCTGGGCCCATGCAATCAGTATCTCTTCAACGGCGACTCTTCGCAGCTTGCCCGTGTGGCCGGTCTGGAGAATTACGCGCGGTGCACGGTCGCGGGACACAGCGCAAGCGAGACCCCGGGCGGCGGTGGAATCGATTTCAGCAAGGTCGGGTTTGGTTCAAAGAACGGGTATACGCTCGCGCTGTCCGGTTCGCAGAATATCTTCACCGGCGGCCGGCTGAGCGGCATGATGCAGTCGGCCAATGCCACGCAGCGATCGGCACGCATCGAACTCAGCGCGCAACAGGCGCAACTGCGGCTCGACGTGACATCGGCATATTATGACGCCGCGCTGTCCGATCGGCTACTCACCATCGCGGAGTCTTCGCTCAAACAGACACAGGATCTTCTAAAGCAGACTCAGCTACAGGCGCAAGTCGGAAATACGAGCGAGTTCGACCTGCTTCGCGCGCAAGTGTCTGTGAGCAATCAGTTGCCGGTAGTGATCCAGGCGCAGAGTGCGCGGGAAGTTGCGTATCTAAGGCTCAAGCAGTTGCTGAAGTTGCCTTACGAGGAGCGCATTGCGCTGACGACATCGGTGGAGGACTCAACGGCTGCTCCGCCCGGCGTGGATCTGGCACGCGCCCAGTCTCCGGATACGGTGACTGATCACCGCGCGCCAGTACGCGAGGCGAACGAGGCGGTGCTGGCGCAAAAGGGTCAACTCAAGGTTGCGCACGCGGAGCGTATCCCGACTCTCGCGGTCTCGACGGCATACAGCCGGCTGGCGTATCCGAGTTCCGGTCTTCCATCACTCGCGGATTTCCGTCCGAACTGGACGGTCACGCTTTCCACGTCGTTTCCAATCTTCCTTGGCGGGCGAATTCGTGGCGATCAAATGATCGCTGAGTCCAACGTGCGCGACGCGCAAGCGCGGCTGCAGCAAGCGCGCGAGGGTGCAGCGCTGGATTCGCGCGTAGCACTCAATACGCTGACACAGGCGAAGGCGACGCTCGCGGCAAGCGCGGGAACTGCCGCGCAGGCGCAACGTGCGTATCAGATCGCAGAGGTACGCTTCAAGGAAGGCATATCTACACAGCTCGAGCTTAACGACACGCGCAACCAGCTTGCGCAGGCCCTGGTGAACCGTGCCCAGGCATCGCGTGACGTACAGGTAGCGCGCGTGCGGCTTGCATTACTGCCGGATCTTCCGATGCAGACGGCTCCGGCGGGCCAGACGAACCTGTCGCAGCAACAGCAGGCGCAGCAGCAACAGCCACAACAACAGACTCCGTCACCAACAGGACAGCCGGGCGGAACGCCAGGCCAGGGCACACCACCCACGGGCGGCGTTCCGCCCACGGGATCATCCGGGAACAATCAATAAATGCGACGCACTTCCATATACATTCCTATTGTTCTCGCGACGCTTGTTCTGGCGACAGGCTGCAAGCGAGAGACAGCCGAGGCCGCCGATACCGTGCAGCAGCTGGTAGTGGGCACGGAGAACATCGCCATCGCGCGCCATGGTTCGGTCACCAATGGACCGGCGATCTCGGGATCGCTCGACGCGGAGTTGAACGCAACGGTCCGCGCGCAAATTTCGGGCTCCATCATTTCTACGGCTGCCGAAGTTGGCCAACGCGTACGGAAGGGACAGACGCTCGGTCGCATCGATGCATCCGGCTTGCAGGACACGTATCTCAGCGCCAAATCGGCAGTGTCGTCTGCGCAGGGGACTGCGGCGGTTGCGCAACGCAATCTGCAGCGCAGTCAGACATTGCTGCAGGCCGGCGCAATCGCGCAGCGCGATCTGGAGACCGCGCAAACCCAGGCTTCCAGTGCGCAGGCCGCGCTTGAGGATGCCAAGGCGCGCCTTGCTACCGCACAGAAGAACTTCGACAACACGCGGATTTCGGCGCCGTTCGACGGAATCGTCAGCCAGAAGAGTGTGAGCCCCGGTGACGTGGTCCAGCCGGGCGGCGCTCTATTTACAGTCGTTGATCCATCGACGATGCGACTCGTTGCAGCGGTTCCGTCGGACCAGCTATCGATGGTGCGCACTGGAACCGATGTGACATTCTCGGTCACGGGGTACGGCGAGCAGGAATTTCACGGCAAGGTGACGCGCGTGAGCCCGTCTGTTGATCCGACAACGCGGCAGGTTCAGATAATTGTCTCGATTCCGAACAAGGGTGGGACGCTTATCACGGGTTTGTATGCGGATGGGCGCGTTTCGAGCAGCACGCAGGACGGCATCGTTGTGCCGATGAACGCAGTGGACACACGACTCCAGCGTCCCGCGGTTGTGGAAGTGAAAGACGGCAAGGTATTGCGCACCGATGTAACACTCGGCATGCGCGATCCAACGGCTGAAACCGTTCAGATTACGAAGGGTGTAAGCGTGGGCGATACGTTACTCGTGGGACCGGCACAGGGAATCACGCCGGGAACACCGATACGCGTTCAGGCACCGCCATCTGATGCAAGCGTGCCCGGTGCAGGCGCAGTCCGTATCAGAGATACCAACAGCAGCGGGCGATAGGGCCAGACGATGTTTATCTCAGATTTTGCTATCAAGCGCCCCATTATCACCATTGTAGTAATGGTCGCGCTCGTCGTCTTTGGATTGTTCGCGGCGTTCACCACTGATGTCGATGAGTTGCCCGACGTTCAGAGCCCAATCGTATTCGTAGCTGCTCCGTATCCAGGCGCTTCGCCTGATCAGGTGGAGCGCGAGGTCGTGGACCGTATGGAAGAGGCGTTCCAGGGTCTCAATGGTATCGACCAGATAACGTCGACGTCTACAGACGGCTTCGCGCAGATCATCGTGCAGTTCGTCTACTCCAAGCCGACTGATGAGGCGGCTCAGGACGTGCGCGACGCGATTTCAGGCATACGCGACAAGCTCCCTGTGGAAATGAAGGAGCCGATCATCAAGAAGTTCGACCCCAATGATCAGCCGATCGTCTCGCTGACCCTTTCGTCGAACACGCTCAAGCCCAATGAGCTGACGATTCTTGCGGACCCGGATATCACGCGGCAACTGCAGGGGATTCCGGGAGTGGCCCAGGTGACGCTATCCGGTGGTGTGGATCGTGAGATCTCGGTGAACGTGATTCCGTCACGGTTGAATGCAGCGAAGGTGAGCGTGTCGGATGTTGTGAATGCGCTCAACGCGCAGAACCTTGCCGTCCCTGTGGGAACCATCAATGGTGCGCTTCAGGAGCGCTCGATCCGACTTCGTGGCAGAATCGAAGCCGCGCGCGACTTTGGTCAGTTAGTCATCGCCCAACGCAACGGTCAGGTAATTCGCCTGGCGGATGTAGCCAATGTATCCGACGGCTCGGCGGAGCCGCGCTCGCTCGCGTTGTTCAACGGAGTCGAAGGCATTGGAATTGACATCACAAAGGCGAAAGGAAGCAGTACCACCCGCGTGAGCGTTGCGATCGGTGATCGCGTAGATCAGATCCGGAAAACGCTTCCACCTGGGGTCAAGCTGGACATTGTTCGAGACGCGGGCCCGCGTGTACGCCATTCGGTGCAAAACGTCGTGGAGGCACTGATCGAAGGGGCCATCCTCACTGTTGTGGTTGTATTCCTCTTCCTCAATTCGTGGCGATCGACGGTAATCACGGGACTCGCGCTGCCTGTATCGGCAATATCGGCGTTCATCGCGGTGAAACTGTTCGGCTTCACGCTCAACACGATGTCACTGCTGGGATTGTCGCTCGCGATTGGGATCCTGATCGATGATGCGATCGTCGTGCGAGAAAATATCGTGCGACACATTGAGATGGGGGAGGATCATTTCACGGCAGCCCATACGGGAACCGACGAAATCGGTCTGGCCGTGACGGCAACGACCCTCTCGATCATGGCCGTGTTCGTGCCGATCGCATTGATGCAGGGCATTTCGGGACAGTGGTTCAAGCCGTTCGCACTAACTATTGCATGCGCGGTGCTGGTCTCGTTGTTCGTATCGTTCTCGCTGGACCCAATGTTGTCTGCCTATTGGCCGGATCCGGCGATCGAAGAGCACCAGCATCGCAGCTGGATCTCGCGCAAGCTCGAGACGTTCAACAAGTGGTTCGACAGGCAGGCTGACCGGTACAAGGGAGTTATCGCGTGGGCGCTGGATCATCGTGCCGACATGGTGGCAATTTCGATCGGTGTTTTCCTCGCGAGCATTCTGATTCCCGTCAAGGGACTGTTTGCCGCGATCGCGTTGATGGTCGGCGTGCTGCTCATTATCTGGATGTTGTCGTTCAACTTTGCCAAGTCAGCGATTGGCACTGGTCTCAAGACCGTGCTCGCGGTTGGGATATTCGCTGGATCGCTGATAATTGGGATGATGATACCAGAACCCGGCTGGGCGAAGCTCGGCGGCGGGTTCATGCCTGACTCGGATAACTCGGAGCTGAACGTCTCGGTCGAGGCTCCGCCGGGTTCGAACATTGACTACACGCACATCAAGGCCGCGGAGATCGGGCGGATAATCCGCACGCACAAGGAAGTGGCTTACACGTACGCCGTTGTTGGGTCGGCGTCCGGGTCGGGGGCAGTAGATATGGCGAACATCTACGTAAAGCTCGTTCCAAAGGCAAAACGATCGCTCTCGCAGGGGGATGTCAGCGCGATGATCAGAAAGGAGATCTCCCGTGTTGGCGGCGTTACCGCGTACACATTCTCAAGTAGCTTTGCCGGTAATCAGAAACAGATTCAGGTTCAGATTCGCGGCAACAATGCGCAGCTGCTGAACGAAACCGCGGAGAAGATGGAAGTAGAGGTCCGAAAGGTTGCAGGTGCGGCGGATGTGGGCCTCTCTACCAAGGGACTCAAGCCCGAGCTCGACGTGCAACTGAACCGTGGCCTCGCCGGCACGCTCGGCATCACCGTTGGTCAACTTGCACAGGCGTTGAGGCCGGCGTTTGCTGGTGTACAGGCGGGTAATTGGGTGGACCCAACAGGAAAGACTCGCGACGTGACTGTGCGGCTTCCTGCGGGAGCGCGCGAGCGTGTGTCCGATCTGGAACAGCTGCCAATCGCTGTGCCTCAGGCCAGTGGAGGCGCTGTTGGCGCAGCGATAGGATCTGCCGTTACGCCCACTCCGATGAACTCCGGACCACAAACGGTTCCGCTCGGTCAGATTGCAACCGTGCGGCTTACAACTGGTCCGGCCGAGATCGACCATCTGGATGAGGACAAGGTCGTAACGATAGGTGTGAATCCGCAGGGTCGTGCGCTCAGTGAGGTGTCTGGCGACGTGAACAAGGCGATCGCCAAAGTGCCGCTTCCACCGGGCGTGAGCATATCGCAGGGTGGCCAGGTCAAGGATCAGGCTGAAGTGTACGGCGCGATCGTGGCCGCACTGGGCCTCGCAATTCTGCTCATGTATCTCATCCTGGTCGTGCAGTTTGGATCGTTCCTCGATCCGCTGGCGATCATGCTGTCGCTGCCGCTGTCGTTGATCGGAGTGGTGCTTGCTCTGCTGATCACATCGGGCACGCTCAACATCATGTCGATGATCGGGGTGATCCTGTTGATGGGGATCGTGGCGAAGAACGCGATTCTGCTGGTCGACTTCGCGAAATGGACACGCGAGTCTCGACATATATCCTTGCGTGAAGCGTTGATCGACGCTGGTCGTGTTCGTCTGCGCCCGATTCTCATGACCACGTTTGCCCTCATCGCGGGAATGATTCCAGTTGCGCTTGGGATCGGTGAGGGTGCGGACTTCCGTGCGCCGCTTGGTCGCGCGGTGATCGGCGGCGTTATTACATCGACGCTTCTCACTCTGATAGTCATACCGACGTTCTACGAAATTCTCGACGAATGGCGCGAAAAAACGGCGCATGTATTCGGACGGCATAAATCCGCCGAAGGCAGTCGAGCGCACGCACGGCATGGTGAGCCTGGGCTTGGAGCGCCACCACAACCAGCCATCGGCGAGCCGACGCCGTAGGTGTTAGGAAAGGAGCACAACCTGTGGGTTGAATTATGCATATTCAATCCATGGGTTGATGTCGCATAATTAAACCTGTAGGTTTGAAATCTTAAATCTTCGAGTTAGATTCTCGGCATTCAACCTATCGATTCGATTCCAGCTTGGCTACCCTGGAGATGACCTTGAAGTATGCCCTCCAAACCTCGGAGCAGCTCTCCGCCTACCTGCGTTCGCTGCGGAAATCGCGTGGGCTGACTCAAAAGGCGCTTGGCGAGATGCTGGATGTTTCGGCAGCACGAATTGCCACAATCGAGCAGCGGCCGAGCACGGTGAGCGCAGGCCAACTGCTGAGAATTCTGCACCTGCTTGGTGCGGGCCTGTACCTGGATGACGGTATGGCCGACCGCGGACACCAACCTCCTGCCGGCGAGTGGTGATGGCGCGAATCGCGGGAGCTCTCGACATCTGGATGAACGGCGAACACGTCGGTGTGTGGCATCCGAGTCGTGCGGGTAATCCGGTTTTCAAGTACGATAGCGAGTGGCTCCAGTCGGAACGCGGCCGTCCGATATCACTTTCACTCCCGTTCCTGCCGGGCAACGAGCCGCATCGCGGGGAGTACGTCTCGGCGTGGTTCGACAATCTGCTCCCTGACAGTGACACCATTCGTAAGCGGCTGAGTCAGCGATTCCACACGTCGTCACGGCAGGCCTTCGATCTCCTGGCTGCCATCGGCAGAGACTGCGTGGGTGCAGTGCAGATTATGCCTGTCGGGACCGACCCGGGAAATGTTCGACGAATTGACTCCGAGCCGCTCACCGATGCTGATGTCGCCGCGTTGCTGCGACGCGTTACAGGGTCGGAGCATCTTGGCGCGGACCCAGGCGACGAAATTCGCATCTCGATCGCCGGAGCGCAGGAGAAAACGGCGCTTGCACGCATCAATGGTCACTGGCACCGCCCGCACGGCGCGACACCGACCACGCACATTCTGAAACTACCTCTTGGCGTGATCGGGAACATCCGAGCGAACATGCACGAGTCGGTGGAAAACGAATGGCTTTGCCTCGAGTTCTTACGCCGACTCGGCCTGCCGGTGGCCAGCGCGTCGATCGAAGCCTTCGCCGATGCTATTGGTCAGGAGAAAGTACTCGTGCTCGAACGTTTCGATCGCGAATTCCGCCCTGCAACCGGGAGCGATCCGGCGTGGATCGTACGGTTGCCACAGGAGGACTTTTGCCAGGCGACGGGCGTGCCATCGGCCAGGAAGTATGAGACTGAGGGAGGATTTGGGATCCAGCAGAGCCTCGCGCTACTCGCCGCGGGCGAGCAGCGCGCCGAAGACTCTCTGGTGTTCATCAAGGCCCAGGTGGCGTTCTGGCTGCTTGCCGCTCCGGACGGGCATGCGAAAAATTTCTCGATTTTCCTTCGCCGCAACGGATACATCATGACGCCGCTCTACGATGTGCTTTCGGCGTGGCCCATCATTGGCAAGGGGCCAAACAAGTGGGCGCAACAAGA
>JBDTAB010000131.1:0-4797 GCA_039924865.1 Gemmatimonadaceae bacterium | reverse complement strand
GTCGCGGACAGCGCCGATTGCTCGGCGGCGGAAAGTTCGACTTCAACGAGCGGCGAGTCGGGGATGCCGCGCACGAGCCAGATTGCGCGCCGTCCGACTGCCGACCCACGCCACGTCATCACTGCGTTGCCGATGAGTGACGCGCTTGTGGCGCCGATCCGCTTCACAACGGTTTCGCCCTGGGTCCCTTGGTCCACTACGACGAGGGCGCAGTCCGACGCGGCTGCGACCGAATAGATCTTCGGCCAGAGATCGTACTGGTTGGCGCGTCCGCCGAGGTTGAGAGAGAACACGCGCGGGTTGCCGCGCATGTTGAACGCGAGTTCCGAGGCATCCTGATATCGATCGGCCGCAATCCATGTCACGGAGCAGCCGCTCGTCCGTGACTCGGCGGTCTGTACGGCGCGCGCAAGATCCGACCAGCCGTGCGCTCTGGCGATTGGATCCCGCCTCGCGGTGACGTGGATAATTCGTGCAGTTGCCTGAGCCGCGACCAGAACGATGCAGAGGGCGCCCAGTACCGCGCCTCCGACGAACCATCGTCGCCAGCGGGCTTTCAACGAAATGGTCGCGAGTAGTGGGAGGGCAGCGACGAGCGCCGGAATCGGCCAGTTCGGTTCGACTGGTCGACGAATTGCGCTGACTGCGAAAAAGGCGACAATTGTTGTCGCCACAACGGCCAGCATGAATCTTCGTGGGTCCGCGTAGCTTCGCAGTGCACGCGCGACTGCAATGATCGCCAACACCGCGAGAATCGGCGAGATGAGTCCCAACTGGCCCGCGACGAGCGCGAGCTCGCGTCCAAGCACCGATCCGCGCACCTGGCCGAGGCCATGGTGAAGCTGGAAGGTGAAAGAGATCCATCCGTTGTGGGAATTCCAGACCAGTGTCGGCGCGAGCACGAGCAATGCGATCAGTGTAGCGGCGTACGGACCGGGCTCTGCGAGTCGCGCTCGCAAGTCCTTCCTCGACAGTAGTGCGATGAATACGCCGAGTGGGATGAGTACCGAAGTGTACTTGGAGCAAAACGCGATGCCGAGCGCTATGCCTGCTGCGCACCACCAGCCAAACGAATCCGCTGACCGAGGTTGCGATGCGATCGCACGCTCGAGCGCAGCCAGCGTTAGTGCAATCGCGGCGAGCAGCGGTGCGTCAGGTGTTGCGATTACGAAGCCGACCAGTGCAGCAGGGATTGCCAGAAGCAGCAACGCGGCGCGCGAGCCCTGGTCAGCCAGGAGCTCGCTGGTGCTGAAACTACTTCTCGCGTCCTGTACCGTTTCCCCGGTTGCGGAGTCAGCAAGTCGCCATGACATCACGATGATGGCGAACGACGCCACCAAGCCGGCAAGCACAGCTCCGATGCGAACGCCGATTGCCGTCGCACCAAAGACTGTTGTGCCAGCCCGAATCAACAGCGCCAACGCCGGTGGGTGGTCGAAGTACCCAGCCGCGAGGTGTCGGCTCCACTCCCAGTAGTATGTCTCGTCGGGAAAGAGCGGTATTACCGCCGCGAGGATGAGTCGGATGATCGTTGCGACACCAACGAGCGCGACTGCAGGCCGGACCTTACGCATCAATCACTTTCTGATGACTCCCTCTAAATCGCCCGAGATCAGCGACGCTATGTTCGCGAGAATGACCGGGCGTGCCGCGCCGCCCGGGCTAACCAGGAAGAGCGGTTCCCATTGCGGACGGAACCACTCCTTGAATTCCCTGATGCCCTTGAAGTTATAGAATCTCTCACCATAGCCGCGCATTGCAACGGCAATTTGATTCCAGATGGGCGCGCCGCGATGGACACTCAACCCGCTGAGAGAGGCCATGCCGAGATTGAACCACGCGAATCCGCTGTCTCGTGCCCAGAGCATCATCTCGATGAGGACATAACGCATGATGCCGGGCGGGGCGTCTGCGGTATAGCGCATCAGATCTGCCTCGACTTCGGCTTTTCCTCCTGAGATCCACGCGCTGGAGAACGCGACGATGCGGCCAGCCTTGCGAGCAACGCCGACTGGATAGTGCGATACGTAACTCTCGCTGAATGCGCCAAGCGAGAATGCTTTCTCCCTCGTTTTTTTGTGCATCAGCCATTCATCCGAAACGGCGCGCAGTTCGGGCAGAACGAGGGCCGCATCCGACGGTTGAAGCATCTCGAACGTGTACCCGTCGTCAACCATCTTTCGCCACACGCGGCGCAGGTTCTTTCGGCTCGATCCCTCGAGTGAGAAATCAGCGAGCGGGACGCGTGCTTCCTCGCCGAGCTTGACGACGTTGAGCCCGTAATCGAGATACAGATAGAGCAGTGTGGGAGCAACCTTGTAGAACACGGACCAGCCGCCGTTCTGATCGACGTATTCAATGAAGCCGCGAATGAGTTCCGTCGCGTCTTCGGCCGACGAGACCGGATCACCGAGCGCCACCCAGCTTCGGCCGTTGACGCCGTACATGATGAATCCGCTGCGTTTGGCATTGAAGAAGATCGACTTGTCGCCAAGAAAGGCGAGCTGCACCGCGGCCTGGGGATAGCTGGCGGCGATCACGCGTGCGTCGTTCAGATCTGTCCGGGTCGGTTTCGGAACGGGGATCCGCGCAGTGCGCAGCAGGCGGAGCACTGCGAGGGCAATGAGTGCAACGAGTACGCCGGCACTGGTGCGAAGAAAACGCGCTGCCTGCGCGCGCGTTGCAAAACGAAAGAAGGTTTCTGTCGAGATGTGAAGGTTGGCGTACGATACCATGCCGAGCGCGATCGAGCCAATCGTGACGAGCACAATGGCCGCAATCCAGGAAGCGGAGAAACGCTCTTCTACGAGCGAGCTCTTGCGATAAAAATACTTTCTGCTCGGAATGAACGTGGCCAGCATCAGCGCAAGCACGAGAGCTTGCTCGATGTCGAGCGCGCGCAGGAGCGACAGTAGAATCGTTGCTGCAAGCAGCGCGATTGTGAGATGATACGCCACGTCGAGGCGTCGCTCGACCCCGCGCGCAAGGATCAGCAGCATGACGCCGGCGATACTTCCCACAAAATGTGACACTTCGACGATGGGAAGCGGAATCCACGCATCGAGCCACCGCATTCTCGCGATGCCGGCCGGTGTCGCTCCTGAAAAGAGGAGCAGCGCGCCGGCGAGGAATGTGATGATGGCGAGTAGCCTCGGGACGACGGCCGCGATCCAGTCGCCGCCGAGGCGCCGGAGCCGTTGAATTGGAGCAGTATGCCTGAAGATCGCGATCGCGAGGTACCCGACCGCCAGCGCCGCCGTGAAAAACACGACGTAGTGATGGCGCGGGAAAATCGGAGGTGGCACTGTCACTCGCGGGCAGGTGTGTTTAACGTCACCACACGAAGATATATGCCTGACTCATTGCTGGAATTCTATTCGACCACCGCGCCAGGGCTGGAACGGATCACGGCCGCGGAGATAGTTCTTCTTCGTGGTGGCGAGCCCGAGCAGTCGCGCGGCGGGGTGGGGTGGCAGGGTCAATTGCGCGACCTCTACCATGCCAACCTCTGGTTGAG
This sequence comes from Gemmatimonadaceae bacterium, assembly GCA_039924865.1. Classification (GTDB taxonomy): domain Bacteria; phylum Gemmatimonadota; class Gemmatimonadetes; order Gemmatimonadales; family Gemmatimonadaceae; genus Fen-1247. The sequence continues at coordinate 1,280 of JBDTAB010000131.1, read as the reverse complement.
GACCGCCAGCCGAGTCCTTGTCAGGGTGTCCACGTTCCACGCGGGCTCGTTCGCAGAACTGGAACGTCGCGCCAAGCGTGTTCCATGGGGCCGATTTGTTCGTGCGCGCGACCATGTTCGATTCCGCGTTACGTGCCACAAGTCGGCGCTATATCACAGCGATGCGGTGGCACAGCGGTTGTTGGAAAGCGTCTCCGCTGCCACCGGCTGTCCGGTACAAGCGGACCCGGAGGCGCCAGAGGACCGGGAGGGAAGTGGCGGCGAGCAGTTGTTCGTGGTGCGGATCGACCATGATGTGCTCATGCTCAGCGCGGACAGCTCCGGAGCGCTGCTTCACAGGCGCGGCTACCGGCAGGCCACTGCCAAGGCGCCGATGCGGGAGACGATCGCCAGCGCCATGCTTCTCGCGAGCGGGTGGCAAGCCGACCAGCCGTTGTTGGATCCGCTCTGTGGGTCAGGGACGATCCCGATAGAGGCTGCGCTCATCGCGCGGCGAGTTGCGCCGGGAATCCGACGAGAGTTTCGCTTCGAACGCTGGCCCGGCTTTGACAGACACGTGTGGGACGAGTTACGAGATCAGGCGGCCTCCGGCGCGATGGATCGCGCACCATCTCCTATCATTGGGGCAGACCGCGATCCGGGGGCGGTGGCCGCCTCGGAGTCGAACGCGGATCGTGCCGGGGTAAGTGGCGACGTCGAGTTTATCCAGCGTGCCCTGAGCGACAGCGAAGTCGTGTGTGATGACGCGGAAGGCCGGTCCGCGAACGGGTGGGTGATTACCAATCCACCATATGGAGTCCGGATCGGAACGGATGTTCGGAATCTTTACGCACGAATCGGGACCGTCATGCGCGACCGCCTCCGCGGTTGGAATCTTGGGATCCTGACCGCGACGCCGGAACTGGAGCGACAGCTCAGGTTATCGCTCGAACTCTCGTTCGATACCACCAATGGCGGGATCCCGATACGGTTCATGACATGGAAGGGCGCGCGATGAGAGGCGGGACGGTGGTATCGCTGAACATATCGGCTGGAGGGGTGCCAAAGCTGCCGGTGCAACAGGCCGAGCTCCAAATCAACGGCTTCGTCGGCGACGGCCACGATGACAGCAAATATCACGGAGGTCCGGAGCGCGCCGTTTGCATCTACGCGACGGAAATCATCGAAGCGCTCAGAGCGGAAGGACATCCGATAGTGCCCGGGTCGGCCGGGGAGAACCTCACCATAACGGGGCTGGACTGGGAAGCTATCGTGCCGGGCGTGAGGTTTCGGATTGGTAC
>JBDTAB010000130.1:0-5350 GCA_039924865.1 Gemmatimonadaceae bacterium | reverse complement strand
ATAGTTGGATTGGCTACCTCGTCATCGGCATGCTCGTGGGCGCTCGTCTGACATACGCGGTGGTCTACGACCGGCCGGCATTTGCGCGAGACCCAGTTGAGATACTCCGCGTCTGGCATGGCGGCCTTTCCTTTCATGGGGCCGTTCTCGGGATGATTCTCGCCTGTGCGCTCTTCGCGCGGGTGCACAAAGTGCGATTCCTGGCCATTGCCGATCTGCTCGCGTTGGCCGGAACGCCCGGGCTGTTCTTCGGACGCATTGGAAATTTCATCAATGGCGAACTGTACGGTCGCCCGAGCGATGTGCCGTGGTCGATGATCTTTCCTACGGACCCGCTCCACATCCCGAGGCATCCGTCGCAGTTGTATGAAGCGCTCGCAGAGGGCGTGCTGCTTGGGCTGATCATCTGGATGCTGGCGCGGCGCAGTCTGGCGCGCGGATGGTATCGCTCCGGTTTATTGGCCGCGGCCTTCCTCATCGGCTATGGTGCCTTCCGATTCCTGATTGAGTTTACGCGACAACCCGACGCTCAACTGGGCCTCATCCTCGGACCGTTAAGCATGGGACAACTGCTGTCGGTAGGCATGCCAGTTCTGGGAAGCTTGCTCCTGATCTTTGTTTTTGTGCCGCGTCGCTGACGTGCGATCGGCGTCGTGATCTTTTTCTTTTCGCGGACGCGCGAATTCCAACCAGGGAGGGACTATCGTGACAGAATCATTTGATCTTGTAGTTGTGGGCACGGGAGCTGGCGGGTCGGGACCGGCCTACGCGTGCCGTGCAGCCGGCTGGCACGTTGCAGTTGTGGACGATCAACCATTCGGCGGCACGTGCGAGGTCCGCGGCTGCGATCCCAAGAAGGTTCTGGTTGGCGCGGCAGATGTGATCGACTGGCACCGGCGCATGACAGGCCATGGCGTTACAGGAGACGCGGTCATCGATTGGCCTGCGCTCATGCGCTTCAAGCGAACTTTCACCGATCCTGTGCCCGCCAAGCATGAGGCTGCATTCGAAAAGGCGGGTGTCGTCACGTATCACGGCAGTGCGCGGTTCACAAGCGAAACCCGCATGATCGTCACTGCTGCTGACGAGCGCAGCCGAGCCCATGGCGTCGAACGCGAGGTGGAGTCGAAACACTTTGTCATTGCCAGCGGCGCGGAACCGGCGCCGCTTGGAATTCCGGGTGACGAGCACGTACGAACGAGCACCGACTTCCTGGAACTCGACAGCCTGCCGCAACGTATCGTCTTCATCGGTGCTGGTTATATCTCTTTCGAATTCGCACACATCGCGCAACGCGCCGGTGCGCAAGCCATCGTGCTCGGACGTGGAGCACCACTCGGCCACTTCGACCAGGATCTCGTGACACACCTGGTAGCGCACTCCCGGAACCTGGGGATAGACATTCGCACTGATGCCAACGTCGCGTCCGTGGAAAAGATGGCTAAAGGATACCGAGTCCACTTCTCGAGCAACGCAGGTCCGCAGGTCATCGATGCGGATCTCGTTGTCCATGGGGCTGGCAGAATTCCGAAGACAAAGCAGCTGGAGTTGAATCAGACGAACGTAACCACGGACAAACGCGGATCGGTGGTCGTAAACGAGTTTATGCAGAGCGTCTCGAACGCTCGCGTGTACGCCGCTGGCGACTGTGCACTTCCGCCGGGCTCTATGCCGCTCACGCCGGTGGCGGCTCACGAAGGGATCATCGTCGCTTCCAACCTGCTGCATGGCAACAGCAAGAAGCCCGACTATCGTGGCATTCCGAGCGTCGCGTTCACGATACCGCCGCTCGCGGCCGTAGGCCTCACCGAAGCAGAGGCGCGCAAACAAGGGCTCGATGTGCGCGTCAAATGCGAGGACACGGCAACCTGGTTTTCAAACCGACGGATGCGCGAGTCCGCTACAATGTTCAAAACGGTAGTCGAGAACGGGACGGACCACGTTCTTGGAGCGCATCTCCTGGGGCCGGATGCACCCGATGTAATCAATGTCTTCGCACTCGCTGTGCGGCATGGAATCACCGCGGCAGACTTGAAGCACATGATCTACGCATATCCGACGAGCACATCGGACGTGGGTTATATGCTCTAGCGGGCAATTCTTGCAACGCCAGATCTATGTGGATTGCGCTGGCGTCACCGGCCGGCCTCGGTCAGCGCGAAGCGTGCAGCACCCATTAGCGGGGCTTTGTCCGTCGTGATCATGTGGATCGGCATTTCGTCCACCAGCGGGGTCAGCCTGCCCTTGTTGCGAAAGCCGGCCAGAAGGACTTCCCGGGCGCGTTGTCTCCACTCCTCCGAGGTGCCCTCGGGTCCGACGAGCAGCTTGTGCGCAATTCCCCCGCTGAGCCACACACCACCAGTTGCCATCGTTCGGAGCGCCCAGTTGCCGGCCTCGGAGCCAAATGCACGCACGAACAGCAGGACCGCTCGTTCCGCGATGGCGCTGCGGCCGTCGAGCGCCGCATGCGCGACGGTCGCCGCAGGGTCGTCGTGCGAGAGCGCCTCCGTGAACCAGGCGGGGCTCGCCTCTCCGTCACGTTCACGGAAGAACTCGTATATCCGGAACAGCCCGGCCCCCGAGAGCACGCGCTCCGCGCTCACTCGGCCAAATTGACGCTGGAGGACCCGCAGGAGTTCGATCTCGATCTCGTCGTCCGGTGCAAAGCCAGCGTGTCCGCCCTCACTCGCGAGCGACCGGACGGGCCCATTGCCACGCAGCAGCGCCGCCATGCCGAGGCCCGTGCCAGCGGCAATCACTGCGAGGTTTCCCGGCCGCGGAACACCAGCCTGTAGCTGCACCTGCCCGCTCGCGTCGAGTTCGGGTAGGGCCCAGGCCTGCACCTCGAGGTCGTTGAGCATCGATACGCGCTTGAGGCCGAGCTCGCGCGCCAACTGACGGCCGTCGACCTCCCACGGCAAGTTGGTCGTCTCCGCTCGATTCCCGATCACCGGGCCGGCGATACCGAAGCCGGCCGCGTGCAACTTCGGTCGTGAACCTCCGAGGAACGCGGCGACGATCTCCGACAGCGAAGCGTGCTCGCGGCTTGGGAACGACACCAGCCGGTCCAATGACAATCGCGCACCATCCTGTTCAAAGAGTGCCACGTTCGTCTTTGTACCGCCCACGTCACACGCGAGAATCATGACTTCCTCCGCCCTGCTTCATGGTTGCTTCATGGTTGCTTCATGGTTGCACGACGACATCGAAATAGCTCGCGGTGCCTTTCCATGTACATGTGGATTGCCGAGTGCTGTCGCGCAGGTGTTCGCGCTTGAGCGACTCCGGGGGAAAGTAATGATTGCGCTCGACCTCGATGGTGTGATTGCTCTCGGCGATCACGTGCTCTTTCCAGGCGGCGCGCATGAATCTGTCTCCGTGATAACGTGATAATGGGTTTTTGAAGACACGCAGCAAAGCTCAGTCAGGCGTATCTGACACGTCGATTTCGGCAGCATGCGTGCGCACCTTGATCTCCCCACTCAACACACGATGCACGGGGCAGCGATCGGCGATGGCCATCAGTTGTTGCGCGATGTCGGAGTCGACCGAAGACGGTATGCGAATCGTGCGTTCGATCTCCAGCACCTTGCCTTCACTCGACACGCAGTCCGCGCAATCCTGCGCGTGGATATGTTGCTGACTGAGGATGACCTCGACAGGGTCCAGCTGCCAGCCCTTGCGTTCAGCCACCATGCGCAAGGTTATCGTGGTACAGGCGCCCAGCGCAGCCAGTAGATAGTCAAACGGGCCAGGACCGGCGTCCGTTCCCCCGACACTGGTCGGTTCGTCCGCGATGAAATCATGGCGACCGACCTGCACCAGTTGAGTGTAGCGACCGCCGCTGCTCTCGATTACGCGTACCTGGCCGGGCGCCAAAGCATCCGGCGCAGCCGCTGCGGGCAGATAGGGCTGCACCCATGCGGCGATGACGCCCGCGGCATATGCCGCGTGACCTCGACCGCTCAGCAAATGATTGGCGCCGTCCAGTGCAACAAAGCTCTTGGGATGCTTGGCCGCCTCGAAGATCCGGCGGGCCTGATCGATGCCGACCACGTCGTCCGCCGGCGCGTGCATCACGAGCAGAGCACAGCCCAACGTGGCAATGCGCTCGCGCAAGTGCTGCGCCTTGAGATCGTTCAGGAATTGTCGCTGGATGCGAAACGGTCGGCCCGCCAGCGACACACCCACTTCCATCTCGGTATCGAGCTTCGCCAGCACATCCCTGCCCAACTGCTTGGCCAGATGGAGAGGCTCGGATGGCGCACCAAGCGTCACCACCGCGCGCACTTCGCTAATATCTTGCGCCGCTGACAGCACAGCCGCGCCACCCAGGCTGTGGCCAATCAGTAGCGTTGGCGCCCGATGATGCGCGCGCAGGAAATCGGCTGCATGCAACAGATCCGCCACGTTGGAACTGAAATTGGTATTGGCGAACTCGCCTTCGCTCATGCCCAACCCGGTGAAGTCGAAGCGCAAGACGGCGATGCCCTGCGCATTCAACGCCGTGCTGATGCGCGACGCGGCCAGCACGTCCTTGCCGCAGGTGAAACAATGCGCGAACAGCGCATAGGCGCGCGGGGGGGTCGGCGGCATGTCGAGCCGCGCCGCCAACAGGCTTCCATCGTGGCCGGGAAAATCCACGCGTCGTGCATTCATAGTTGTTGCTCCGTATGGGTCATTGTCGCCCCACAGAGCGTCTGCGGGGATAACAATCGGCCACCACACCGTCGGGCGACTCAAGACTTCCGTCGGTAAAGGTGGCATGATGATCACGGCAACGGAACTGGCGGATGGCTCGCCACGCCCCTGTTCAATTGCCACTCCCGCCACAGCGAATAGATCGCCGGAATTACAATAAGCGTGAGCGCAGCACTCGTGATCATACCCCCGACCATCGGCGCGGCGATGCGCTTGGTAAGGTCCGCCCCTACCTCCTGGCTCCATAACAACGGTAGAAGACCAGCGATAATCGCTACCACGGTCATGATCTTGGGTCGCACGCGCTCCACGGCGCCGTACTCGATTCCGGCGTGGAGATCAGATATCGAGCGCATTTGACCAGTCCGTACACGATCTCGATACGCGTGGTCCAGATAGATAAGCATGATGACGCCTGTTTCCGCTGCTACTCCCGACAACGCGATGAAGCCTATGGCCACGGCCACGCTCACGTTATAACCAAGAATCCACATCAACCAAACGCCACCAACGAGCGCGAACGGAAGCGACAGCATCACGATCAGCGTCTCGGCTACGCTTCGGAAGTTGAAGTACAACAATCCGAAACGCTGCTGCGCGGTACGTGCCAAGGGTGATGGCCGTGGTGCTGCTGGAATTCAGGAGAACA
>JBDTAB010000129.1:0-11287 GCA_039924865.1 Gemmatimonadaceae bacterium | reverse complement strand
CGTCGTGGCTACGAGCCACGACGGAGTTCGGAGCGAAGAGGATTTTTGAAGCCCTGTCGAAACAATGAGGCTCTCACCCATGCTTTCCGCCTTCCCCGCACTGGGGCATGACGTCGGCGCAGTTTGTTGATCCCACGTGAAGGACTTATCGGCTCAAAAACTGAGCTCTCCGCTCCGAAGAAAACCGCGTAACTTATACGCGTGTAAGGTACTGGTGGTTCCGCATGGGGTCAACGGATATAGAGCATATGGATTTGGGCACAATTGTCGCAGTTGTCATGCTTCTGATATGGGGCATCTGGACATTCGCATTCAACGCGCCCGGATGGGCGCACATACTCCTGACACTGGGAGTATTCCTGCTGTTCTATCGCATCGTCGCGCGTGGAACTCCCGGTTACCCGTCCGGTCACAAATAGTACCCAATGTTTGATCCAGCCGCCCCGGAAAACTGGCGCGGCACGCTGGCGACGCAACCGCTCGCACAGCTTGTATCCGAGGATGGCCGCGGCCGCCGCGTCGTAGTCACAGGCGCGTCAGGATTCGTGGGCTCCCATGCATGCCGCGCGCTCGCCGCTACCGGATGGCAGGTCCTGGCTCTTGTCCGGAACGCGGGAAAGGCCGCCGAGCGACTGGGCCACATGCCCGTCGACATCCGCGTCGGAGACCTGCTCGATCCCGCATACGTCAGATCCTCGATTGACGGGGCCAGCGCTGTGGTGCATCTGGCAGCCGTCGCGATCGAACGGGACGGCGATACATACAAATCCGTCAACGTCGGCACGACGCGCGCTATCATCGACGCGGCGCTGGCTGCCGGAGTAGCACGATTTGTCTACATGTCGCAAAACGGAGCCGACAGTGCGTCGCGGCTTCCGTTCCTAAAAAGCAAGGGAATCGCTCAGGACCTGGTGACGGAGAGCACGCTCCAGTGGACTGTGCTCCGACCGTCCGTAATCTTTGGGCCCGAGGATGAATTCATAAATGTCATCGCGCGCCTGGTGCGGCTCACGCCTTTCATACTGCCGCTCCCATCGCGGGGCAACGCACGCTTTCAGCCTGTCGCCGTCGACGACGTTGCAACGGTAATTACGCGCGCCCTCGCAGATGATGACACGGTTGGTCACCTGTACCCGCTCGGCGGCGCCGCCGAGCTTTCACTTCGGGAGATTGCCGAAACAGTTCTGGTGGCAATGGACGCGCACCGCGCCATTCTCGGACTTCCCACCGCTGCATTGCGCCCCTTCGTCGCGGCACTCTGGCATCTGGTACCGAGGCCGCCGGTAACCACGGGACTGCTGGACACACTCGCACTCGATAATACGGTTCCGCTGAACACGATAACCAGCACATTCGGCGTCTCACCAACTCCGTTTGGCCCCGATGCGCTCCGTTACCTGCGCCGCATCACGGTTTCTGACGCGTTGAGATCGCTCTTCCGCGACTAGGGGCGAGAACTCCTGCTCGAGTTTGTGACGGCGAGCACAGCATTGTTCCTGCCAGAACGTGTGAGCCTGGTTAGTCGCGAACTTCTCGCAGCGCGCTCGAGACAGCTGCAAGGCATCCGTCCAGTTCTTCAACTGAATGGTCGCCCATGTGTCCAATCCTGACGGTATTCGTTTTGAATGCTCCCTGGCCCGCGCCAATCTGATAACCGTAGCGCGCTGCACCGGCAATCACTCGCTCCGGTCGAATTTCAGCTGGTAGCGTGAGCACGGTCACGGTCGGCGATCGAACGCCTGGCAGAGCCAGGATCCCGAACTCTGGACCGATTTCATCACGGAGACTCTCCACCCACTGCTCGGTCAAGGCACGCATGGCACTGTGCCGGCGCCAGCGTGCGTCCATTCCTTCGGCAACAATCGATGCCAGCTGAGTGTCGAGCGCATATATGAGCGGCACGTTCGGCGTGGTCGGCGTCTCGCTGTTCCGTGCATGCGCGTCGAAGTCGACGAGGTCGAGATACAGGCCGCGCCCGTCCACCTCGGTCGCCGTGCGCAAATACTGCTCCGATGCCGTGGCGAATGACAACCCCGGAGGTAGGCCGAGCGCCTTCTGCGATGCACTCACGACACAATCCAGCTGCCATGCCTCACTCTCAAGCCGCGCACCGCCGATGCCACTGACACTATCGACGATCGTTGCGACACCAGCGTCGCGTGCCTTCTGCGCGATCGCGGCGACATCGGCCAGCGCGCCGGTCGACGTTTCGTTGTGAATCATTGTCAGCGCTGAATATTCGGCGTGCTCAAGAAGCCGCCCAACTGCATCCGCAGACGGCACATCTCCAGCCGCGACATTGTATTGCTCTACGTTCCTCCCGCATGAACGTGCGATCCGCACGAATCGCTCGCCGAAAACTCCGTTCACGAGACAGAGAATCCTTCCACGCGGCGCACAGCGAATCGCCGCTTCCATCATTCCCGTCCCGGAGGCTGTCGCTACGTAGATTGGCCGCTCGGTTCGAAAGACAGTACGCAATCCATCCTGAACGCGAGCGAAAAGCTCGTGAAATTCCGGCGACCGATGTGATATTGATTGGCGCGCCATTACGTCCAGCGTCCGCTGCCGAACTTGCGCGAGGTTTGGCAGGAATGCGATTGGCGCCGACACTCAGATCTCCCAATTCGAGAGTATCACTCCAGAATCGAGTCCCGGTTCGGGGTGGCCCGCGAATGTCATTCGAAGATCTGTCCAGCGAACTCGCGCACCGCGCTCGATTAGCTGACTGTACAGCGAGGAGTACCGCCCCTGCATGCGGAGCGCCACGCGCCGAGTTCCAGATCGCCTCGCAAAATCCGCCAACTGAGTCATGAGTACGTCCACATCCGCCTCATTGCGTGCAACCAGTTTCAGCACGCGAAGCTCGTCGCGTCCGCGCCCTTCGACCAGCGGCGCAGTATGGCAGAGCGCAAAACCGACTACGTCGCCGTCGTGTTCCAGTACGAGCGTGTCACCGAGGCCAAGACTCTGTGTCAGCCGAATCTCGCGGCCAAAGTCATATTCTGGCGAAATGCTCTGCGTGAGCTGAGCACATCGACCAATGAAATCAGAGCACTCACTTTCCGAAAGACGGCCCAGTTGGACAATGCGGTGATCTGCGTACTCCGCATCGAGCGTGAGCGTAATTGTGAGATGTCCCGGTACGAAACCCAGACTGGAATAGAAACCGATATTGTCAACGGTTCGCGGCATCGTTTCGAGTCCAATGATTCTAGCTCCCTGCTCCGTAAGCCAGCGTATCCCTTCGGTAACGACCGTCTTGCCAAGCCCATGACCCTGCATCTGTGGTACTACCGCAAGCGGGCCCATCCACCCTTCGGTACCGGAGAGGTGACACATGTTGAACGCGACCACTTCGTCCCGTTCGCCACGCCAGAGCATCGCCCCACCCGCCGCGTCTTCGATGGCGAAGCGCCAGATCGCGGAACTCAGATTCGGAACGTGTACGCCGATGAGTCCGTCCTTTCGATAACGATCCGTGAACGCGCCACTGAATACGGCGTTCAGATTGGGGATGTCTTTGATCGTAGCCGGATACGGGCCCGACGCGCTTTCCGGTCGCTTGGGGTTCTTCGCGAATCCGACGGTCACTCAGGCTCCTCGCAGCGGGTACACTGCATCGTCGTCCAGGAATTCTGCGTCGATAGTCGCGGCTTTCACTTCCGACGCGTCGCCACCATCGACGATCGACGCTCCAGTCTCTTCGTCATAACGTACCGTGATGACGCGGTCGACTCCTTCACGCACGCTTTCGATGTGCGTTATGAGAATCACCTGCTCGAAGCGATCATCGAGGCGGTGCAGCAGCTCAAGCACGTTGTCCCGACGGGAGACGTCCAGAGAGCCGAACACTTCATCGAGCACCAGCAACGAGAACGGCTGACCCGATCTATCCGCGATCATCTGTGAAATAGCGAGCCGTAGAACAAGGTTCGCAAGGTCTTCCTCACCGCCCGAGATGACAGGCTTGGCAACCCCTTCTTCGAGTATGACAATATCGTAGCGGTCGTCCAGCTCGAGCTGAGTGTAGCGCTCATCGGTGAGAGAGCCGAGGAACGAGCTGGCGATCTCGGACAGCTCCGGACGCAGTGCGTCGTTGAGATCCGCGCGCAAGTCTCTGAACGCATTATCGAGCTCGTCGTGCACCAGGCGCTGGGAGTTCAGCACCCGCAGGCGCTCCGCTATGCGCTCATACTCTCGCATCGCCGCCTCGGCGCTGTCCAACCGCTGCTGCGCCGCTCGCACATCCCCCTGCGCGGCGACAACGGCAATCTCAGTAGAGCGAGCGGTCTCATTCGAACGGTCGAATTCGACCCGCAATGCGTCGAATGCAGGCTGCGAAAATTCTCGTGTCGCGCCTGCCTTATGAAGTGTATCGCGCTTCCGGACTGCGGCGGCGAGAGCAGTGTCGATCTTCACGCGCTCCAGCTGTGCTGCGGGGGCGCGCTCGACGGCAGCCTCGAGCCGCGCTACTCTGAGATCGAAGGGTGCCAGTCGCTCAATGTCAGCGCGCACGCTCGCGTGACGTGCGCCGTCATACTCTGCGCTGATCGAGCTGATCTCTGCGACCATCTCGTTGCGCCGCTCGGTCTTGGCCGCCACATCGCGCGCCACGCCAGGAAGCTCGTGAACCGCCGCCTGTACCTTCGCGAGTCGCCGCTCAAGGTTTGCCTGCGCCGTCGCGAAGGTGCGTCGCTGCTCTTCGAGCGCGGTAACCGCCGGTGGAACGGCCGCCAGCTGATCCTCGCGGTCACGATAGTAATTCCCGTCGACGCGCAATGTCTCGAGTTGCTCTTCCAGTTGAGCCACGACGCCACGGAAATTCGCGCCAAGGACCTGATTGCATGTCGGACACGCACCCTCGGCTCCAAGCTCGACGATCCGATCGCGCTGCTGCTTCACGTCGAAGTATTGCCTGCGGAGTTCCTGCAACTTGGTTTCCGCTTCCTGTTTATCACGTACCCATTCGGTCCGCAGCGTTTCAAGTGAGTTCGAAACCTCTTCAAGCTGCCCGCGGGCGGCTTCCAGCTCCAGTGTTACCTGTTCTTCAAGCGCAGGCGCGGTGTCGAGTCGTTCCAGCCGCTCATGCAGATGAACCAGTTCCTCACCAAGCGCCCGCTCGTTCTCCATGAGCGCGACACGACGCCCCTGCCGGCGAAATGAGTCATCCAGCTGGAGCAGTTCCTCACGCAGACCGGGCAACGGCCCGATCTCCACACGCAATCGCGACAACTCCTCGTGCACTGACGCGATGGCTATGAGCTCCGATGCGAGCCGCTCACCTTCGCGGGTACGGTCAGATATTTCGCGATCTACGATCGTTATCTCGGCAAGCAGTCGCTGCCACTGCTCGCGCTCGCGCTGCACCTGTTCCCACGCGGGCGTAACGCGTCGCAACTCGGCCAGCGCTACGGCGTGTCGTGTGCCCGCTTCGTTGGACCGTGCGACGGTCTCCTTGAGATTCGCGGCCGATTCCGCCACTCCCCGTGCAATTGCTTCGGGTTCCGGCATTGCGGAACGGAGACCAACAATTTCCGCTCCAATTCGCCGTCTTGTCTCGCGTGCGATCTCCTGCGCCGCCCGGAGTCGCTCGTAGCCAAGCACGCGTGACAGGAATTGCGCCCGTTCCGTCGGACCCATCGCCGCCATCACGGCAAGATCCTTCTGACCGGTGAAGTACGTGTTGAAGAATTCGGCGCGCGACATTCCCATTCGCCGCGCCACCAGCTCGTTCACCGTACTTATCGAGTTCGCGACCGCACTGTCCGATCCATCCAGGTACAGCGCCGCGGTCGTCAAGCCTCTTTTGATGCGATAGCGATGACCACCAAGGTCGAAGTCGAGCTCAACTTCCACCGGCGCACGTGCGCCGGCTCCGAGGAATCGGACCCCGTCACGTTGTCCGCGAATCGCCGGTTGGCCGTAGAGCGCCCACGCAATCGCCTCGAGGACTGTCGTCTTGCCGGATCCGTTCGGACCAATGATCGCGGTAATTCCGCGGTCGAAAGTCATCTCCGTCCGCGCATGCTGCCGGAAATTGAGCATCCGCAGGCGGTTGATCTTCACGTAGCGTCGCTCCCGGTCGTCGCCGAGATCACGACATCAGCCTGATTCAGATACTCGAGACCGAGCGTGACGAATCCCGCACGGTCGACTTCAGCCGAGAGCGGACGGCCTTCCAGTTTTTCGCGCAAGACCTCGGCTAGAGAAGGACGCCGGCCCGGTGCGCCGCTCGAACTGCGGCGCACGATTTCCGGGCGCCGGATGTCGAGGTTGAAATTCAGCGCACGCCGCTTGAGATCGCGTACAGCACGCGGATCCATCTGCCGCGCAATGTGGCGCGGTACTTCTGTCACGACGAGCCTGACTACGCGCTCATCAATTGAAATCCGCGACCCCCCGACTCGCTCAACCACCGCCGCGTCGAGTTCCTCCCCATTCATGCCGGTTCCGTCGATGCGGGGAAGATCCACGAGTGGACGCGAGACGGAGAGAGGGTGAAACGTATGCATTGCGCTGTCGAGATCCCATTCGATGAGTCCCTTGCCACCGCGCGTCGGATCGTACAGCCCCGCTTCTTTCTCTTCGCGGATCTCGCCCCACGGATCGGCGCTGGTGTAGTCGATCGAACCCGCGTAATACGCGTTCGGCGCCACTTCGCGATGCACGTGATAGTGGCCGAGCGCAACGTAATCCCAGCGTGCTGCTCCTATTTCGTCCCGCGTGATTTCAATCGTCGTCCGTTCCATCCTGCGGACATGATCGGGTAGCACGCCTTCCACTTCGCCGTGCAACAGCAGGATGTTTCGCACTGCCGCGGGATTGGGTGCGAGTGCCGGAATGCCGGCAGGCATGTCGGGGACAGCGAGTATGGAGACGCCCTGTTCCGGAAACTCGATCCGCTGCGCGTCACCTTCGACAACGGTGATTCCGAGAGGCCTGAACAGATACAGTATGCAGCCGGTCTCGGCAGTTCGCGGCGTGTCATGGTTGCCGGCAATGATGACGACGTGAGCGTTCGGGAGTGCCTCAACGAGTCGCGAGAACTGCTGGAATGCGTGCAGTATTGCTGGGTTCGACGGTCTTACCGAGTGAAACACGTCGCCAGCAATCAACACGAAATCCGGTCGCAACTCGATCGTTTTATCGATCGCTCTCCTGAAAGTGCCCGCTACATCCGCCTCGCGTTGATTGATTCCGGCCGGAGTCAATCGCTGGTACTGTCGATACCCTATGTGGAGATCCGCGAGGTGGACGAGTCGCATGGCTGTCAGTTACCGACCAGGGCTCGTAGCGTCTGCGTGATCCGCATCCGCGAATGCACAGCCGGCTTGCCAGGAGACCGGATGTTGGAGATAACATTGACTGTCATCTCTGAATCCGTGATCCATCGGAGCCTGCGATCCACTTCCATCATTCCGGTCAACGTTCCGACAGTCGATCCGGTCGTCCCGCCGCCGTCCTGCGCATGATCATGCGTCACGGCACCCCGAAACGATATGAACGCCTCGCCTCCGTGATTCGTAAGCGAATCAAGCCGAAATCGGGTGCGGACATTGGCGGTACTCGACCCGGTCGCACTCAGTGGAACCGTCATGTCCCTCGTCCACGACCCTCCGACGGAGACAGGATTCTCCGGCAGCATCGACGGCATCGCTGTTCCACCACCGAACACGGCATCGGGCCCGCTTCCTACCATCATGGCGCCGTTGTCGGCAATCCGAAGTCGCACGGTGCGCCCTTCGAGTGCAGACTGCGCTTCCAGGAGCGGTCTCAGCGAGATGTTGGCGGGAAATACCTTCACAGAGTCTGTCACCGACACCAGATCCGTATAGCCCGGCGCCCGCCGCATGACGATCGCATGTGTCCACACGCGCATCTCCCCTGTCACTACACCCGACGACTCGTCCGACTGCATGTCGAAGCGCTGATGGAGTTGCATGCGAAGCGTATCACCCTCCGGCGGCGCAATCCTCAGCGACACTCGTTGTGCGAACAGCGGCATCGCCAGCGCTCCGTACACAGCGATCCAAAGCAGCGGTCTCAATTTCGCGCCAGTCATCATTCAACCGCCATACGGATCGTCGCCCGGTACGCCGCGGAGCACCGCAACCTGCGGACGCGGTTGAACAGACTGAGTTACGTGCCTTGGAAGCCGCGCGCGGAAATTCGTGAGAGCGTCCCCCGTTCGTTCCCGCAGCGCAAGCGTCAATGCGCGTAGAACGTCACCCTCGGCGTGAATCCCGATGGCGTCCTCAACAGCCTGCATGGTTACAGATGAATCGCGTGCTCGTAATGATCGGTACACCGCTGTCTCGAGAGTGACTTCCCCACCCTGTGGATACTCCTCCGCCCCCGTCCGACCGCTCATCACGGCGGGACGCGGAAAGCGGACAAAGATTGGCTGGGTGAAGTGCGGATGCCGGATCATCAGCTGGCCTTTCTCCAGCGTGGCAAGCTTGGTCCGCGTCGCTGGAGACAGCAGGGCGTATCCCGGTGCCGCCAACTCGTCGGCATCCATCCGTCCAAAGACTGACGTTCCAGAGTTGCCAACCACGCGCTTGTGTACCTGCGAACGAAACTGCTGTGCGCTGAACAGTACCAATCCCAGATACCGTCCGCGCTCGGCGATATCAAGCAGCATCTTGCGCACGTACGTATCGGGGCCGTCCGACGGCGCGTACTTGTTGAGTTCGTCCACGAAGACCACCACGTGCTTGACACCAAGGTCGCGCCGCTCGAGATGCTCGCGTAACTTGGAGACCACTCTCGCAAATATGAGGTCCTGTGCATCCTCTTCGAGGTTGGCGACGTCGATAACATAGGTCGCACGATCCTCGAAGTCGCCGAATGGGAGATCACTCACCGGGCCCGAATCGGTGACGAGGCCGGCGCACCGTACCGAAATGTTCGACAATCGATTGCGCACCTTTCGGATCGTTGCCACGTGATGCGTCCGCCAGCTCTCCTTGTTCCCGTTCTCGAGACCCCGCAGGACGTCCCTGAACCAGTCCTCCAGATCCTGAAAGGACTGAACCATATGTGACCGCGTGAGTACGGGATCCGTGAATGTCTGATCGATTACGCTTCGCGTGATGAAATCGATCAGCGCATCCGCCTTGGCGTCGATGTCATCACGATTCATAAGCACTTCGGCGTACTGCAAGACCTCCCGCAGTCCCCAGGTGAGCGGAGTCACGTTGTGCGCGAGCGCCTCGTTTGACCGGAGCGTGTTCAGCGCATAGCCACGCGGCACGTATGGCGCGAAGTATTCCACCTTCTCGAACGGCCGAGCCGGAACACCCATCTTTGCGTACAGCTCGCGGTCACCATCGTCCAGCTTGCCCGGCAGATCCAGAAAACACAGATCCGGACCCTTCACGTTGAAGCACACCGCGGCCACCGAGCCTCGGCTCTCCGGAAAATGCGCAAACAGTGACGCCAGTAGCCACTCAACTGCGCTGGTTTTCGTGGCGAGACCCGAAACGCCAGTGATATTCAGATGCGCCGCTTCTGGCCCGACCAGGAAATCGGCGTCGAGAAAGATCGTTGCGTCTGTGCCGCCCGCGCGGTACACACCAATCGGAATACCCGTGTTGCTGCCGTCGCGGAGATATCCATCCATGCGCAACGCGACATTCACGTCCTCCTCGAGCGCCAGAAATACATCACCCATCGGAACGGGCTGCAGCGGCTCTTCGGGCAACTGTCGAAGGACTGCCGCACTGTACAATCGGATCTCACTGCGCTCCGACGAAGCGAACCCAGCACTGTTCGGCACGCCGTCGTGGCTCATCACGTCGTGCATTGGCGTGAGCAGATCGGTGTAGCTGAATCCTTCAGTGACGATTCCATACACACGCGGAATCTGACCGTTGACCGGTGTGCGGCCGTCAACGCGCACGATAGTGCCAATACCGACCGGCGAATCCAGCGCAGTCCAGAAATGGAACTCATGCGGAGTGTTAGGCTTCCGCTCCGTCGCGACTACTCTGCCCAGAGCTTCAATCAAGCGATCGACCTCAGGAACTGTTCGCAATCCCGAATCCCGTACGACATCCGGTCCCACCGATTGTCCGGCATTGCGTTTGGCGTGCGCTCCGCCAGCACCCAACGCGAAATATCGTTCGCACGAGGTGCCACGTCGCCGCCCATTGATGCCTCGATGCGCACCAGCCCAAACATGGCGTCGTGCCCGCGCGGGTCATGCAGCCGTAGATACCAGCTAATCACCGGGTTGCGACGTTGCGCCGGCGGCGCGAATACAGAACTCCGTTCTCCATTCTTCAGAGACATCACGACGTCCAGCGCTTCTCCGTCCGCGTATAGTTTCGTGTGGCTTTTGATAACTCCAATCGCGCACGACGACGACGACACACGCTCACTGCCACTGATTCCGCCATCAATCAACAGCGGCTCGGCGTCGGTGCGCTCCTCGCACCAAAGTTCCGCAAGCGTGCGTTCTGCCTCATCGCGATCGCGGCCGATGCGAGCAAACGCGACCGCTCGCAACGCTGCAGGATGACGATTCACCAGATCTCCCGTCTTTTCATCGAAACTCGTATCGACGATCGCCGTGCCGCCGAGTTCGCTACACTGCCCGCAGGAAAGCAGCGACAGTGGCATGTACAACTTTCGCGATACGATGGGCGTCCGGCGTCCCCATGTCACGTGCCGCCTGTTCAGTCGCACACGGATAACAGCCGCGACCGTGCCCTCGATGATTGGCACGCCCCGCTGATGAAACCGTATCCGCGCACGCTGGATTCCGTCCAGAAAGCCAGCGAAGCGGACTTCCGGCTCACCCTCAATCCGGTGAGCGCGCATCCGCCGCCCTTCTACGAGATCGGCAACCGCGGTGCATGGTTGCTCATTGTACGCGCCGGCGTATCCGTCATCGATCGGCGCGTCGAATTCAACTAGCTCTGCATCCGGCAGCAACGATTGAATTGCACGAAGCGCGTCAATTGACACCGATGTCCCACGCTTGCTCCAGATCACCTTTCGAGTACACCCGGAAAGCGGTCAGGGTCTGCGTCTTCTGTAAACCCGGCGCTGTCGCGATCTCTTCAGTCACCACCCGAGCGACGCTTTCAAAATCGGGAACTTCGATCAAAGCGACGAGGTCCCAATCGCCGCTCACGGAATACACGCGCGACACCCCTTCAATCCCGGCCAGCTTGGTGGCACATTGCGGGATCCGCTGCGGGTCGGCCCTCACCAGCACGATGGCGGAGATCATTCCAATAACATTACCGAGCGAACACCGAATGGAACAGGCCGA
>JBDTAB010000128.1:0-11038 GCA_039924865.1 Gemmatimonadaceae bacterium | reverse complement strand
GCAATGAAGCCTGATACCGTGAGCCACTTCCTTCGCAACGCCATCCGCGAATCGTAGTTAAAAGGCGAGTGAAACGCTCGGCTTTGTGAAAATCTTCACAAGCCAAGATGTGCGCGTATTATGGCCGCTGCGGGCCTATGATGCAAGGCCGCGCTTGACACGATCTATCGTGCGCAACACTTCTATCGCCATCGCACGCATGAGAGCGATCTCTCTTGTGTCCGGTGACGCGCGGAATGCAAGTGAGCGAATGGAGCGCATGATTCGGTCATGATGCCGCGTCTTGAAGAACTGCACGGCTTCCAGTGCCTGCTCCGCGTCGTTGAACATCAGCTCGTAGTCAGCGGCCAGCGCCGCCGGTGCGTCCCGTTTGGGGGGCCGGATGATACGGGTCGCGTCGGCAGCAGCGACATGCAGCTCGTAAAGCGCCAGGAGGACCGCCTGGGCGAGGTTCAGCGAACTGTGCTCGGTGGTCGAGATGGTCACGACCAGATGCCCCCGGTCCATAGCGTCATTGGGCAGCCCGCTGTCCTCGCGGCCAAAGAGCAAGGCGACCCGCCCTTCCAGCGCGGCGCTGCGGATTATTGGAGCGGCTGCTCGCGCATCGGTGAGCTGGCGCTTGGCGGCGCGTCGTCGCGCGGTGAACGCAGCAACCTTCACGCAGTCCGCGAGCGCGGCGTCGAGCGTGTCAAAGTGTTGGATGCGCTCGATCAGATCCATCGTGCCGTGAGCGATTCCGGCGAGGCGTACCTCGGTGTACTCACAGGGACGAACGAGTCGAAGCTCGCTCGCGCCCATGTTCTTCATCGCGCGAACCGTCGCCCCGATGTTCACGGGGTCCTGTGGCTCATACAGCACGACGACTACTCGAGAGAGAATGGTTTCCGGCACGGCGTAAGGTAGCAGGATCGCCCCCGTACGTGGAGCGTTCCGGCCGGCTACCCCTCCGGCGTCCCAACCAAAACTGAGAGACTTGCGAATATCGGAAGCGCCGATATTATCTATCCGGAGGCGCGGCATGGAGAATCGAAGTTCTACGGGGCAGTCCAGGGCCGGCGTCGACGGCTGGAGTTCGACACTCGAGATCCGCCAGTTGCGCGCGTTTCTCGCGATAGTGGAGCACGGCAGCGTCACCTCTGCGGCTGCGGCGCTCGGTTGCGCGCAGTCCACGCTGTCCGAAACGCTCGCCGCGCTCGACCGCGCCGTCGGCGCCGCAACCGTAGCAAGGCGACGCGGTGCGCACGCAATCTCGCTCACACTCGCTGGCGAATCACTGCTGCCACACGCGCGCCAAATTCTTCAGGCGCTGGAGGCAGCGCATCGTGGCGTCGCCGCGGTGAACCGCGCAACGGCGCCCAGCATCGAGATCACGACCAATGAATCGGTCAGCACCTACCTCCTTGCGCCAGTACTCGTTCAGCTCCGTAAGCATTGGACAAACACGCGCTTCGTCGTCTCCGTTGCTACGTGCGGCAATACGCGCGCGGACGTCGCCGCTGGGCGATGCGATCTTGGCGTACTGTTGCAATCGCCATCCGGCGATTCCAGCGCACTGTCACTGGATCCACACGGCACCATACAACCATCTACACGTTCGATCGACCTTCACGCCGAGGTGCCGCTACTTGTCGTCGCGGCTCAGCGGCATCGGTTGATCAGGGATAAAAGACGCGGTGCGGTGCCGCGTTACGAACTGAGCGAGTATCCGGTTTTTGTCACCGACGGTGCGGGTGATTATTACGATCTGATCCGCAAATATCTGACGGCTGATGCGATGCCAAACCCTTCACTGCGCGCGGTCGGAAGCATCGACGCCGTGAAGCGTGCTGTCATCGCTGACGAACGAGCGCTGGGCATCCTTCCCTACTACGCAGTAGCCGATGATATCCGGGAGAAAAGAGTTGCTGTGATCGCGGTGAGCCCGAGTCCACCCACGGTACGTCTCGTCGCGCTCGTGCCGCCAGATCAGGACACGCAGCATCCAGCTGTCGTCGATCTACTCAGCCGTCTCCGATCGCTGAATGTTGTGTGCACCGACTGAACCGTTCTTGCGATTTTCTTCACAGGCTGGCAAGTTGCGCACGACGGAAATTAATCGGATTAAACGATATTACTCCGACTCTCCTGTAAACGAAACGGACGCAAAGGCGGTGTGCGCTCTGCGTCCGAAGGGGTCACCAATCTGCGGCGACGAGAGGCGACAAGATCTGACTACACGACGGGTCGCCGTCCGGTGATGAGACGGAAGATCACGACGATGATGGCCACGACCAGCAAGATGTGTATGAGGCCACCGGCAACGTGGAACGCGAAGAAGCCAAGGAGCCAGAGTATGAAGAGAATTACCGCAATTGTCCAGAGCATCCTGATACCTCGTTGATAAAGTGTGGACCTGATCGACCTCTCAAAGCAACTATCGCACCGAATCCGAATTTTCCGCGGCAGATTGGGTCATTCCCGGATCGATCCCGGAGTGTTGCTCATCCATGGTATGAGCAAGCTGCCTGCCAAGCAGTATCCGCGCTGCGCGAAGATCGTGGCCCATGTCGATCAGCAGAATGGCAAGATCGCCACAACCCCATAGCAAGCCGGCCAGCACCACCAGGCGGCTGATCTCACCTAACAGCGTCGGGAGCCCCTCGAGCCCATTCGCCACAAGTCCGGTAATGACCTCGGAAACGAGCAGGAGGATCAGGATTATGGCGATCAGCTTGAACAACCGGGACAGATACTTGAGTCCCACGTACGGTTCAAGATCGGCGGCGCGCACCCGAGAATTGGGGGCCGCGTTCGGGCGGCGTGCGTTCGCGTCAACGCCGGAGCTATCGGCGGACTCAACCACAGGATCATCGCTTCTCGGAACTATGCGTTCGGTCACTTCAGCCATCGGCGAATCTCTCTCTCCAGTCTTACGGGCTGAACCGCCCCGCGTGTCGATGTGAATAAACGGGCCATGCGCTCGAGTTGATCGTGCAATAGTCGCAGCCATCAGGCCGGAATGGCTGCGTCCGCTCTCGGCGACCAGTAGTAGCAAATATCACGCGCGCGACCCCGGGGTTCGCTCGACCATCTTGCGCCACGCTCGGCTTCTCCAACCCGGTTGCCGCTGTCGAAACGATGTTAACTTTGTCGCCGGACGTCCGTGCTGACGCAATCGAGAACGCCGCGCCGTCGGAGCCTCGTGAGAGGCTATGGAGATGTTCCGAACAGCCGTTCGACTGTGGCGGACGAATCGATCAGCGTTTTGGCCGCCCTACCCATCTTTATCTCCACAGAATGCACGCTCTAACCGAGCTATTCCACCGGCTGCGCGACATCAACGGACTCGTGCAGGCGGCAGGGTACACTGGAATGTCCGCGATAATTTTCGCGGAGACCGGTTTACTGATCGGCTTTTTTCTCCCGGGCGACTCTCTCCTCGTCACGGCCGGACTGCTGGCGTCGCAGGGATACATTGATGTGTGGCTCCTGGGTCTGGTTCTCTCGGTCGCAGCGGTCGCAGGCGACAGTGTGGGTTACTCCATCGGAAGGACAGGTGGGCACCGACTGTTCACGCGCGAAGATTCACTGCTTTTCAACCGTAAACATCTTGTACGGGCGCATGAGTTTTACGCAAAACACGGCGGAAAGACCATCATCATCGCGCGATTCATGCCGATCATACGGACCTTCGCACCGGTAGTCGCCGGGATGGGCGACATGCATTACTCTCGGTTCTTCGTCTACAACCTCATCGGCGGAGTAGCCTGGGTATGGTCTATGCTGCTGTTGGGACTATTCCTGGGGCGCACGCTGCCCGGTGTCGCAAAGCACATTGAGATCATCATTGTCGTTATCGTATTTCTTTCGATACTGCCGGCATTGATCGCCCGCTTAAAATCCAAATCGGAGACCTGAAGTCATGGCGTTTACGCTACCTGCTCTTCCGTACGACTTCGCCGCGCTCGAGCCGTCGATCGACGCGCGCACGATGGAGATCCATCATGACAAGCATCATGCTGGATACGTGAACAATCTCAACGCGGCGCTCGAAAAGGCGCCCGAACTGCAATCCAAATCACTGGATGACCTGTTGCAGCACCTCGATTCGGTTCCGGAATCAATCCGGACAGCGGTGCGGAACAACGCTGGTGGTCACTGGAATCACTCGATGTTCTGGGAAATCATGTCGCCCAAGGGCGGCGGAGAGCCAACCGGCAAACTCGCCGACGCGATCAAGAAGTCGTTTGGCGACTTCGCGACGTTCAAGACGCAGTTCGCCGATGCAGGCGGCAAGCGCTTTGGCTCCGGCTGGGCGTGGCTCGTCAAGGAGAGCGGAAGCCTGCTCAGCATCACGAGCACTCCGAATCAGGACACGCCGGTGATGGAGAAGAAGCACCCGATCCTTGGCGTGGACGTCTGGGAGCACGCTTACTATCTCAAGTATCAGAACAAGCGGCCGGCGTACATCGAGGCATGGTGGAACGTGGTCAACTGGCCCGAGGTCGGTCGCCGCTTCGAAGCCTGACGATGTAGCGGTGACGTAACAGCAAAATTTTCAACGCAGCGCGCTGAACCTGTTCGAGGTCAGCGCGCTGCGTCGCCCTCGAGGTATGTGTAGCCTTCCAGTCCCGCGAGGTATTCCGCAATGAAGGCGTTGGCCTCGTCGCGCGTGATGTTCTTGGCGCTACTTACCTTGCGACGGAAAGTCGTGAGCAGGTCTGTCGCGCGAAACTGAACGTAGGCGAGGACCTCGGTCACCGTATCTCCGTGCACAAGATCGGTAATCTCGTAGCCCTTGTCTTTCAGCCGGATATGCACGGCGTTCGTATCGCCGAACAGATTGTGCAGATCGCCCAGGATCTCCTGATACGCACCGGTGAGAAAGATTCCAATGATGTACGGTTCGCCATCACGGAAAGGGTGCAACTCCAGGCTCGGTCGCGGCGCGTTGCGATCTCCGCCGACGAAACGATCAATCTTGCCGTCACTGTCGCATGTGATGTCCTGGATCGTGCCGCGGCGCACTGGCTCCTCATCGAGTCGATGGACTGGCATGATCGGAAAGAGCTGATCGATGGCCCAGCTATCAGGGAGCGACTGGAAGAGCGAAAAATTGCAGAAATAGCGATCCACCAGCATCGCTTCGACGTCTTCGATTATCTCCGAGTATTCCTCTCTGTCCCTTCGAACCTCGCGGGCGACGGAATTGATGATTGCAAGATGGAGCTGCTCGGCGCGCGCACGGTCGCGAAGCGACAGCACGCCGCTCGCGAACAATTGTTGGGCGCGTTCCTTGTCGAAAGTCGCGTCGTGAAATACTTCTCTGAGTCGCCGAGTATTGACGGTCTCGAGATCAGTAGCCATCTCATGGAGAAGCGCGTGGTCGTCCTCCGTCAATGTCGGTGGGACGACTTCGGTGACCGATTCCACATCGATGACACTCACCAACAGCAGTGCGTGATGTGCTGTGAGCGCGCGCCCCGATTCGCTGATTATGTGGGGCATTGGCAGTTCGCCTTCACGGCATGCCTCAGCGAGCGTGTAGACGATGTCGTTTGCGTATTCCTGAAGGGTGTAGTTCACGCTCGCGTACGACGTTGAACGCGTCCCGTCGTAATCGACGCCTAGTCCGCCGCCCACGTCGATGTGCGTAACGTCGATGCCCATCTTCCTGATCTCGGCGTAATAGCGCGCGATCTCCTGAAGTCCAGCCTTGATGTGCCGGATGTCAGTGATCTGCGAGCCGAGGTGGAAGTGCAGCAGGTGCAGGCAATCGAGATAGCCGACGTCGGTAAGCTTGTCGATGACGCGGATGAGTTGAGAAGCACTCAGGCCAAACTTCGATTTCTCGCCGCCGCTCTCTGCCCAGCGGCCGGCGCCTTCGGCGAACAGCTTGATGCGGACGCCGATAGTGGGGCGCACGTTGAGCTCGGCGGCTGCCTGGAGGAGAACATCGACCTCGCTGACCTGCTCGATCACGATGAAGACCTGATGCCCGAGCTTCTGGCCCATGAGTGCGAGGCGCATGAACTCCTCGTCCTTGTAACCATTGCAGACGATCACATGCCCCGTTGTTTCAGCGAGGCCGAGTACCGCCTGCAGTTCCGGCTTGCTACCACATTCAAGTCCAACGGAGAACGGCTGGCCGAATTCGACGATCTCCTCGACGACGTGGCGTTGCTGGTTCACCTTGATCGGATAGATCGTGGTATATCCGCCGGTGTATTCGAATTCCTGGATCGCCTTGGCGAACCGCTGCTGCAGATCGACGATGCGCGAACGCAGGATGTCGGAAAAGCGAAGGAGGAGAGGCATACCGACTCCCTGCGCTTCGAGATCCATCGCGAGCTCAAAGAGATCCAGTTCGCGGCCGCGTCTGTCCTTGTCTGGCCTGACTACTACATGTCCTTTGTCATTGATATCGAAATATCCGTTGCCCCAACCTTCGATGTTGTAGAGGGATCGGGACTCATCGATGGTCCATGGCTCCGCGCCAATATGTGCGAACGGCTCAGAGGGAGAGGTAATTGTCATGTTCGGATTTTAACGAGCTTCGCACCCGGAGTGTGACGGTCGGCCAGAAAACCCGGCCGGCGCGGAAACCAGCGTTTGGGGGCCGGTTGCCTGATCAAGGATAGAGGGTGCTGGCGCTCCAGCCCTCGCCATCTCGCCGGTAGACCTTACGATCATGCAGCCGGCCGTCACCGGCATGCCAGAACTCGATGCGCTCGGGGACAACACGGAAGCCCGACCAGTGCGGAGGCCGGGGCACGCTGGCGCCCGCGAACCGTTGCTCGAACTCGGCGAATCGCTTCTTGAGGTCGCCGGGATGTTGTACCGCGCGACTCTGTTCCGACGCCCAGGCACCGAGCTGACTCACGCGTGCGCGGGTCGCGAAATACGCATCGGCCTCCGATGCCGCTACCGACTCGGCGGGTCCCTCGATACGAACCTGCACTTCCATTGGTGGCCAGTGGAAGCACAGCGCACAGTGTGGGTTCGCAAGCAGTTCTCTGCCCTTGCGCCCTTCGAAGTTGGTGTAAAACACAAAGCCGCGCTCGTCGTAAGCCTTGAGCAGGACGATGCGATTGGATGGTCGTCCGCCCGTGTCGACAGTTGCGAGCGACATTGCGTTGGGGTCCGGAAAGCATTCGCGCGAGAGCTCGGCTCTGGCGCGATCGAATAACTGCTTGAACCTGTCGAATGGCTCTGATAGTGGAATCATGCTCAACCGATTGCTCGCCGTCTGAAACGCATGATAGCTCCCCAGGTGAAGACGATCGTTAGAAACGCAAGTGCAGCGATAATCGCGCCAAGCGGCATGTGCGGCATCGACGGAGTCAGCGCCGCGCGAAGCCCCTCCGAAACGTAGACAAGCGGATTTATGAGCACCGCGTACTTGAGCCACGGCAAAACGTCGAGCCCAGCCCACGGATAATACGTGCAGCCGAAAAAAATCATCGGCGTTATGATCAGGCTGAACATGAAGCCGATCTGCTGCGGATTGATCAGTACGCCGAGCAACAGGCCGAACGCGGACGCAGTGGACGCGGAGAGTACTACGACAACCACCAGTTGTGGAACGTGCGAGAATGTAAAACCTGCTACCGGACCCATGACGAGTCGTGCAATGGGAAGTACTACCACTGCTGCGATAATGCCCTGAATCATCGCGTTGACGATCTTTTCGACCGCAACAAGATCGACGCTGATCGGTGCGAGCAGGCGGTCTTCTATCTCATTGGTCCAGCCGAACTCCGTGACCATTGGGAGAGTGACGGATTGCGTCGACGAAATCATCAGACTGAGTGCAAGAATCCCGGGGAGCAGTGTGGCCTGGTAATCGGACTGCATGAAACCCATCTTGGGAAGCAGGTAGCCGAAGACGACGACGAAGAGCAGCGGCTGCATGATCGTCCGGATCAGAAAAAACGGCAATTCGCGCCGAGCAACGCGTGCATCGCGCCGGAGCAGGGCGAGAAAGACGCGACCGGCGGAGACCGGTGGCTGCGGGTTCGCAATAGACGCGATGGGGCTACCGGCGGCGACGGCGGTCACGTGTCCGATCTCCGGCCGGACTTTTCGATGAAGAACGTTTCGAGCGATCCGTCGGGCGTCTGCTTCTTGAGATTGGCTGGTGTATCCAGAGCGAGCAGCCGACCTCGGTCGATCAACGCGATCCGATCGCTCAGCTCGCCTGCTTCAAGCATGTAGTGCGTGGTCATAACTATCGTGCGTCCCTGGCTATGCAAATTCCGAAGTATCTCCCACAGAGAATTTCTGGCGTTGGGATCGAGGCCCACCGTTGGTTCATCGAGGAATAGAATCAACGGCTCATGGATCAGCGCACGCGCAATCATGAGGCGCTGCTGCTGACCACCGCTGAGCTGGTCTACTTTCATGCGTGCCTTGTCGGCAATTTCCAGGCGCTCAAGCAGCGCAGTGGCGCGCCGAGCAGCTTCTTTCCGCGACACACCGAAGTAGGCTGCGTGAAAGATCAGATTTTCCCACACGTCGAGCGATCGATCGGGATTCGGGCGCTGAGGAACAACGCCGATCCTCTGCTTCACGGTCACGCTCTGGGTGACAATGTCTGCACCGGCAACGCAGGCTGTGCCTCCAGTCGGGCGCACCCGAGTGGTGAGCATGCCGATGGTGGTGGTCTTGCCCGCGCCGTTGGGTCCGATCAAGCCGAGGAACTCCCCCTCGTTCACCACCAGATCGAGTCCCTCGACCGCGACAATGCCCGAGCCATCCGCGGCCATCGCCGTCTGGGACGCGCGATGGCCGCCACCCGAGCTCGGCGCCGACTTGCCGGACGCAGGGTAAACCTTGCGCAATCTCTCGGTCTCAATCGCGGGACGCATGGGGGACAATTTACCGGATCTGCAGTGGGGCCGTGCGCCAGAACACCGTCCGCTGCCAGCCAGCCACCGCGGAGATTCGGACATGTTTATCTTGCAGTGTTGGCCCAACTGGGGGTCGGCAACGCTAACCATGCCCACTGTATGATCTTCCGTCGCTTTTACGACGATGCGCTAGCGCAGGCGAGCTACATGATCGCATGCGAGCAAACCGCTGAAGCTGTCGTCATCGACCCCAACTTGGATCTGGGGACGTATCTTGACGCCGCTAGAGCGACTGGCGTTCGCATCACCGAGGTTACTGAAACTCACATCCACGCGGACTTCGCTTCCGGCTCGCGCGCACTTGCGGCGGCGACCGGTGCGCGACTAAATGTTTCCGCCGAAGGTGGAATCGAGTGGCAGTATGGATTTGCGCACGAACCTGGCGTGCGTCTGCTTCGCGAGGGCGACGTCATCGAGGTCGGCATGGTCCGACTCGTGGCGCGGCACACACCGGGCCACACTCCAGAACATCTCAGCTTTCTAGTCACCGATACGGCCCGTAGCGAAGAGCCACTCGGAGCGCTGACCGGCGACTTTATTTTTGTGGGTGATGTGGGTCGCCCGGACCTACTTGAACGAGCGGCCGGGAAGGTGGGCACGATGGACGATGCAGCGCGATCACTCTATGCATCGATCAAATCGTTCGCACAGCTTCCGGACTACCTGCAGATCTGGCCTGGTCACGGCGCCGGATCGGCATGCGGCAAGGCAATGAGTTCGGCGTCGCAATCGACTCTCGGATACGAGCGAATCGCGAACTGGGCCTTTGCACCAATGAGCGAATCTGACTTTATAGAGCGCGTGCTTGACGGGCAGCCGGCTGCGCCTCCTTACTTTGGCGCAATGAAAGTCCGCAATCGCGATGTGCCTACTCCGCGACCGCATGAACTTGCGAGAAAAATTGCAGCCGATCAACTCGCATCGCTCATTGCTGCGCATACCGTGGCAGTCATCGACGTACGCAACAAGGATGAATGGACATCGGGCCATATTGACGGTGCCGTGCTGATACCACTTCCAGAATTCCACAATCGACTTGACGAAATTCCGCGGGACAGGCCCGTTCTGGTTCTTTGCGAACACGGAAGCAGGTCCGCGGCGGCGGCAGCGACGCTCGACGCATGGGGATTTGACGACGTTCACGACCTCGTCGGCGGGTTCTACGAGTGGGAGGCCACGGGCCATCCAGTTGCGCGATAGATGAGCGGCGGAGCCGCCGGTCGAGGCGGTGGCGGGAGGGCCCGGCTCGCAGGCGAAGCCGAACAAGCCAGCTGGGCCGAGCGCCGCGCAGCGCTACGTCAGGTCCCAAGACTCGTCAGGATGGTCTGGGAGACGCACCGCGGTTACGCGGTGGCGATGGTGCTTCTCCGCATCGCGCGCGCGTTTATCCCAGTCGCGACGTTCTGGATCGGGAAGCTCATCATTGACGGAGTCATAGCTTCCCGCGCTGGAAGCGGCTCGCTAACACTGCTCTGGCGCTACATCATAATTGAATTGATCATCGTCGCCTCGGGCGAGGTGATGGCACGGGTCTCGGCGCTGATCGAGAGCCTGCTAAGCGATTTGTTCTCCAACAAGATGAGCGTGCGCCTAATGCAGCACGCAGCAACGCTGGATCTCGCGCAGTTCGAAAATCCGGAGTTTTACGATCACCTCGAGCGAGCACGGCGTCAGACTGTTGGTCGCATCGCGCTGCTCACGCAATTGCTCGGCATTGGCCAGGATTTTTTAACGCTGATAACACTGGCCGGCGCGCTCGTCCTTACGAGCCCGTGGCTGCTTCTTCTTCTCATTATTGCGATTGTCCCAAGCTTTCTGGGCGAAACCCATTACGCCTCGCTCGGCTACTCATTGCTGTTCCGATGGACTCCCGAACGGCGGCAGCTTGATTACCTGCGATATGTAGGCGCGAGCGACGAGACCGCGAAAGAAGTCCATATGTTCGGTCTGGCGGGTTGGCTCACGCGCAAGTACGACGAGCTTTCACAGCGTTTCTACGACGAAAACAAAAAACTCTCGATCCGTCGCGCAATCGTCAGCACACTGCTCTCCTTTCTGGGCACGCTCGGATACTACGGCGCGTATGTGCTTATTCTGCTGAGCGCCGTTCGGGGAGAGATCACAGTCGGCACGTTGACGTTTCTCGC
>JBDTAB010000127.1:0-11499 GCA_039924865.1 Gemmatimonadaceae bacterium | reverse complement strand
CGGTCTGCACATCCGTAGTAACAGCGAGCGAATCACGCGCATAGTTACCGAGGCCGTCACCAAGTGACAGTGTCATGATCACCGATGCGACACCAATCACGATCCCGAGCGTAGACAGGCTCGTGCGAAGCGGGTTGATGCCGAGCGCTCTCAAACCCTGAATCGCCGACTCCCAGAGAGATCCCTTCATCAGTCCTCATTTAAATGTTGGAGGCGCGATCCACGTGCCTCCTCGAAGCTGGTACCAGGAGTAGAGCAGCGCCATCGTCCATTGGAACGGTGACGCGTACGACTTTTGATTGATACGGAGATTTCTCGTCAACTTGGGCCGTGAATGGTCATGGCAGAAATGAGCGCCCCGCACGACATTTAGGTAATGGTTATTCTGGACAGCCTCCGCGAACCAATCGAGCCGCTCTTCGCCAGAAACGCTCCGATGTGGCTTCGGGTATGGGCACTCACGCAACTCGCCGCGCTCGTCGCGGCCACTACGTTCGCAACTAGACGCACCGGTTCCGTCGCGGCTGTGTTTGCATCTCCGTCCGGCAAAATCGTAGCGCTGGCGTTGGTCCTGCTCATCGCCTGGCATGTAGCTGGACTGCTCGCGCACAAGTGGCTTGTACGCGAGCGCTGGCGAAGCATCGCGTTTGTCGCGAGCTGCTTTGCGTTGATAGTGTGGGCATGCTATATCCGACGGGAGTACACCTTCCTGATATTCGGCGCACTGCTTCAGATGTGCGTCTTCCTATCGTTTGCATGGGTTGCCGGCGCCCTGGTAGCGCTCGTACTTCTGGCTGTCGGGAGTGTTGCCGGAATCGGGCAGGGCGTTACCAACGCACGATTGATAAACGCGGTTCCCGTCATGATGGTCGGCGTGATCGTCGGCACGGTGGTACTCTACATTCATCTATCGAATCGGCACGCTGCCGTTCAGGACGACCTGCTTCGGCGCCTGGATTCCGCACAGAATGATCTCGCCGCACGTGCGCGCGAAGCCGGGATTCTGGAAGAGCGACAGCGACTCTCACGCGATCTCCACGATACACTCGCGCAAGGATTCACTAGCGTCATCGCGCAACTATCTGCAGCCGAGCTGGTGCTCCAGGGCGCAGAGCCGAATCCAGGATCAGCACCAGCGGATCAGACATCGCTCGCCGCACCCTACCTTGCTCGCGCACAGGCGGTATCGCGCGCAAGTCTTTCCGAGATTCGCCGGCTGGTGCTCGCGTTGCGTCCAACGGAACTATCCGATGGCCCGCTTACGCTCACTCTCGACCGCGTCGTTCGACAATGGGCGACACTCCATGGTATCGTCGCGACCTTCGGCGCGAGCGATGTGCCGGAATTGGTGCAGGACGCCGAGGTGACGCTTCTTCGCGCCACACAGGAAGGGCTCGGCAACGTCGCCCGACACGCCGCGGCAAAAAACGTGAGCGTTCGACTGTCGTGTGTGGATGATCTGGTACTGCTGGAAATCGACGACGATGGAAGAGGGATACGCGAACACTCCAACGGTGAAGACTCCGGCGGCCTCGGACTGAGCGGCATGCGCGAGCGCGCTGGCGCGCTCGGCGGTCACGTCATCGTGGAGAACAACGGAGTGCGCGGGACAAGTCTCACGGTCGCCCTGCCGCTTGCCACCGTAGCGATAACTCCCATCAGAGCCGAGTCGTGACAGTCCGAATCAGAATCCTCATCGCGGACGACCACCCAATTGTGCGCAGCGGCCTGGTTGGCAGCCTCGGCAGCCAGCCTGATTTTGCGATTGTGGGTGAAGCCGCGACTGGCGTGGAAGCGGTGCAGCTCGCCGCAATGCTCTCACCCGATCTCATTCTGATGGACATACGAATGCCCGCACTCGATGGCGCGGCGGCCACGCAGCAGATCGTTGCGGCGAACCCGTCGGCTCGCGTCTTAGTACTCACAACGTACTCCACCGATTCCGACGTGTTACGCGCCGTCGAGGCCGGAGCAGTCGGCTATCTGCTTAAAGACGTTCCGCACGATGAACTGTTCGGCGCCATTCGGGCAGTCGCACGCGGGGAACGCTACATCGCGCAGTCAGTCGCAACACGATTGATGTCGCAGCTGGCGAACCCCGCTCGCGAGCCGCTTACGCATCGCGAAACTGAAGTACTGCAGTGCGTCGCGCGCGGCGCGAGCAATAGGCAAATCGCAGCAACGCTTCGCATCGCAGAACCAACTGTAAAGGCGCATCTCGTCCACATCTTCAGCAAACTTGGCGTCGATAGCAGAACGTCTGCCGTGCGCGCGGGGATCGAGCGCGGAGTCATACAACTGAGCTGATCACCAGCGCGAGATCATTTACTCCGCTATGTCGGCGTCATCAAGGGATCCTCGAATCGTCTTCCCATCCTGCCATTCTTCGAGAAGCTTTCTCAGTCCATCGACAAAGAAACTCTGCGCCTCGTCGAGGTATCGAAAACGCTCAATGACCGGCTGAGACTCCGCGCCCAGTTCCGGACGCGTCTCGGCGACGAGGTCGTGCAGCGCGCTCCACCTGCGCAGCCGGTACGCGACGATACCCGCAAAGAAGTCCGGGGCCAGTTCATAGTAATCCTTCCGGTCTCCAGAAATCGTGGTGCGGCGGAGCCAGCCGTGGCTCATGAGCAACCTTGCGTCGGTGCTCACGCTTCCCTTGCTGACGCTGAGCGACTCGGCGATTTCGTCGAGCGATTGGGGTGCCGGACTCAGCAACAGGTGACCGAAAAGCCGACCGGCGATCCGCGGCAATCCGTCGGCCTCAGTGGTGAGTCCGACTTCCTCCACAAATCTCTCCTGCGCTCGCGTCGCTCCGCCTCTGGCCTGTGCCATCCTGCCTCCGCCTCTTGATTTACCTGACGGATTGACCGTTCGGTTCGTTCAGTACATATTGAACGTACATCTACAACCCGTCTCGTCAAGTGTAAATGGACACCTGAGAGAAGTCGGCAGAAATTTACGGTACGTGACAGGCCTCTCCACCAACATCAACACACTCGGCCCGCAGGCTCGCGCAGCCTCAGGTCATGAGAAACTCGGCCACAGCGTCCGCGAACGCCTGGCGCGATACGCACGTCAGTTCCGCGCGCGCATTGGATGGCGCGCCGATGCCGCGGCTCCGATCGACCAGCCTGACGAAGGCGGCGACGCGGAGTCGATGCCAGCCGACCCCGACTTCGTACCGGCGGCGAGTTCGCCGGGCCAGCCTGGCCCACCTGCTCCACCTGCTCCTCCGCCGGGCACGCACAAGTGGGTGATCGCCGGCACCGTGATGACCGGTTCGATCATGGCGTCGCTCGATTCGAGCATCGTCAACGTTGCGCTTCCCAACATGAGCGGTACGCTCGGCGTCACGATTGAAGAGATCACCTGGGTGATCACGGGTTACATCCTCGCCAACGTGATCATCATGCCGATCACGGCGCTGCTGAGCTCCAGGTTTGGACGGAAAGCGTTCTACATGTCGAGCGTCGTGCTATTCACGGCGGCATCGATGGCGTGCGGCCTTGCTCCGTCACTTCCAGTGATGGTCTTATTCAGGATCATTCAGGGCCTCGGTGGGGGTGTGCTCATCACCGTGTCCCAGGCGATCCTCCGGGAATCCTTCCCTCCGGAAGAACAGGGGATCGCGATGGGTGTCTACGGACTTGGCGTTGTCCTCGCTCCGGCGCTTGGCCCCACCCTCGGAGGCTGGCTCACAGACAACTATTCGTGGCCGTGGATTTTCTACATAAACCTCCCCATCGGCATCCTGAACCTGATGCTTGTCGCACGGTTCATTCAGGATCCGTCGTATCTCATCCGTCAGAAGGGGAAGATCGATTTCACCGGACTGACGCTGCTCATCGTGGGGCTTGGATCACTGCAGTTGATGCTCGAGGAAGGCCAGACCGACGACTGGTTCGAGTCAGCATTCATCGTTCGGCTCGCCGTGATCGCCACCATCGGAATGGCGCTCTTCATCTGGCGCGAACTGACCATCGAGCATCCGGCAGTGAACCTGCGCGTGCTCAGGAACGTCACTTTCTCATCCGCAACAGCGATCGGCGGAGTGCTCGGACTCGCGCTCAACGGCAGTCTATTTCTGCTCCCACTATTCCTTCAGAACCTGATCGGGTTCGACGCGACGCAATCGGGAATCGCGCTGATGCCGCGCAGCCTTGCCATGGCGATTCTGATGCCCATCGCAGGGCGCTTTTACAATCGCCTGGGGCCGCGCCTGCTCATTGGATCGGGACTGCTCGTCTGCGCGTATGGATTCTGGGGGCTCGCGACACTCACTACTGCTGTCGGTTTCTGGGATGTGTTCTGGCCGCAGGTATGGCAGGGCGTCGGGTTCTCGCTGATCTTCGTTGCACTGAGCACGGCCGCTCTGGCGACCATCGCCAAACCGCAAATGACCCAGGCGACCGGTCTTTACAACGTCGTACGACAGGTGATGGGGAGCGTCGGCATCGCGATCGCGGCGACTCAGCTCGTCAGCTCTACGGCGCGGTATCATGATGTCCTCGCGGCGGGCACCGGCACGTGGAATCCCGCGACAGTGCAGTTCCTAAAGCACGCGACGGCGGCGATGATCCGCGCAGGCGCCGACACGTTCACTGCGCAGCAACGCGCGCTGAAGCTTCTTGACATTTCGGTCACACGACAGGCAACGGTGCTCGCATACAACCACATCTTCATGCTCATTACGACGCTCTTCATACTGGGACTTCCGCTGGTGCTGCTATTGCGCAAGGGCGAGCGACCAGCAGATGTCGAGATACCCGTGGATTAAACGTCTCAATCCGCCTCGACTGTCTCCCAGCAAAGCGGCCCGTCGTTGGAGGGGACGTTGACGTAAAACGACACTGGATCTGCGAGCAGATGTTCGTCGTCACTCGCGACAATCTCCTGAATCGTGGCCGATGAAGAGTTGCTGTCGAGCCACGCGGCGGCGGCACTTTCGGAGACAACCAATGGCTTGCGATCGTGAATCCGACTCATGAGTGGGCCAGCGGCAGTGGTAATCACGGTGCACGTTTCGAGTGGTTCATCCTTGGGGCCCCATCGCTCCCATAACGCGCCGAGTGTGAAGGGGGCGTCGCCCTCAAGATGCACTCTGAACGGCGTTTTCGGGCCGGCGGGATTGACACGCCATTCATAGTAGGAATCGACCACCATCAGCCCACGTCGTTTTGCAAATGCCTCACGATATGCGGGCTTCGTCGCCAGCGTCTCGACGCGCGCGTTGATCATGCGGTTGCCGATGCTCGGATCCTTTGCCCAGAAAGGAACGAGGCCCCATTTCATCGCGCGTGCTTCCCGTTCGCCGTCGCGTTCGACAATTATCATCTGCGTCTGCGACGGAGCGATGTTGTAGCGGGGCGTGTACCACGGCGGCGAATCGTGAATCCCGTAGCGAAGCAGAAATGGCTGCAGGTGTTCCGGGAGATTGGCTAAAGAAGTTCGTCCGCACATGGTATTGAAACGTAGTGAGTAGCCGCGATGGTGACGACGCTCAGTCGTCGCTGGACGACGGGTCGTGTGGCTCTGCGAGTCCCTGCCACAGATGCAGCGTTGCGTAACTCCGCCACGGTCGCCACTGTTGCGAAAGCTCTTCTGCTCGTGCAACGGTCACGCCACCGAGTGCCTTCCGGAGAACCATATCCTCCTTTGGAAATGCATCGGGCCAGCGCAGAGCACGCATGGCGACGTAGTGCGCCGTCCAGTGACCGATTCCGGGCAGCGCGACGAGCTGCTTCATTGTCGCTTCAGGATCGACGCCTGCGTCGAGCATCAGTCGTCCGCTCACAATCTCCTGTGCGACAGCGATGATTCCCCGCGCACGCATCTGAACGATGCCTAGTGACGCAATGTCGGCAACCGAGACAGCCGCAACTCGCTCCGCAGTCGGTGACAGATGCGTGAGGCTATCTTGCTGCTGCGCGGCGAGCGAGAGCGCGTCCACCATCGGATCCAAACGTTCGCCGAGTGCATCTACGTATCTGCCGGCCAGCGTTGTTGCACCCTTCACCGTGACTTGCTGGCCAAGGATCGCACGTACTGCGAGTTCAAAACCATCAAATGCTCCCGGCACGCGCAGTCCGGGGTTGCGTGCGACCACGGCAGCCAGCAGATGATCACGCTTCAACTGTTCGGAGATGAGGTCCGGACGGGCAGCAAGGTCAAATAGACCGCGCAGTCTTGTGAGCAACGCGGGCAGCACTGGGGTGAGGGCGTGGCTTAGCTCCACACTCAACACCCGTTTGGCCGTGATCTGCCGAACCGTCACCGCGCCCGTGTGCGCACCCAGCCGCACCGTGCGCGAGTAAGCGTCATTACTCACGAACTCCACACCGCGCAGGGCTCGCGCGCGCAGGAACCGCAACATGCCGTGCCAGTCGAACGGCGCGCGATAGCCAAGCTGCAATGTGAGCGTGGAACTCGAGGCCGGTCGATCAGATGATCCAGCGGCTGCTCTGCGCATTCGCGTCGGAGCGACGCCGTATCGGCGACTGAACGCGTCGTTGAAGCGGCGAACGCTCGAGAAGCCGCTCGCGAACGCAATTTGAGTTATCGGCATTTCCGTCTCGCTGAGCAACTGCTTGGCGAGTAGCAAACGTCGCGTGAGTACCAGCTCCATTGGCGACACGCCGAGCTCATTGTGAACGATCCGCCGAATCTGGCGGGAGCTCCAGCCGAAGCTTGCAGCAATCTTCTCGAGTCCTTCGCCGTTGTCGAGCATCCCCTCCTCGATCCGAAACGCTACGAGGTGTGCAATGCGGTGAGCGTCATCGACAGGGGCATTGCCTGGCGCAAGTTCCGGTCTGCATCGCAGACACGGCCTGAAGGCCGCTTTCTCAGCTGCTTCCGCGCTACCGAAGAATTTACAATTGGCTTCTTTTGGAGTCCTGGCGGTGCAGACAGGGCGGCAGTATATCCCCGTCGACGTTACGCCGACGTAGAAGACGCCGTCGAAGCGCGGGTCTCGCGCAGCCAACGCCTGGTAGAGTGCAGAGGTGTCGCCGTCCATGCCAGTATTATACGTCGGCGACGGGTGGTGTACTAGCCATTTTCGGACAGCTATCCCGGTATTGTCGCGCGGGCCGGCGCAAAAGCGGCCAAGCCGCAAAGTCGGTGCAATTTTGCATGGCCGAAAATGGCTAGATTCTACCCCTCGGATTTGCTAGCATGGTACGATGAAACGCGAACAGTTACTCGAACGGCTCGACGCTGCGTGGCTCGATTTCGAGCAGTCGTATGCGGGCCTGTCGGACGAAGCAATGATGATTCCCGGCGTCACCGGCCAATGGTCCATCCGCGACATCATCGCACACGTCACATGGTGGGAAGAGGAAGCAATCAAGTCGCTACCGGTTATTCGGTCCGGCGCGCGCTGGCCTCGCTACTCGGTAGCGTACGGCGGAGTGGATGCATTCAATGCGATGATGACGGAAAAACGGCAGCACCTTTCGCTGGTTGAAGTGAAACGACAACACGACGAAGTTCACGCTCAGCTGATGAATTACGTTCGTGAAGCACCGGACGATCTCATCAGAACTGAAACGCGATTCCGGCGACGAATCCGTTTTGATGCGTACGGTCACTATCCCATCCACGCCGCTGCGATTCGAGCCTGGCGAGAGACGACGAAGACGTAGCGCTGGGCAAAGGTTGGTGCAACGCAGGCTTTGCGCGCGTCCATAACCTCTACAGCGACGGTACTGTGGGCGGCGGGATGACGTCGTCCACGGCCGCAAGATCCTGAGCGGTGAGATGCCAGTCGATGGTTGCCGCATTCGACTCCACCTGTTCCGGCTTTGTAGCGCCGGCTATTACTGACGCGACAACGGGATGCGCGAGTAGCCATGCGAACGCAAGTTCCAGCAACGTGTGGCCCGTCGAGTGTGCGAAATCGCGCAGTGCTTCCACTTGCTCCAGCCGTTCGTCAGTCAGCTGGTCGGCGCGCGGCCCGCTCGCGAGGCGGCTGCCTGGTGGGGCTGACTCCCCTCGATGGTACTTGCCCGTCAACAAACCACTCGCGAGTGGCAGGAATGGGAGGAATACAGTGTTCGCGCGACGACATTCGGCGAGCACATCGATCTCCGGGTCTCGGTGCAGCAGGCTGTACTGGTTCTGCACACTGACAAACCGCGCGATATCCTGTTCCGCGGAGGCCCGCTCGGCCTGGCGGATCCGTTCCGCTGAGAAGTTCGAACAGCCGATTTCGCGCACTTTTCCCTGGAGCACGAGTTCGTTGAGTGCACCGAGCGTATCGCTTATTGGAACTGCAGGATCCGGCTCGTGCAGTTGGTAAAGATCTATGTAATCCGTGCCCAGCCGGCGAAGGCTGTCTTCCGCTGCCTGTTTGACGTAATCGGGCCGAGCGCCGCGCCGCTGTTCGTCCATCTTCATGCCAAACTTGGTGGCAACCACAACAGTCGCGCGATGGCTGCCCAAGGCGCGACCGAGGAACTCTTCGCTGACACCGCCGCCACCATAGATGTCGGCCGTATCGAAGAAGTTGATGCCGGCCTCGAGTGCCGAATGCACCACGCGCGCAGTGGCAGCCTCGTCGAGCCGGCCGCCAAAGTTGTTGCACCCGAGGCCGACAACCGACACATCGAGCGATCCTATTTTGCGTGTGTCCATGCATTGAAGATAGCGCGCCGGGCGTCCCCGGTTTGACCATAAACCGCCCTCGCCAGGACCTGGCTGGAAGCGGGCAAAACAGGAAGAGCCGGACGAATCGTGTAGTAGGGTTCGGGCGTCAGCCGTAGACCCAAAAACGACCGCGAAAGTGGCGACTGCTCGCGCCGCGCCCGACCGGCTGGACCAGTTGGTGCCCAAAGGAATCGTGATGGACATGCCCGGTTACCGGAGTCTCGACGGCCATAGCCGAACAATCCGGGGCCGGATGTTGACCATCTGTACGAACGTGACATACAAGGATAGACCTTTACTCTGCGCTGGTTAACATTTCGTGCATGACCTGATCGGTGCAATGCAATTCGCCGGACGCGGAGTCGACTGGCACCCAAACCCGAATCGAGGGAGCAATAAATCATGAAAGGATCCACCGCCAGAAAAACAAATGATGCGATACGTATGCGCGAGGTAGCTCTCACGACGCCCACAGACCTGGGCGTCGACGCCACAAGAGATATCGCCGCCGCACTCAACGTCATGCTCGCCGACGTATACGCGCTGTACCTCAAGACCAAGAATTTCCACTGGCACATGAGCGGACCACATTTCCGTGGCTATCATCTGCTCCTGGACGAGCAGTCGGACGAACTGCTTGCGATGACGGACCCGATTGCCGAGCGCGTGCGCAAGCTGGGCCAGATCACGTTGCGGTCAATCGGCGAAATTTCGCGCACGCAGCGCGTGCTCGACAACGACGCGGATTACGTTGAGCCGTCGGACATGCTGGCCGAGTTGCGCGACGATAACAAGGCGCTCGCAGCGAGCATGCGCGAAGCGCACGGCATTTGCGACGAACATGGCGACATCGCCACGCTGAGCCTCATCGATGCGTGGATGGACGAAACAGAACGCAGAACGTGGTTCCTGTTCGAGTCTGGACGACGCGGAGATTCGAGCGGCCACTAGCAGATATCAATTCGAAGCGGTGAATCATGGAATGAATCCTATCCGCAAAATCCTCCGGTTCACCGCGGCACGAAATGCACTTCTCATCAGCGCCGCGACGGCAATCACAGCCGTCGCGGCGTCTGCGCAGAGCGTGACACCAGTTACGCTTGATGATTTCCTGCGCCCCACAGTAGGGCTAGGCAGCAGTGAGATGGCGCAAGCACGGAGCGGAAAGGTCGCCGTCAAGTTGCTGCAGACGGGCATGAATCGCGACGTCGCTGTCTTCGGGATCGTGGGGATACACACGACCCGTGATGCGTACATGGCGCATCTTCGCGATATGCGGGCGCTCATTTCTGCCCATGCAGAGCGATCCGGCGTGATGAGTGACCCCCCGCAGCCTGCGGACGTCGCGGCTTTTTCGTTTGACGAGTCAGAGTGGGGCGATCTCCGGTCCTGCAGGGTGAACGACTGCGACTTCAAGATGTCCGCGTCGCTGATGCAACAGTTTGCACAATCCGTACACTGGGGGAACTCGGATGCGCGGTATCAGGTTGACTCCGTGATGCGCACCGCGATGCTTGATATGGTGACAGCGTACACCATTCACGGCAATGCAGCTATGCCACGGTATGATGACACTCATGGAGTGCAAGCCGGAGATGCGTTCAGGGCGCTCCTCGCACAGTCGAGTTTTCTGGGGAACTTTGCACCGGTATTCTACAACTATCTGATCAACTACCCCGCCGGCCAATTGCCCGGTGCACTCGACGTCATCTACTGGTCGGTAGAGAAGATTCCGCACCTTCGTCCAACTCTCATGCTGAGCCAGTTGGTGGAGTACACGCCCGCTTCCGGTACTCCGCTGCTGGTGCGCAAGCAGATCTACGCGAATCACTATTTCGAAGCGTCATTCGAAGTCCTGGCTGTCTTCGATGCGCCCGATCTGGCCGGTGGACCCGGGATCTACGTCGTCGCTGTGCGGCGTTACAGATTCGACAGCCTTCCAGGCGGCTTCCTGAACATTCGGGGGCGGGCACGAAGCCAGCTTCAGAAACTCTTGCAGTCCGACCTCGAACGCGAACGCAGTACCGCCGAGGCGAAACCTTAGGTTTAGGGGCCGAAATCCGTCACCAGAACCAGGATTGGCAAAGCCGCCCTGTCACGGCGCATCGTCTCCTTGACCCTCATCGCGCACCGCATGAGTGATTGCGTCCTTGCTAGCCGGCGTGCGCCGGTGCAGCACGAAGCTCTCTCGCAAAAACGAAGCTCCAAACCATACGCATAGCACCGCGATCGGAATGGCGATAATACGCGGCCAGAAAACCATCGCTGCCGCGATGATCACCAGAACCGATCCGGCGATGGCGACAGGGCGCGAGTCCGCATGAGCCAGGACTCGATGGTGCGTAACGGCGGCGCTAACTGTATTGCCGAGTCTAATTGCACCCGCAACGCCGCGGCCCGCGCTCCCGGTTCCTCTCCTTCGCCGATCACGATCCTTCCAGTGAGCGTGTCGGCCGGTCGCCTCCTTGTGCGCGCCAACGACAGCCTCTTGCGGAATATCGGAGCCGGATTTGGTTTCCAGGTTTCGCCTGACGTTTCGGCGACGGTGGCCGCGCTTGTTCAGGATGACTTCAGTGGAATGTGACAGGTCATCGAGATACGATTCTACCATCAGCCCCGCGAAGGCCGCATCCTCTATCACCGCATCAAGCTCGTAGTTGCCGAGCCAGCTTGCGATGTTGAGATTACTGGACCCAACTCGTGCAAGCTGACCGTCGGCGACGGCGGTCTTTGCGTGCATCATCGGGCCATTCCACTCAAAGACCCTGACGCCTGCCTCGAGTAGCGGCCGGTAACCGGCCTGAGATAGAGGCTGGATCAGCGGGATATCCGTTCCGCCGGGTACCAGGA
>JBDTAB010000126.1:0-3158 GCA_039924865.1 Gemmatimonadaceae bacterium | reverse complement strand
CCGGAGCGGCGAGCAGCGCATCGATAGCGCGCGTCGGCTGCTCGACGCCAAATGATCGGTGCAACCCGAGCAATCCCGAGAATGTAAAGATTACCCACAGTACTCCGGGCGCCAGATCTATGGACGCCACACCGGTCGGATCCCAGGCAAAGAAGAATATCGTTATCGCCAGAACGGCGAAGGCCAGAGCGGAAAGAATGACGCTGCGGGAGCGCATCTCAATGAGAAGATCCTTGCGTGCGATTGCCAGCGCTGATCGCACCACTCCAGGAGTCCGGCGATTCCGGCTTCCAACGGCCCTCCCGGCTTCAGCGCGGACCGCCTCCGCGCCGATCACCATTGCGCCTCCAGCTCCGCGCGTAAGCGCGACTGCCACCGAACCATCACTGTTGCTGCGCGGCATCTACGGACAGCTCTCGATACAACGCTGTGTACTCGTCACGCGACGGAATCGGCGCGCGATCGTATCGCACAAACCTGCCCTCGCGCATGATCGCAGCAGCCGTGCACAGCGACAGCGCCTCGTCAAGATTGTGCGTCACGATGATTATTGTTGCGCCCGAATCTCGAAAATCCGCAAGCATTCGCGTGAGGGCCTCCGCGCCGGCGGCATCGAGGCCGGTGAACGGCTCGTCAGCAAGTAATACCGACGGCTCATGCACGATCGCCCGGGCAACGGAAACCCGCTGCTGCATCCCGCGACTCAGCGACTGTACTCGGACATCGGCGTAAGACTCGGCGCCAAGTCGAGCAAGCACCCGCGACGCGGCGGCACGAGCGTCTCTGACGCCATACATACGCGCCGCGAATTCAACGTTTTCGCGCGCAGTGAGCGCGTCGTACAACATCGTCTGGTGTGACACGAGGCCGACACGCGCGCGAACTTCTGCGTCTCCCGGCAGCGGAATTCCGTCGATCTCCGCACGCCCGGATGTCGGCCGAAGTAGGCCACCCAGCATTCTCAACAGCGTTGTTTTCCCCGCACCATTCGGACCGAACAGTGCAAGACAATCACCAGGCATGAGAGTGAGAGAGACGGCGTCCACTGCGCGGCGTGTGCCGAATGATCTGGCAACGTTTGCCACATGAAGGGATGGCCTGATGTTCGCCTCAGCTGTCACCCCTTAGCTCCCTCGTAGTGCGCTGCGAAGTCGCACGGACCGCTTCCGAAGTCCGGTGCGAGCGTCGCGGTGATTATTTAGTCGCGGCGGCGGGCGTCTTTTCGCTCGCGAAATGATGATTCGTCAGCTCAACGACGCCGAACAGAATCACGAACACGATGCAGCCGCCCACGACCAGCCCTGTGAATGCGGCGCCGAAATCAGTTTTCTGTTTGCCTTCCATTACTTCTCCTTTGCGCTGGCGGAAGCGGGCTGAGCCGCTGCATCCGTGTCACTGACCCGAACCTTCGTCATGACATCGTTCTGCCGGATCTGACGGACGACATCATCTCCCTTGATAACCTTGCCGAACACAGTGTGCACCCCATTGAGATGCTTGGTGTTCTTTTCGTCGAGGACGATGAAGAACTGACTACCACCCGTGTCCTTGCCGGCGTGTGCCATTGAAAGGGCGCCAAATTGGTGCGTATGCGGATTCCCGCTAGTCTCGCACTTGATTGTGTATCCGGGCCCGCCCGTCCCGATCCGAGGGTGACCGGCTGGCAGGTCGCGAGACAGCGGATCGCCTCCCTGAACCACGAACTCCGGGATCACGCGATGGAACTTCACACCGTCGTAGAAACCCTCGTTCGCCAGCTTTTCAAAATTTGCCGCCGCCAGTGGAGCCTCGCCCGGATACAGCTCGGCTACCATGGTTCCCTTGTTGGTTTCAAACGTTGCTTGCTTCACACTTCACTCGATGGGCATATGTCATTGAGCACGCACTCTGCGCACCTCGGGCGACGGGCCACACAGACGCGTCGCCCGTGAAATATCAGCAGATGGGAGAGCAGAGTCCAATTTTTTCGTGGGAATAGCTTCATCAGCACCAATTCCACCTTCACAGGGTCGGACAGCCTGGTAAGTCCGAGCCGCCGGCTGACCCGCCCGACGTGCGTGTCCACCACGACCCCTTCAGGTGTGCCGAAACCCGTGCCAAGTATCACGTTTGCGGTCTTGCGGCCAACTCCGGGCAGCGTGATGAGTTCTTCCATGCTGTCCGGCACCCGCCCACCGAACCGGTCGAGCACGCCGCCGGCCATCCCGATGAGGCTCTTCGTCTTGTTTCGAAAGAAGCCGGTAGGCCTGACGAGTTCTTCCACATCTCGCGGATCCGCCATCGCGAGCGCTTCTGCGTCGGGAAAGCGCTCAAACAGTGCTGGCGTGACCATGTTGACGCGCTTGTCGGTACATTGCGCGCTCAGGATGGTCGCGACCAGGAGCTGAAACGGAGTCTTGAAGTCCAGCTCGCAGTGCGCGTCGGGATAGGCGCGTGCAAGCCGCTTGAAAATGAGCGGCGCACGAACTGCTGCGGGTTGAAGCGGCATCTATCCTGAATCTAAACGACCCAGGGAGCGCCGAGCCGCTAGTGAGTCTCCTCTACCCCTGCCAGCGCTGGCATCGTGTCGACCAGTTCGTGGAGTTGCTTCACGATCAGCTCCAGCTCCTGCCGCGCCCCGTCCGCGTCCAGCATCCCGCCCTTGATGGAAAGAGCGATCCGGTTCATGTACTTGACCTTGTCAAGTAGTTGCTCCGTCGCGCGCCTGAGCTGGAGATATTTGCGC
Organism: Gemmatimonadaceae bacterium; assembly: GCA_039924865.1. Taxonomy (GTDB): domain Bacteria; phylum Gemmatimonadota; class Gemmatimonadetes; order Gemmatimonadales; family Gemmatimonadaceae; genus Fen-1247. Next base: position 433 of record JBDTAB010000126.1, on the reverse strand, counting down.
TTCTCCGCGCGGGCCCGGTAGAACCGTCTCAGGAGATCGTCCGTCGTGAAGCGCTCGGCGAGCTGGATCGCCTCCTCGATGGTGCGGCCCGGTATGCCCCCGTGGTCCGGCATCGGCTTGTCGCCAACTGCGGGCCCGCTGAACCAGAGCCGACCGATGTGCTCAAGACCGTCGTAGGAGAATCGGACTATGACGTCGCACAGGGCTCCGTCGGCGTCGATGGTGGCGAGATGATGCTCGGCGCGGAAATCTGTCATTCAGGCGGGATCGGCAGCGTCTGTCGACGCGAGAAACGGGTCAATCGCGTCCCAGAGCTTCTGGGGCTGTTCAACGTAGGGTACGTGACCACAGTCTTTGAGCACGACCGGATCTGTTTGCAGTGCGCGAGAGACATCAATGGAAGACGCGGCGGGAATGGGATCGTCACGGCCGA
>JBDTAB010000125.1:0-4367 GCA_039924865.1 Gemmatimonadaceae bacterium | reverse complement strand
GGCGGACCGGTGCGCCAGATCACGCGATCGTCCGGTGGCTCGATGGCCAACTGGTCGCCGGACGGCACCGCACTCACATTTTTCAATATGAACACCGCCCAGGTGTTCGTTATGCGTCGCGACCAGAGCGGACGCTGGGGAGAACCCCGGGTCGTGGGTGGTCCGGGAGTGCGCCCGGAATGGTCGCCGGACGGACAGACGATCGCGTTTGTCTCGCCGAACGACGGGCGCATTCGTATCGTACCCGCGGACTCTGGTACGCAACGCGACTTGTACGTGCCGAGCGCCAATGGTCCGCTCGCCGAATTGGCCGTCTTCGCGGCGAGCGGGCGCGAACTCTACTTCAAGAGCCATGATGCGCGAGGCCGAGCATCATTCTGGTCGATCTCCACAGCCGGTGGACGCCCGCGCCTTCTAGCGCGTCTCGACGATTCCAGCCATGTGTCGAACCGGTTCGAGTTCGCCAGCGATGGCAAGCGATTCTATTTCACCATCGAGGATCGCCAGAGCGACATCTGGCTTGCCGAAGTGACGCCGCACCAACCGTGATGACCGTTTTACTGCCGCACGTGGCGCACCGTGATCTGGTCACCGATCACGATCGTCAGCAGGTCCTCCGCCCCTTGAAGTTGTCCAGCGTACGTCTTGCGTGTTTGGGCCAGCACCCGCTCGGTGTTGGGCGCGTGCGAATAGACAGCGAGCCGAGGGTGGATGCGGCTGAACACTTCGCCGGCCTGCTCAGGCGTCGTGTGGTGCCCAATGATGGCGGCGACAACGTCGGCACTGGGGCGGTCATGGCGTGCGCGGAGCGCGTCAGGATCAATGACTTCGTGTATGAGCACGTCGACGCCCTGCGCGTGACGGATCAAGTTCTCCGAGACGCGCGTGTCGCCGGACAGCACGACCGAGCGGCCGTGATAGTCGACGCGGTAGCCGAACGCCGGACGCACCGGACCGTGGTCAACGAGGAACGCAGTCACCGTCACACCGTGCTCGTCGAAGACGACGCCCTCCTGTATATCATGGCTCACCACCATGATGCCCGGGGCCGGGAAGTGCTCGTCCTCGTCCCGACGCACGTGGATGTCGAACGCGAACGCCTGCTGGAGATGGTCCATCATCGCGCTTGTGCCGGTCGGCCCCCAGACCTCGAGCGGAACCGCGCGTTTCCCGACAGCCCATCCCGTCAGCAGGAGATCGGGGAGTGCAAGGATGTGGTCGGAGTGCAAGTGCGTCAGGAACACCCGGGAGATCGACCCGAGCGGAACCCCCGCTTGCTTGAGCCGGAACATGGCCCCCCGACCGCAGTCGAACAGGAACCGCTCTCCGCCCGCCTCGACCAGAGTGCTCGCCCCGTACTGCTGCAGGTTCACCGACGGCCCAACACCGGTGCCGAGCAGAATGACGGTAAGGCTGTCCGACGGCGCGGGCTCGCGGTCCGCGCCGCGGGCGGCCGGTGGTGGGGTCCAGGCGTCCAGGACCGACGCGACTGCATCCCCGGGCGCGACCGCGATCAGTGCGCAGCACGCAAGCCACGCCGCGACGAACATGGGCTTGATCATCCGGGAGATCTCCTATGCGTGGTTCCGGCCTTGTTGCGGCATGGCGACTTCTCGGTGCCGCGTGACGCCGCAGTTAACTTGCGGGCTAGCTCGATGAAATGCGAGCGAAGCGAGCTTGCATAGATCGCTCGTCAGGCTCAGCTACTTCTCGAATCAATGGTGCAGCATTTTCGCGAGCACATCGGGCCAGGCCTTGTGCGATACAGGCCGGCGGGACTATGTGCTGACGCGGGACAATAGCTGTTCCGCGCCGTTGTGGATGATCTGTCCAGCTGCGCAAGCCAATCGCGCACCGCCAACAGCGAGCGGTCAGCGGGCGTATGAAACGAAGTCCAAAGCCACAAAATCCGCGACCACCCAGCCGCCACTTCCGGGTCCAGAACAAATTTCGGTACTATCGTTCCTCAAGCGTCGAGCGTTGCTCGCCGCCCTCCTGATTGTCCCGAGTGCCGCGTTAGCGCAGCATCCTGCCGATTCGCTCCGCACCGTAACGCTACGGGAAGCGCTGGACATGGCTGCCCGAGTCAATCCGGCTCTCGCCGCGGGCCGCGCGAACGTTGTTTCGGCTCGCGCGTACCGCCGAACTGTGACCGGTCAATATCTCCCGTCACTTGGCGCCGCCACGAGCGGCGGTCGCGGAACAACGGTCCAGGGCTCGAATGGTGTGACGAACGGAATCCCGGTGTCGTCCGCCGTGCGACCGCTTGATGCTCTCTACGGCTCCGGCATTTCGGCTGCGATTCCAGTTTTCACGGGTGGCCGTCGAGGCGCCGAGCGTCGTAGCGCCGACGCTCAGCAGACAGCGGCGGATGCAGATCTCAACGCGACCCAGTACGACGTCAGGCTCGCGACCAAACAGGCGTACTTTGATGTGCTCCGGGCGGCCGATCTTCTGGACGTCGCGAATGCGCAGGTGGCCCAGGCCGAACTCGCGATGCGGGATGCGAACAGCAGACTCAGAGCCGGCACCACGACCCGGTCAGACGTGCTTCGCGCGCGTGTAGCGTTGGCAACTGCGCGCGACGCGTTGGCAACCGCCGGATCTGAGCAGACGGCGAGTCAGTTTGCGTTGGCCCGCACTATTGGGAGCGACGTTCCGGTGAACGCCTCGCCTGTGCCGGATTCGGATACACTGCCGCTGCCAGTTTCGCGCGATTCGCTCGTCACGAGCGCTGTTGGTGGTGCTCCGCTGGCGCTCGCCGCACTTGCAGCTGCGCAATCCGCCGACGCGGCCGTTACCGCCGCACGAGCGCAGTATTTCCCTACGGTTCTCGCGAGCGGTGGCTACGGCTGGCTCGAAGACCGTAATCTGAACAATCATCCAGTTAGTGGCTGGACCGTACAGCTCGGAGTGTCCTATCCGATCTTCAACGGATTTCAGCGCGAGGCTTCGGTAAGCCGCGCGCGAGCGGAGGCAGACGCGGCACAGTCCGCAGCATTGGACACCAGGCGCGGTGTACGCGCGGATGCGGTTGCATCCTACGCCGCCGCAAATGTTGCAGCCCAGCGAATTGGATTCGCGCGCGACGCAGTGAGCGCAGCACGCGAAGACCTTCGCGTTCAGGAAGAGCGCTATCGTGCCGGCGTGTCAACTTTCCTCGACGAAGTGACGTCACAGTTCAACCTCACGCAGGCTGAAACATCACTGGTTCAGGCACGTTACGACTATCAAATCGCGCGTGCAATGCTCGAGCGTGTGCTCGGCAGAGAGCTCCAGTAAATGTGGATCGTCAAGCTGGCGCTGCGCCGTCCTTACACGTTTGTCGTAGCCTCGATACTTATCGCGTTGTTCGGCGTCGTGTCCGCGCTCAGGATGCCGACCGACATCTTCCCCGTAATCAACATCCCGCTCGTCACGGTCGTCTGGCAGTACGGTGGCATGCCACCGGAAGACATGGAGCGACGTGTGGTTTCGTCGGCCGAACGGTTTTATAGCACAACGGTCAACAACATCGAGCACATCGAGTCGCAGTCGATCAACGGTGTTGGGGTCATCAAGATTTACTTCCAGCCCGGCGCCGACATTCCGACCGCGGTTGCGGAAATAACCGCTGCGTCGCAAACCGCGGTCAAGAATCTCCCGCCCGGCATCCAGCCACCGATCATCCTTCGCTTCAATGCGACGGATGTACCGGTACTGCAGATCGGCATCGACAGCAAGAGCCTGTCGGAAACGAGTCTGTACGACCTGGCTACGAACACGATGCGTCTCAAGCTCGCCACTGTACAGGGCGCGGCGCTGCCGTTGCCGTACGGTGGCAAGGCCCGACTGATCATGGTCGATCTCAACCCGGAGGCACTCTATGCCAGGGGGATTTCGCCGGCGGACGTGAGCAGTGCGATCAACGCGCAGAGCCTCGTACTGCCTTCCGGCACTGCCAAGTTCGGAGATCGAGAGTACTTCGTCAGGCTCAACTCGAGCCCTACGGCGGCCTCGATGTTGAACGACATTCCGATCAAGACTGTGAAGGGTACGACGATTTACGTACGTGACGTGGCGCAGGTGAGGGATGGCTACGCGGTCCAGACCAATCTCGTGCGCGAGAACGGGCATCGCGGCGTCTATCAAAGCATTCTCAAGAATGGCACCGCATCAACGCTGGATGTCGTCGCACGAATCAAGGCGGCGCTTCCAGCGGTCAAGGCTGCGTTGCCAGCAGGCGTGTCGCTGAATCTGATGCTCGACGAGTCGCTGTACGTTCGTGCATCACTTCAGGGCGTGCTCCGCGAAGCGATCATAGCAGGCCTGCTCACCGCTGCGATGATCCTGCTCTTCCTCGGAAGCTGGCGAAGCACGCTGGTCGT
>JBDTAB010000124.1:0-3449 GCA_039924865.1 Gemmatimonadaceae bacterium | reverse complement strand
CGTTGCGAAAGCTCAAGCTCCGCTATCCCGACGCCGATCCAAACGTGCTTCTCAGGGCGGAGCAGATTCTCTCAGTCTGAGCAGGGTGTATCGTGGCGACTCGTTCCAAAACAGCATTCATCGGCCTCGGTGCGATCGGCACTCCAATCGCGCGCCACGTTGCTGGTGCAACGACGCTCGCCGTCTGGAACCGCACGCGAGCAAAAGCCTCTGCGTTCGCCCTGGAAACAGGCGCTCGCGATGCGTCGTCGCCAGCGGACGCGGCCGACGGTGCCGAATTCCTAATAACGTGTCTGCCTCTTTCGGCGGACGTCGAAGCGGTCCTGTTCGATGCGCCGTCAGCGGCCGCTGCGCTGGCGCCGGGTGCCCTGGTCATTGATTGCTCCTCGGGCGACCCTACGACCTCCAAGCGCATCGCCAAGAGGCTGGCCGATATGGGCATCGGATTCATCGACGCTCCTGTAAGCGGCGGAGTCTCCGGCGCCGAGGCAGCGAAATTGACCACGATGGTTGGGGGCGACGCTGCCGCACTCGAACGCGCCAGGCCGATTCTCGCCACGTTTTCTTCCAAGATTGTGCACTGTGGCGGCGTGGGTGCGGGCGACGCCGTCAAGGCGGTGAACAACGCTCTCCTTGCCGTCAGCCTGTGGTCGACGGCTGAAGGATTGGCAACGCTTTCCAAGCTGGGCGTCGACCCCTCGGTCGCGCTCGAGGTGATCAATGCGTCGAGCGGCCGGTCCAATGCGTCGATCAACCTTTTTCCCGAACGCGTCCTCAACCGCAGCTTCCCCCGCACATTCAAGCTGGCGCTGCTGGACAAGGATGCTGGAATTGCGGCGAACATGGCTCGCGATACGGGAACCCCGGCCGACATCCTCGAACTGACCTCGCGGCTCTTCGGCGAAGCCCATCGGGAACTGGGTGAAGAGGCCGATCACGTCGAAGCGGTGAAGGTCGTTGAACGCCGCGCCGGCACCACCATCACAGGTGGGATCAGGTAGGTCCTTTGGGCTATATTAGACCCGGATGACTGAGCACACAGAGACCATACTGAATGCAAGTGCGGTTGAGCGAACCCTTCGCCGCATGGCAGGTGAGATCGTCGAGGCGAATGGCGGTACTGACAATCTCGTAATTGTCGGAATCCAGCGGCGGGGCGTGCAGCTGGCCGACCGCATCGTGGCGCTGATCGCGGCGAGTGAGGGAGTGACTGTCCCGCGCGGCGCGCTCGATATCACTCTCTACAGAGACGACCTCCAGACTATCGGGCCTCGCCCGGTTGTAGGGGCAACCGACATTCCCGGCGCGATCGATGGAAATACGGTGGTCATCGTGGACGACGTGCTGTTCACGGGGCGCACGATCCGCGCCGCGCTTGACGAGCTGGCGGATTTCGGCAGGCCGGCGCGCATAGAGCTGGCCGTGCTCATCGACCGCGGAGGGCGCGAGCTACCAATCCAACCGGACGTCGTTGGAAAGAAGATCGATGTTCGAGCCGGCGACCGCGTGGATGTGCTGGTGGAGGAGCTCGACGGCCACTCCGCCGTTGTACTCGTATCCAAGCGCCCGGAATGACGGCAGCAGCACCCCTCGGCAAGGATCTGCTCGGGCTGGAGTCGCTCAGTGGTGAGCAGATAACTCTGATTCTCGATACTTCGGAGCCCTTCAAGGAGATCAGCGAGCGGGCGATCAAGAAAGTACCCACGCTGCGCGGCTCTACTGTTGTCAACTTGTTCTTTGAAAACTCGACGCGTACGCGCGTGTCATTCGAGTTCGCTGAGAAGCGGCTGTCCGCGGACACGGTGAATGTGTCTTCGAGCGGATCCAGTGTATCAAAGGGTGAGACGCTCGTCGATACCGCGCGCAATCTCGAGGCGATGCGCATCGACATGGTGGTGATGCGTCACCCTTCGTCCGGTGCTGCTGCGTTCCTTGCCGGGCGCATCGAATCCAACGTGATAAACGCTGGAGACGGCACGCACGAGCATCCCACGCAGGGACTGCTGGATCTTCTTACGCTGCGCGATCACTACAAAAAGATTGCCGGACTGCGCGTATGCATTTGCGGTGATGTGCTGCACTCGCGCGTCGCTCGGTCCAACATCTGGGGATTGAAAAAGCTCGGAGCAGAGGTCGGAGTCTGCGGTCCCAGATCGCTGCTGCCGCGCGCCATAGACGAGATGGGCGTTACGGTATTCTCCCGTATCGAAGAAGCGATCCAGTGGGCCGACGCCCTCAATATCTTGCGGCTTCAGCTCGAGAGAATGACCGCGGGGTATATCCCGTCGCTCCGGGAATACAATCGAGTCTTTGGTGTTACGCGCGAGCGGCTGGAGCGCGCACCGCGTGATTTACTGATACTTCACCCAGGGCCAATGAACCGTGGCGTCGAGATTGACTCCGACGTTGCTGACGGACCACACAGCGTAATTCTTCCACAGGTGACTAACGGAGTCGCGGTACGCATGGCGGTACTCTATCTACTATCGGGTGGCAAGCCGGAGCTCGCCGAGGCAGCGAAGAATGCCAGAGGCGGAGGCGCCGCGTGACGCGCCAGGTTCTACTAACCGGTGGCAGGCTACTCGATCCGTCGCAGAACCTGGACGCGATGGGCGACGTGCTGCTGCGCGATGGCAAGATCGCCGCGCACGGCAGCAACCTCGGCCAGCCCGACGATGCACTGCTGGTGGATTGCGAGGGTATGATCGTTTCGCCTGGATTCATTGACGTTCACTGTCATCTCCGCGAGCCGGGCCGGGCCGATGTAGAGACCATCGCCAGCGGAGCGCGTGCAGCGGCCGCTGGTGGCTTCACTGCGGTTTGCGCGATGCCGAACACGGATCCGGTGATCGACAATCCGGCCGCTGTCGGGTACGTCGTGCGGCAGGGAATACTTGCGCGTGCGGCGCGTGTGTATCCTATTGGCGCTATTTCTGTGGGCCAGTGCGGTGAGGCGCTCGCTGAATTCGGTGAAATGATCGATGCGGGCGCGATTGCAGTGAGTGACGACGGGAAGCCCGTGGTGTCGGCCCAGCTCATGCGAACTGCGCTCGAGTACGCCCGGACGTTCGGCGTGCCTGTCATCGATCACTGCGAGGAACCAACGCTCGCTGCGGGCGGCGCGATGAATGAAGGCCTCGTGTCTGCGCGCCTCGGCCTCAAGGGGATTCCGGACGAGGCGGAAGAGATAATGGTGATCCGCGACATTCTGCTCGCGCGCCTCACTCGCGGACACGTGCATCTTGCGCACATGAGTACGAAGGGATCGGTGGAGCTCATACGATGGGGCAAGGAGCGGGGAATCAACGTCACCGCCGAAGTTTGTCCGCATCACCTTTCGCTGACCGAAGATGCGGTTGAAGGTTACGACACCAATGCGAAGATGAATCCACCGCTGCGTACTGCGGAAGATGTCGAAGTGCTTCGCCAAGCGGTGCGCGACGGCACCA
>JBDTAB010000123.1:0-9377 GCA_039924865.1 Gemmatimonadaceae bacterium | reverse complement strand
ATCGGGATGACAGGATTTGAACCTGCGACCCCCTGAACCCCATTCAGGTGCGCTACCGGGCTGCGCCACATCCCGTTTCCGGCTTGCAATCGGCCGGCCAACGATCCCCAAAGTTACCGCCCGGGGGTCTGGAGCACAACGGAGCCTACTAGCCGACCTATGTGACCGGCTTTACAACCATCCCCGCCTACCCGCCGAGCACTTCTGCTAGCGTTCCGACCCTCCCAACGTAGAATGGGCCAAACTCCGCGTATTCCGCGCTCGCCACGTCAAACCGTAAATCGGTCACGATCTTCTTGAAATCGAGCGGGTCTGCGGCGAACAGCGTCACTCCCCATTCCCATGCGTCGAAACCAATCGCTCCGGTGATGACCTGCTGCACGCGGCCCGAATATCGTCGTCCGCTGAGACCATGCTCGTGCATCAGTCTGCTGCGCTCGGCGATCGGAAGCGAATACCAGTTCTGACCAACGTCGCGCTTTTTTGACATCGGGTAGAACGAGACGTAAGGCATCGCCGCGGGCCGTTCCGGATACAGTCGTCGCCTTACGTAAGGATTCTCGCGCTCAGAACTGACTCGTGCCTTCACGACCGCAGCATGCTTTGCATCACCCGGTGCAACGCCGCTTGCAGCCGCTTCCTCGGCGAGCTTTGCTGTCAGGTGGTACAACCCAGCTTCGGTTACGCTCAGAAATGAGTATGTGGGAACGAGGCGGCGCATCCATGGCTGGCGTGCAAGTTCGCGCTGCACCTGGCCTATCTCGTCGATCGTCTGGCGAAAATGAATGAACATCACGTCCGACGTGGAGCCAATCAGTTCGACGGCTTCACTCCATCCATCTGTAGATCCTTCGCTTCGACTAAACACATCGCTTTCCGCGGTCCCCGCCGGCGTGTTGCGTTCTCGGTCGATGCTGAATATCTGGTGCAGCGCGTACCATCCCTCTAGTGTCTCGGGCGGTTGCTGCGCGGTCTGGTCTTCCATCAACGTGCCTCCAGACCGAAAGTTATCGACTAGCTACAGCCAACTGCAGTTCCTGGTTCGGTTCGGAGCGAGATACCGCTTCGTAAACGCTCACTCTGTGACCGTCTTGACCTTCGGCTCTGGAAGATCAAGACGGCGCGCCGCACTGCGCCGCAGATTCCATTCGTACCAGGCGGGAGACTCCTTCAGCTCCTCCCTGCTGGCGTAATGTTTCGCCAGCTTCGCGACGAGCGTGCCTCGATCGGCGGCGACAAGTTTCGGAAGCGACTCCACGAGCGCGGGGTATGCGTCCGGCGAAAGCGAGTCGCCGAGATATGCGACGTCGAGCTTTCCCGTAGCTGCATATCGCGCGATGTTCGCCCGCGCGACCCACGCGTCGGCGCTCCAGAAGACCAACACAACAAGCGTCGCGAGCGCGATGGTCATTACCTCGCGTGCGAGCTTGCGAACGCGAAAATCGCGTAGTACGTGCCGGGCGAGTGCGACCAGCACCAGTAGCGTGATGATCATGTAAGCCTGAGCATACACGCGCGACGTGGTATAACCGTAAGCCCCTTCGTACAGCGAGACGCGGTGAAAGGCGGAGAAGATGACGCAACACTCCGCACCGAGAAGTGCAAGCGATGGCCACACGAGCGACTTGTGCGCGCGCGCCTGGTCGCGTGGCGGGATTCGTTGATGCGCCGCGGCGATTAGCAGCGCCACGCCAGTCGCAGCGACGCAGAGCTCCCCAAACCCACGGCGCGCGTAATCTGCGAACGTAATACCGGAACCGATTGTGGAAGGCTGCTTACCGAACAAATAGCTGATCTGCAGAAGCACGAACAACCAGGAGATAGCCGCCGCTGCCCCAAGCACGATCTGACGTTCGGTTACTCCGATTTCGCTGTCGGCACGCGCCGAACTCGCCGCGAGCGTTATTCTTCGGCCGGCGAAGCGAGAGCTGTAATACGCGCTGGCCACAAAAATTGCGACTACCAACCCGAAGATCACGCGCGGGAGTGCATCGAACGTGCTGAGTGAGTTCTGCAACATGTCTCGGCCACGCGCAAGCAACGGATCCGCGCTGGCGAAGAGCAGTGCCAGAATGACTACCACGGGCACCGCCATCATGACTCCGCGGAGCACGGGCCGCTGCTCGGTCCCTCCGGCTGACTTCGCCGTGTCGGCCGCCAGCGCGGTCGCGCCGCGAATCGTCTGCCAGAGGCCTTTGATGGGTACGGTAAGAATAGCGACCGCGCCATAGTCCTCTGCGTCGTCGCCATCCGCGGCGATGACCACGGCCAGCGCCAGGAGCGACGCCACCATTGCGACGATCACGACAAGGATCGGTTCCGTGGTCGTGACGGCGGCGCCCACCGAGAGGACGACGGCGAAGCCGAGCGGCAGGGCCATGGCTCTGCGGGTTGCGGAATCCGGTTGGCGGACTGCGACGAGACCAGCTACCGTAAGAACGGTCCAGGCAGTCCAGTTGATTCCCGGAACCGAGTCATACAGAACCAGTGCGGCGACTGCGCCAGAGGCTACCGCAAGAGCCCACAGGAGACCGAGTCGCATGGTTACAATGGATTGAGGGTAGTCCGGGACGACGCGCGCCCGCGCACCTTCCGTTGCTGCGCACCCAAGACTAATACAGAGTTCAATTCCTTGTCAAGTACTTTATTTCGCAAAGATGATGATAATTGCCGATCCTCGGGTTTCATGCTTTATGTTTCTCGGTTGCGCTGGCACCCGTCTGGACGGCAGTAAACGCGCGGGTCGCCGGTATCCTTTCAGTTAGTTATGCACTCTATTGCACGCTCGAGCGGCAACCCTGCTCGTTGGCTAATCCATGGCCGCTCATAATCCGGTGATTGACTTGCGCGCCACTCGGCTCGCGGTCGGTTCGACCACGACCACCTAGTGACTGCTCCTGAAATCGCGGAGCTTCCTGCCAAGGAAGAGCCATCTGGAGCGCGGCTTGGCAAGCTCTCCCTGCTCGCACTGGGTGTCGTATTTGGCGACATCGGAACCAGCCCCCTATACGCGTTCCGAGAGTCGTTCCGCGCCGAGTACGGACTCGCGCGGACACCGGACAACGTCTACGGAGTCGTCTCCCTGATCTTGTGGGCGCTCATACTCACGGTCAGCATCAAGTACATCGTCTTCATCATGCGCGCGGACAACCGAGGCGAGGGCGGCATTCTCGCGCTGCTGGCGCTCATTCTCCAGCAGCGTAAGAAACTATCTCGACGATGGCGCATAACGCTCGTGATGACCGGCCTCATTGGTGCGGCGTTGCTCTACGGAGATGGAGTAATCACTCCCGCAATCACGGTGCTCGGCGCGGTCGAAGGTCTCGAGGTCGTGGCGCCGACGATGAGCCATCTCGTTGTTCCGCTGTCGGTGGTCATTCTCGTCCTGCTGTTCCTCGTACAGAAGCGTGGCACCGCAAGCATTGGATGGGTGTTTGGACCCATCATGCTCGTTTGGTTTGGCGTGATCGGAGTACTCGGCGCCGCTGCAATCATCGATCACCCGCACATCCTGCTTGCGATCAGTCCGTTATTCGGGGTCCAACTCTTCATTAATGACGGCCACATAGCCTTCATACTGCTGGGAGCCGTGGTGTTGGCAGTGACCGGAGTCGAAGCGCTCTACGCAGACATGGGGCACTTTGGACGTCGCGCAATCCGAATCGGATGGTTCGCCGTCGTCCTCCCTTCCCTTATCCTGAACTATTTCGGGCAGGGCGCCGCCGTACTCGAGAATCCGTCCGCGGTAGAAAACCCCTTCTTCTCGCTTGCACCGCACGCCCTGCTCCTCCCGCTGATCGCCCTGGCGGCTATTGCAGCAGTGATCGCGTCCCAGGCCCTGATCACCGGGGCGTTCTCGCTCACTCATCAGTGCGTGCAGCTCGGTTACAGCCCAAGATTCAACATCATTCACACCTCCGGAGAGGAAGCCGGCCAGATCTACGTGCCCGAAGTGAACCATGCGTTGATGATTGGCTGCGTAATCATGGTACTTGGCTTTGGTTCAGCCGCGGCTCTGAGCGCTGCTTACGGAATCGCGGTCACCGGCACCATGGTCATCACGACGCTGCTCTTCACGCAGCTGGCCAAGATGAAGTGGAACTGGAAGCCGTGGCAGTACATAAGCTTCGCGGCGTTCTTCCTCATCATCGATCTTGGATTTGCGGCAGCTAACATTCTCAAGATCGAGTCTGGCGGGTGGGTGCCACTCGCAATCGCAGGCGCGATCTTCACCCTCATGACTACGTGGCACGCCGGTCGCCGAATCACGCGCACGTTGCTGCGCAACGCAAGCCTGCCGCTGGACTCGTTGCTCAAGAGCCTCTCCGAATCACATGTCGTTCGCGTGCCTGGCACAGCGGTGTTTATGACTGCGGACTCGAGTGGTGCGCCGATGGTGTTGCTGCACCATCTCAAGCACAACAAGGTGCTTCACGAGGAAGTGATCCTCCTCACGATCCAGGTGAAGGAAATTCCTGAAGTCCTCGAGGGCGAGCGGATGACGGTTACCAAACTCCCGCTCGGCTTCTGGCGCGTTGTTGCGCAGTATGGATTCATGGAACAGCCCGACGCGCAGCGTTTGCTCGCAGCAGCACGCGCGTCCGGATTGCGCGCACAGCGAATGGAGACGACGTATTATCTGGGCCGCGAGCAGCTTCTTCCCATTGGAAGTACAAAGCTCGCAACGTGGCGCAAGAAGCTTTACGCGTTCATGGCACGCAATTCACTATCGGCTACAGCGTTCTTCGGTCTCCCGCCCAACAGAGTCGTCGAGCTAGGCGCGCAGCTGGAAATCTAGGGCGAGCGTACGCACGCGACATTACGCTGCGTGTCGGGTTTTACGATTTGACCCTGGCCGATGTAGAAACTATCGAACCGTTGGACAGGTGCATAGTGATCCGCACCATCGTCCCGGGCACGAGCGGATGCTCCGTTCCGATCATCATGAGATGATACGCGCCGGGCCGCATCGCTACACTGTGTGACGGCGCGATCACAAGACTGTCGCGCATAGTCATGGTCGCCTCCCCCGCACTGTCGATCGACGTCTCGTGCAATTCCACGGTCCGTGCAGCGTCCGACGCGAACCGTGAAACAACCAGCGAGTCTGGCGTTCCGTTCACGAGCCTCAGATATCCCGCAGTCGTCGCACCCGAGTCGGGGTCGGCCCGCACCCAGGCGTCGTGTACCTCGAACGACGTCGCCGAGATTTTCGGCTCGCGGTGGCAGCCTGCGCCGAGCACGCCAAGAGCCGTGCACATCACGGCGTAAAACGCGTAGCGTCGCGCAACGGGCTTGCAAGACGCCTTCATCATGCTCCGCGAAGGAGTTGGCGAATGTCTGACACAACGTCGTTCGTTGCCATGCCAAACGAATACAGAATCCGGAGATCACCGTTTCGATCCACCACAAAAGTCTGTGACGGATGCGTTACGTCATAGCCAGACGCGGACTTGCTTTCCTCGCGAGACGACTCGACGTGAAACGATTTCTCGATACGGGCGAGGGTCGCGGTATCAGCAGTGGCGCCGATGAAATCAGGGTCGAAGCGCGACACATAACTCTTGAGCGTCGCGGGATCGTCGCGCGCCGGATCGACGGAGATGAAAACGAACCGAACACGCGAAGCATCGCGACCAAGTGCGGCCTTCACGCGCGCCCAATCGGAGAGCGTTGTCGGGCAGATGTCTGGACAGTGCGTGTAGCCGAAGAAGAGCAGAACAACCGACCCCTTTTCGTTCGCGAGGCTGAAGTCGGCACCTGTGGCTGTCTTCAAATTGACGACAGGAGCTGTTTCAGGTGGTTCGTACGTAGTGCCGTGGAACGAGACGGGCTTGCAGCCGCTCAGCGCGACGCCGAGCACTAGAGCGGACACGCAGGCGAGTGGAGTCAGGCCTCGGAATGGTTGCGAACGTTGCGTATGCGGCATGGGGTGTATCTTTCTCTGCGAATGGAACCGGACTTGGTTGACGCGGTAATTATCGGAGCGGGTGCGGCGGGGCTCGCCGCGGCCAGCGAGCTGCGTGCGAATGGACGCAGTATCCTGGTGGTCGAAGCGCGAAGCCGAGTTGGCGGGCGAATCCTTACATACCGGGATCCGGCAGTTGCCGTTCCAATTGAGCTTGGCGCCGAATTCCTGCACGGCTCCACGCCCAACACTGATACGATAATAGATCGCGCAGGGTTGACGGCGATCGATGTCGCTGGCGACAGCTGGCGCGCGCGCGACGGCGAATTTCGGAAGGTTGACTACTGGGGAAAAGTCGACAGGGTACTCCGGAAGCTGGACGAGCACCGCATGCCGGATCGAAGCTTCAGCGACTATCTGGGAGAACGTGCCGCCAGAAAGAAGAAGTCCAAGGACGCTCGCGCACGCAGCCTCGCACGCGAATTCGTGCAGGGTTTCCACGCAGCCGACCCCGACTTGGTGAGCGAGCGCTGGCTCGCAGTCGGCGGCGACCCTGGCAAGAGCCCCGACGCGGAACGGACCGGCAGATTGCTGGACGGCTATGACAGAGTATCAGCATGGCTGGCGAAGGAGGTCTTCGACGCGGTCGAGCTGAACGCGCTCGTAACGCACGTTGACTGGAAGCGCGGAGACGTCAAGGTAGGGTGCCGTGGCTCTCATGGTTTTCAGAGACAGTTTGCCGCGCGGACCGTGATCGTAACCGTGCCGGCGGGCGTGCTCAAGGCGGATCCCGGCGAAGCGGGGGCGATCACTTTCGCACCCGAGATCCCGGTTTTGGCAGCTGCGCTCGACGGGATCGCGATGGGGGCCGTACTGCGCATTGTGTTCTCGTTTTCCGAGCGATTCTGGGAGTCTGGGTTGCGCAACGCCCCGAACAAGGACGGTGGGCTGCGAGCGCTGAGCTTCATCCACAGCCCAGGGGCACAATTCCCGGTATGGTGGACCCAGTTTCCCGTCCGCGCGCCGGTTTTGGTGGGTTGGGTGGGCGGCCCGCCAGCGGCTGAATTGTGTACGCTACCGGACGCCGAAATCGAACGCCACGCTCTCCACGATCTGGCTCAACATCTCGGTTCGACGTACGAACACCTGGCTGGACTGGTGCGCGGTTGCTGGATGTACAACTGGGAAAAAGATCCCTACTCGAGGGGAGCATACAGCTACGCGGTGGTGGGAGGCAGTGGATCCGCTCGCAAGCTCGCTCGGCCCGTCGAACAGACGATTTTCTTCGCCGGCGAGGCTACGGACACGAACGGCCACTCCGGAACCGTGGAAGGCGCACTCGCGTCCGGAGTCAGAGCGGCACGAGGAGTGCTCCAAGCACTGGGTGTCGAACATATCTCAAATCAGTGAGGCCCGAATTTGCATAGCAAAATCATTCCGGCGCTGCTAATCGCCGCCGTTGTCGCGATGCCAGCGAGCGCCCAGAAAGGACGGAAGGCTCGCGCAGCAACCCCTGCCGCCAAGGTGTGGACACCCACTGGCGCATGGCGCAGCGTGTACAGCGACCCCACTGTGAAAGTTGCCGTGGATACCACGCAGACGCGTCGCGAAACCGACGGGAGCTACCGCGTGCGGTTGCGCTGGCAGTACGCGAAGAGCCAGATGATCGGCACCAAGCACGCCTATCGCACCATGGTCGATCGCAAACTCATTGATTGCTCGACTCAGGGCGTCAAGCCGATCTCAGCGCAGACTTTCGATGCTACCGGCAAACCCGTTGCAGCCTACGACACCAGCGACGCCGAAGTCAGCGAACTGGACTGGGCCAAGCGTCCACCTGGAAGCAGCGGTGGAAAGGCCTACGCGGCCGTTTGCGGGGTTATCCGCAAGTAGAGGCAGTCCGGGGCTCTAGAGCGCTTCGCTGGTGTCACTGACAGCAACGACGCGCGCTACCTGGTCACTCGTCGCCGTCCACTGACCAGGTAGCGGAGCTTTCGGCCGTCATCGCCTCACGGAGAGTTTCGGCGGCGACAACGCCACTCTCCGGATCGAGGCGAAGCTCGCCACTCGCGTCGTCGTACGAGAACAGTTCCGCGTAACGGCCCCAATCGACCACGGTCTCAAACTGTCGCCTGGCCTCGCCGCCCGAGAATGCTTCCTCCAACTCCTCCATGAGCCGGTCGGAGTCGAGTGTCGCCGACGGAGACGCATCGAGCTCGCGCACTATGTGACGGAGCAGCGACACGTGCGCCAGCGCGTAGTGGCGGAACATCGCCTTCTCAACGTCCAGCTCCGCGTCGGCGAATTCGACGCCCGGCTGTGTGAGCACGACAGCGCGATCCTGCAGGTCCGCGAAGCCGAGCAGCTCGCTCGCCTCGACGATGGCGAGCACGTCGTCGCTGCGAAGTTGCAGGTCGCGGGCGAGATCGTGCATGTTCGCACGACCACCAATGCTGGACAGGTACTGAACGAATCCCGTGAGATCGTCGATCCCCACATCCGGCAGCACCTGGTAACGCCGCGGACGCTCGGGACGCGCTGGTACGCTCGGGCGACCGACCAGCGTCGACGCGTCCTCGCCAGGATTCGTCATCACGCGGTATATCGCGTCGACCAGATGCTGACGCGCCGGCCCGTGAGGCGCCCGCTCGTGCAGCGGAAGCCCCGGCAACTCGATACGAATGTGTCCCGGATTCGCTCCAAAAACCAAAATCCGGTCCGCGAGCGTTACAGCTTCGTCGATGTTGTGCGTAACGAGCAGCACCGCTTTCGTCGGCATTGATTTCGACGCCCACATCTCCTGCAGTTCGGATCTGAGTGTCTCACCGGTAAGGACGTCGAGCGCTGAAAACGGCTCGTCCATGAACAGCACTTCCGGCTGAACGACGAGAGCGCGCGCGAAGCCGACGCGCTGTTTCATTCCGCCCGAGAGCTCCTTGGGAAACGCTTCTTCGTAACCATCCAGACCGATCAGGTCGATCGCTGCGATCGCACGCTCACGACGCTCATCCGCTGGCACTCCCGCTGCCAGCAGTCCGAGCTCCACGTTCTGGAGCACGGTCAGCCACGGGAATAGCGCAAAGCTCTGGAATACAATCGCGACGTTCGGATTGATGCCGGTGAGTTCCTCGCCGTGCGACAGAACATGACCGGCCGATGGCGGCATCAAGCCTGAAAGCAACCGCAGCAACGTTGACTTGCCCGATCCAGACGGTCCCAGCAACGCGACAAATTCGCCTGCGTGTAACGCCACGCTCACCCGATCGAGGACGGGTGTGCGATCATCGCCGTAGTACTTGTCGACGGCGCGCGCTTCGAGGATTACCTCGCCACGCTCGGTAGTTGATGGGGCAGTCATCGTGGCTGTCATGTTCGTTGCCTCACTCCAGACGATAACGTGACTCTGCAAGGCGGTACAACTTGCGCCATACGAGCCGGTTTCCAAGGATCACTACTGCAGCCATCACCA
>JBDTAB010000122.1:0-22470 GCA_039924865.1 Gemmatimonadaceae bacterium | reverse complement strand
GCGAGTTGCTTCCCATCCTTGAGCGTACCTTTCGCAGCAAATTCGGTAAGATTCCGCACGGTCTGATCGGCCATGAAGCGAGCAGGTGTCGTGCTAACCATCGCCGCGTCTATGAATTCGCTGAACGGGTTCCGCAGATTGCCGAGATTGAGATCGTGCATGCCGTCAAGCGACCCGATCCACTGAATGTTGTCGCTCGCGGTCTCTATGGTTACATAGGTCTGCTCGAGTGCCCGAGTCAGGTTAGCAACCAGCCCGTTCACCTGGGCAGAAGCAGCGGCCGGATTGTCGAGCGCAGACACCGGGACGTTATTGGGGTTGCTGACGTCGAGCAATTTGCAACTCGTAAGTGAGAATACGAAAAGCAGGGGCGCGAGCGCCAGCCACGATCGAACCCGCAATGCGGGTCCGTGCGATGCGTTAGTCATGGTATGCACGTCTCCTAGTAGCTAAGGCGAATCTGAAGTGAGTAGCGACGTTGTAGCGGAAGCTGGTAGGCATCATAGCCCTGGATAAAATTGGCATCGATGCCGCCCCCATTTGTGATGTCTTGAGTGTTTGCCTCGGGGTCAACGCCCTTGTACTTGGTCCACAATTTGAGATTGCGCGCGCCAGCGGTGACCGACATGTCGTGCGCACGGAAGAGGCGTGACGCCCAGTGTTGCGACGGCGTATACGTGATGTTCAACTCGCGCCACCGCAGGAAATCGCCGTTGCCCATTTGGTTGGAGACGCCGTCGTACGGAGACAACGCAATCAGCGACAGCCACTGTTTCGCAGCGTCGACTCGCTGAGCAGCAGTGCTCGCCGGATTGAGCAGAGTTGCCTCGACTAGAGTCGCAGGCATAATGTTGCGCCCGATGCTCGGACTAGCCTGTCGGAAAGCATCCGTCAAATCCTGGATCGTATACTTGCCAGCCTTGTACTCGAATAGCGTACCAATCGTAAAGTTGTTGAGCCGCAGATGCTGACCAAAACTGCCAGACCAGTCAGGGTACGGCTTGCCGGCGTAATTACCGAGGAAATTGCCAGTCATGCTCTCATCCACGCGTAACGGGTTGAGGCGACTGGGGTCCGTTGGTCCATTGGTCTGGAAGTAGGCAAGCAGTTGCTGCTCCGTGTCGGGAGTGCCATCGTGGTTCAGGTCATACGGCGTCTGACCCGGCTGAAGGCACATCGCGTAGCCATACTGGGGTAGCGACTGCGCTGCGAGCAGCGCGGTTGCTTGCGCTGGGGAATACGCGCTGCAGGCCTGCACAATCTTGGCGCCGAACATCGCACCGGGCGCATAACCCTCGCGCAGGAAGTTCCGGATCCGGACGTAGGTCGGGTTGACCTTCAACGGAGGCGCGCCACCCAGACTCTTAACCAGCTGGAAGATAAAGGCACCGTTGGCAAACAGGTCGAGTCCCACGCTCTTGTTGTTGATCACAAACGCTTGACCAGTCAGATCCCAACCGTGCGCATCCAGCTTGCCAATATTTGAGAGCTGCGTTTGTGTAAAACCACCGGAGATCGGGAAGAGTCGAGCGACAAGTGCATCGCGGAGATTGCGCTGCCAGTATGTGACCGAGGTGCTCAACTTGTTGTTGAACCACCCCAGCTCCGCTCCCATCTCGAACTCACGCGTAATCTCAGGCCGCAGATCAGGGTTGCCGAGGTTGGCGGGAACGAGACCACCGCCAAACTGGGATGGAAGCGCGGCATAGGTCGTGAACTTGTCGAACGCGCCAGGCTGTCGGCCCGACTCACCGATTGCGGCTCGGAGTCGCAGCGCAGAAAGCGTCGTACCCGTCCAACTTTTCCGGTCGCTTGGAACTACCGACACCGAGAGCTTTGGGTATAACACACCGCCTCTGGACTTGCCGAACGCACTATTGAAGTCGTACCGTGCCCCTCCCGTAAGGAAGATCCAGTCGTCCAGCCCGACCTGCTCCTGCGCGAACGTGCCGAGGTTGGCGTTCTTGAGCAACGATTCGTTGATCGACGGCTGATTGCCTGCACCGATAACCTCGAGTCCTGGCCCCGGAAAGTTCGAATTCGAGCCGCCTTCCGACTTCGAAGTCAACACGAATCCCTGACCGCCGACGACGGCCGAGGAACTCCAACGCGAACCAAACGTTCGATTCCAGCTCGCCTTCGTTTCGAGCGTCACATTTTGACGCTCGGTGACATTAAGGCTACGCGAACCATTCGGAGCATTGTTCGTGAAATTATCTATCGCGTTGCCGAACGGGAGAAAGCTGACGCTGCGTGCGTTCGTATTATCGAGCCCGATCGTTGCGTCCAGTGTCACCGTCGAACTTGGCGTATAGGTCGCATTGGCAGCAGTATTAAAATGTGACTCGTCCTGATACGTCTCGTTTTGCAGCGCCTCTGCAACCGTGGCAAACGCTGTGTTACCAAACTCGTTGCCCGCGTATTTACAGGCTCCGTTCACCATGTCGAGTGAGTGCTTTGTGCCAGTTTGGTCGAGGCAGTAAGCTCTCTCCGGCTTGGCGTACAGTGCGAGCGAATTAGGAGAGTAGATGTTGTTCTGCCCACTAATGCTGCCCAGATGTCCGGTTGAGTAGAGAGTCCGGACCGAGAGGTGAAACTTCTCGGTGGGAAACATATTGAGATTTGCAGTACCGGAATAACGGTTGTTGTTGTTCTTGGTATTGCCGTTGAACGGCTTCGAAGTGAACGGCCCGTTCTCACCGAGGTACCGACCCGAAACGAAATACGTAACCTTATCGGAGCCGCCATCAACCGACCCGCCTACCTGGCCGCCGTATCCGGTGTCGAAGAGCCTCTTCAGTACACCTACCGAGAATGGAACGAATGGAGTGATGGTCCGTCCAAACAGTGTGCTGAGCGAGTCGGCCTGCGGTTGTGTGCGTGCGAAGCCGGAGTTTGGCGCAAGGCGATTTGTCGGGTAGTTAGACGACGTGCCAGTCGCGTCAATCGTCCAGTGCGGCGCGCTGGTGTTGCCGTGCTTCGTGAAAATCTGAATGACGCCGTTCGACGCCTCTGTCCCGTAGAGTGTTGCGGCGGCTGCGCCCTTCAGAATCTCGACGTGATCGATCGCCCCCGGATCGAGGTCATCGAGGCGCGATGGCGCCGCACCGTTGGTACCGCTGAACCCGCCGCCATTGTCCGCCCTCACACCGTCGATATAGATGATCGGGTTGTTGGACTGCGATAGCGACGCATTGCCGCGAATTCGGATTGTCGCACCCTGGCCGGTCACACCGCTGGTTGGGAGCATGCTCACTCCCGGCACGCGTCCCTGCAGTATTTCGTCCACCGAGTTGATCGGAGCATTTTTCAGTTCCGATACGTTTACCTTGGCCACCGTATTCCCAAGTTTCTTTTCCTGGACTGCGCCGCCGGTTCCAGTGACCACAACGTCGGACAGTGATATCGCCGACTGCGACACGACAAAGGCTACGCGCGCCGTCTGCCCGGCTACGACCGTCACGGTCTTGGACGTTGGCGCGTACCCGATGAGATGCACATTCAAGATGACAGGGCCTAGCGGGGCACCCACGATGCGGAACGTCCCGGCGTCGGTGCTTACCGCGCCGATCCGGGACGTTCCGACAACCACCTGCGCATTTGACAGCTTGCGTCCCGAACCCGCGTCAGTGACGGTCCCCTCGATGACCCCGGTTCCGGTCTGGCCACTCAGCGCGACACTACTGGACGCCAGCGCCAATATCGCG
The DNA here is from genome assembly GCA_039924865.1 of Gemmatimonadaceae bacterium. Classification (GTDB taxonomy): domain Bacteria; phylum Gemmatimonadota; class Gemmatimonadetes; order Gemmatimonadales; family Gemmatimonadaceae; genus Fen-1247. The sequence continues at coordinate 18,763 of JBDTAB010000122.1, read as the reverse complement.
ACGACCCCGGTAATCAACGGACGCCTAACTCGTCGCAATACACCCCACGTACGATCAACTCGATGAGGTTTTTGTTCGGGAGCGGAAGCAGACACCATCCGTGTTGCACGTCGCATGATTCCCATTCCTCGTTGTCCGACCGTGAGCGGCGCCAGAGGGCGATGGAATGTCTGCGTCAGGTAGATGTCCCTTGAGTGGCGACGTGACGCACACTTCCAGAGCCGTAAAGTTCTCGGTGACGACAAATACCAAAGGCGGGAGGTATATAGCGCCGAAGGGGAAGGCACGCAAGTATTTACAAACTGTTGATGACCCTCGATCACCGATCCTTCCGGCACGCTAGTCCGAGTACAACATCGGGGCACTGCTGCGACACCACCGCGACACCACCGCGACATCACACTTCAGAGAACCCCTCGCGCCAGGCCCGTTCAGCCTCGAGACGACGAGACCAATCACACGCGGCTGCATAGCGCGAACCGTGGTATCGACCGGGCGAGAGAGTGCCAGGGGCAGGTCTGTTAGGCCATGTCTCGCGGCCCCTAACATCATTGTGACAAAATTGTTGACAAAAATAAGGCCCGGTTGTACCGTTTGAGCCACGGCCGCTCATTCCGGCAGCGGTTGGAGGCACTCAAAGTCCCAGGCATCCCAGAAGCATGTGCGCATCAACCCCGTCGGCATCATGAATTCAGCTGCAGCGCCTGCCGATGTCGGTGTCGCGCGAAGTGAGCTTGCAGATACAGCGTTCGTAAAGCTGCGCGACTGGATAATTACCGGGCGCCTGGCACCGGGCGCGCAAATCATAGAAGTAGAAGTCGCGACACAGCTCAACGTTCAGCGCTCGCACCTCCGACAGGCGATCCAGCGGCTCCAGCAATCCGGGTTCGTCGTTGCATCCAAGATCGGGACGTACTCGAGGACACGCGTTGCCCCGTTGACGATCGAAGATATGGCCGAACTCTTCGCGATGGTCGGAGCCATCGAGGGTTTGGCGGCACGCGGAGCGGCGCAGTTGCCAAAAGCGAAACGCTCCGTGCTGGCCCGCGCACTCGATCGCACGAACGCGGAGCTACTCCGTATCTCGCAAGACCCGTCAGCGGACTACAACCGCGCCAATGATCTGGACGTCGTCTTTCATCGCATGTACGTCGACGTTGGCGGTGGTCCACGAATTCAGGCGCTTCACGCCTCTGTCAAGCCGCAGGCTGATCGGTACGAGCGTTTTTATTCACACGGACTGCTGGAACGCCTTGATCTCTCGGTAGAAGAGCATGAGTCGATAGTCCTGGCGATCCGAACCGGGAATCCGGATGCGGCGCAGCGGGCGGTCGAGGTTAACTGGCGGAACGCGGTGGAGCGTTTCCGTCGGGTGGTAGTACCGATTGGCAACAATGCGATGACGGGCAGCACCTGACTGAGGGCAGGTAATCGTAATCGAGTGCGTGCGCACACGATGTCGACGGCCTGTTAGTTCGCGAAGTCTTCTCTCGAATGGAGATGTGTCATGGGACAGTACAAGCATGTCACGAACAAACGCCCTGGAGCAACATGCCTGTGGCGATACGTAGGCGCGGTCATCGCGATATGCGCTTTGCTCGTTGCACCTCTATCTCTGCAGGCGCAACAAGGAAGCATCACTGGAGTCGTACTGGAATCCCAGAGCAATCAGCCACTGCCCGGAGTTCAGATAGCGGTAGTGGGGACTTCATTAGGCGCACGCACGGACGCGGACGGCAAATTTCGCGTTGGCGGCTTGTCGGGAGACAACGCGACCTTGAGAGTGACTCGTATCGGCTACCGAGCACTGACACGCGAAGTCAAGGTCGGCGCAACCGACGTACGAATCATGCTCGATGCGGTCGCACTCCAACTCGATGCCGCAGTAGTAACGGGTACACCGGCAGGAGTCCAAAAGCGCTCGGTCGGAAACGTTGTCGATGAGATCAAGGCAGCGGATATAGTACAGAAGGCGCCAGTAACGACCATGGGCGACCTTCTCAATGCGCGTTCCGCAGGCGTCGTTCTCCAAAACGTTTCAGGGATGGTGGGAGCGGGGCCGCATATTCGGATCCGCGGTCCCGGTAGTCTTTCGCTATCGAGCGAGCCGTTGTTGTACGTCGACGGTGTGCGTGTAGATAACGATGTCGGTACGGGGCCCGGAGCCCTCGTGTCTCGTCTCAATGACATTGATCCGTCAATGATCGAGAGCATCGAAATCATCAAGGGACCGGCCGCGGCAACCCTTTACGGCACCGAAGCCTCACGCGGCGTGATTCAGGTCATCACCAAGAGGGGAACGCCGGGACACGACGTGATCGACATCATGGCTCGTCAGGGGACCAACTGGATGATGGACGCTGACAACAGATTTCCCACGTACTATTGGCGTAATCCAGCAACCGGAAACGTTGAGGTCGCGAATCTGTTCAAATTGGAAAGCGCGCGAGGCACGCCGGTATTCACGACCGGCCGCGTGCAGGAGTATTCGATCGATGCAAAGGGCGGTTCCAGTGCGGTTTCCTACTACGCCGCCGGCGGATTCCAGAACAACACCGGCATCGAACCTACCAATGGCCAAAAGCAATTCACGGGCCGAGCGAATATGAACTTCAACCCGCGTCCCTCACTCGATGTGGCGGTCAGCAACGGCGTTGTGATCGGAACGACGCGGCTCGCGGCGGGAACGAGCGGGTCAAGCGTGCTGGATGAGGCGTTGTGGGGCGGGCTCAGCCTACTGGACAGTCCCACGCGTGGCTTTCTGTCTGCGCCGCCGGAAGCGGTGTGGGCAGCGACGCAACGAACGCTGCAAATCAACCGCTATACCGGCAGCATCGTCATCAACAGTCGCCCAGCAAACTGGCTGGCTCAGCGGCTCACTACGGGCGTCGACATTTCGGACCAGGACGGCGCAACGCTGGTGCCGCGAATGGCACCCGATGTTGCCCAGTTTTACAGCACCTTCGATGCAGCGGGTTCCAAAGTCGTCGATCGCACCACGAGTACCTACAAGACTCTCGACTACAGCGCTACTGGAACATTCGCGCTGTCGCACGCACTGACATCTCTCTCGTCGATCGGTGGTCAGTATTACGGGAAAAGCACCCGGTTTGAGCACATCGAGGGCGAGAATTTCCCAGCCGCCGGTGTCACCACCACGGCGGGTGCGGCGCAAAGACTTGGTAGCGATGATTACCTGGACAACACTACTGTCGGCTTATTCTTCCAGGAGCAGATCGCGTGGAATAACAGGGTGTTTCTCACTGGCGCACTTCGTGGTGACGACAATAGCGCGTTCGGCACCAACTACAAATTTGTAACGTATCCAAAGTTCAGTGCTACATGGGTGATAACCGACGAACCGTTCTGGCATGTCCCTTTTGTCAACGCACTCAAGTTGCGCAGTGCATATGGCGCGTCCGGACGGCAGCCCGATGCATTCGCCGCGATTCGAACATTTGCGCCGCGGCCAGCGGATAACGGACAGGCTGCGGTCACGCCACAGTCGATCGGTAATCCGAACCTTGGCCCCGAACGGAGCGCTGAACTGGAATTGGGTTTTGACGTTGGCATGCTAAGCGATCGGCTGACAGCCGGCCTTACTTATTACAATAACAACACCACCGACGCGATTCTGCTCAGAGATGTGGCACCATCATTCGGGTTCCCTGGCGCAGAATACGTGAACGCCGGCGCCACAAAAAGTCATGGGCTCGAACTACAGTTGGCCGCACAAGCAGTTCGTCGCCAGCACTTTGCGCTCGACCTGGCCGCGAACTTCGCGAGCAACGCGAGCAAAATCAAGAGCCTCGGCGATCAGACATTCATAGCGCAACGTGAAGTCGGTGGCTACAAGACGGGCTACCCGATAGACGCGTTCTTCGCAAAACGCGTCGTCAGTGCTACGCTCGACGCCACCGGTACTGCGACGGACATCCTCTGCGACGGCGGCCCAGGTGCAGCGCCCACACAATGCAGCACCGCACCACGCGTTTACCTCGGCCGAACCACGCCAGCGATAACGGGATCATACTCGGCGACCGCGACGTTTTTCAGTCGCTTCCGGCTGTATGCGCTGATCGACTATCAGCGCGGCTTCAAGAAGTTCAACAAGGAGTGGTGGAACCGCTGCCCCTGGGGCATAGCCGGCAACTGCCCGGAGATCGTGTATCCGGAGAAGTTTGCGTCGACACGAATCGCGGAAATTCAGATGGGTGACATCGGGACGTCCTCAACGGCAATCGAGGACGGATCGTTCGCGAAACTGCGCGAGGTGTCTCTGAACATCACTCTTCCACAGGCGTTCGCGTCGCACATTGGCGGGCGAAGTGCATCACTGACGATCGCTGGACGCAACCTGCACACGTGGACTCGCTACACGGGGCTCGATCCCGAAGGACTCTCGACAGACGCGTTTGCAGCATCGCGCTGGGGTGATCAAGGCGCGATTCCGCAGCTTGCGCAGTTTCTGACAACCGTGAACATCTCTTTCTAAGAGGCGAGGACTCACCATGCGTCATACACGAGGGTTCCAGGGCAGGATCGCAACGGCGAAACACCGGACCGCCGCAGTACTACTGGTGGCGGTCACGCTCTCCGCCTGCAATTTCGACAAGCTTCTGACGGTGACGGCACCATCGCGTGTCGTGCCGGCGGATCTTTACCAGCCCGCGAATGCGACGATCATCGTCAACGGTGCGGTCGCCGACTTCGAATGCGCGTTCGGCTCATATACATTGGTGGGCGGGATGGTTGGCGAGGAGTTCCATGATGCATCGATCCAATCCCAATGGTGGCCGCTGGACAAGCGGACGTTCACTCCTACGGGATCGATTTACGCGACTGCCGGCTGTCAGGGTGGTGGTGTGTACATTCCGCTGTCCACAGCTAGGTGGCAGGCTGACAACGCAGTTACGGTGCTTGGTGGGTGGACCGACGCTCAGGTCCCCGGCCGAACGAGTTTACTCGCCACGGCGTCTGCTTTCGGCGGCTACAGTCTGGTGTTGATGGGCGAGGGGATGTGTTCTGCCGCGATCGACGGCGGTCCCGAACTGACTCCAGCGCAACTCTTCAAACTTGCAGACGATCGTTTCACAGCGGCGATCGGGTTCGCGCAGACCGCCCAGAACGACAGCGTACTCAACCTTGCGCTCATTGGGAGAGCACGAGCGCGTTTGGATCTCGGCAAGGCCGCCGAAGCGGCGGCGGATGCACAACAAGTGGCGCCCGGCTTTGTGTGGAACGCGAATTTCGGATCAGACGATCCGATTCGATATAACCAGGTGTATCTCCGCAATGTCCGCGACCAGTCGGCAACAGTGGATACGTTCTACCGCGCAGTGAAGTTCGCTGGGGTACCCGACCCACGTGTACCGGTGATATTTGATCCATCCCGCAAGGCGGCCGACGGTGAGTTGCCGCTGTACTACGAGAACAAGTACACTTCCGTGGCATCGCCAATTCCGATAGCCCGTTACGCGGAGGCGCAGCTGATCATCGCCGAGGCGGCTGGTGGACAGGTTGCGGTCAACATCATCAACGCACTTCACGATCGCGTGGGCCTACCGCACTTCCAGAGCAGCGATCCTGCCGCGATTCAACAACAGATCATCTCGGAGCGGCGCGCCGAATTCTTCCTTGAGTCGCAACACCTTGGCGACCTGATCCGGTACGCACTTCCGCTTCGGCCGGCCGCCGGGGAAAGGTACCAGGCGCAGAAGGGTGGCACCTATGGCAGTCAGCTCTGCTTCCCACTCCCGGACGCTGAGCGGCTGAACAATCCGAATATCACAAAGGGGTGACCGACGTATCGCGCCGGGCGCATCATTTCTCTCGTGACAATGGTGAATCATGTCAAATAACAAGATGCAGTCGTTCCACACGGTAAAATTCCTTCTCCTCGCATCGTCCGCACTCGCGCTCGGCGCTGCAGCGGTTTCGGCCCAGACGAATGGCGATCCGGTAGCGAAGACCGCGCTGCTAATCCGCGGCGGTCAGGTGGTCGACGGTTCCGGGAAGGCCGCTCGGCGCGCTGACGTGCGTGTCACAGGAAATATCATCTCCGAGATCGCGCCGAACCTAACGCCGCGCGCCGGTGAGCGTGTCATCGATGCGACAGGCCTGACAGTGACTCCTGGATTCATCGATCTGCATAGTCACGCGGATCGCGGCATCGACCGGATGCCGTCGGCGGAAAGTCAGATCCGTCAGGGCATCACAACCGCGGTCGTGGGACAGGACGGCAGCAGTTCAATTCCAGTATCTGAATTTCTCGACGACATCGATCATCTTCACCCGGCGATCAACTTCATTACGATGGTCGGTCATGGGAGTGTTCGCGCTGCGGTGATGGGGGGCGACTTCCGACGTGCGGCGACCGCGCCAGAGATTGCGGAGATGAAGGTGCTCGTCGATCGTGGGATGCGTGACGGTGCGGTCGGGCTTTCAAGTGGCACCGAGTACGATCCCGGATTTTATTCCACGCCGACAGAGATCGACGCACTTGCCCGAGTAATCGTTCCGTACGGCGGATTTTACGCCAGCCATGTGCGTGACGAGGAAGACGGCGTCATGGCGGCGTGGAAGGAGGTCCTCGATGTGGGGCGCGCGACCGGAGTGCGCGTTCACATCTCGCACGCGAAGCTTGCGTCCAAACCAGTGTGGGGAAAGGCGGCGGAAGGACTCGCCATGATGGACAGCGCAGCCCGTGCTGGCGTCGATGTCACAGCCGACTGGTACCCGTACACATACTGGTCATCGTCGATGTACGTGCTGATACCGGACCGGAATTTTGATAATCGAAAGGAATGGGAGGTGGGCCTGGACGAGATCGGCGGTCCGGGAAACGTTCTCGTCACAGATTATGAGCCGGACTCCACGTTCAACGGGAAAACGGTGGCGCAGATAGCGCAAGCGACAGGCACAGATCCCATCACGGCGATTACGCGCATGATGCACGCCGCAGGTCCCAACATCGGCGTGATCGTAACCGCCATGCAGGAGCGTGATCTGGATTTGATCTTCGCAGATCCGCGAGTGACCATCTGCTCCGACGGGGGACTTCAAGGGGCGCACCCACGCGGCTACGGCTCGTTTCCGCGCGTGCTTGGCGTATATGTGCGAGATAAAAAGATCGTGTCGCTCCCTGAAGCAATCTCGAAGATGACTTCGCGTACGGCGAAAGTACTCGGCATTACCGACCGTGGAGTGCTCGCGGTGGGAAAGAAGGCTGATATAGTATTGCTGAATCCGGCGACCGTGGCTGATCGCGGGACCAAGCTGCAGCCCGCGCAACATCCGGTGGGTCTTCCGTACGTAATCGTGAATGGCCAGGTGGTGCTCGACAACGGGACGATGACGGCCCAGCGTCCGGGATTGGCGCTGCGGCGTCAGAACTGGAAGCCGTACGCAGCGGCAGCGACCCATTAGTCGACAGTTGCGCCACGATACCACGCGGGATGATCGCGCGCCCGTCATGAAACCGTCGGTCTTCCCGGCAATCGACACGCCGACAAGCGGCACGGTGGAGCGTGACCCGCTGGAGAGCGGCTTTGTAATTCGGCCATTGAGTTCGCGGCAGGACTTCGTCGCGTGTGTCGCGGTACAGCACGCGATTTGGGGAGCTGACTTTACTGAAATCATTCCCATCTCGGTGCTCAAAGTTGCACAGCAGGTCGGCGGCATCGCAGTTGGTGCGTTCACAGCATCGAATGTGCTTGCCGGTTTCGTGTTCGGATTAAGCGGTATTCGCGATCATCGTTTTGCGCACTGGTCTGACACTCTGGCGGTGCTTGAAAGCTTTCGCGATCACGGGATCGGCACGCGGCTCAAGCGATATCAACGGAAAATGTTGATCGAGTATGGAGTAACGCGTATTCACTGGACATTCGATCCCCTGGAATCGCGCAACGCCTATGTCAACTTCGCCCGACTCGGCATCACTGCCAGCGAATATCATCGTGACTTTTACGGTGATACTGAATCACGGCTGCATGACGGCATCGGGACGGATCGGCTAATCGCCCAATGGGACATTCAGGACGAACGCGTAGTGGGCAGGCTGGCTGGCGCAAAAAAAAGTCCGACAGCGACCGAGATCTCTGATGTCCCGCTCATCAATCCCTGGGTAGCGTCACCCACGGGACCGCTAGCGGGCGAGCCACGTCTTGCGCTGACCGCTCGGTGTCTCAGGCTGGCGATACCGGCCGACATTCAGGCACTCAAGGAAGCCACTCCGAAGGCTGCGGCTGACTGGCGTACGGTCACCCGTGCCGCGTTCGAAGAGTATCTCGGGCGTGGTTACGTCGTCACGGAAGTCGCGCGGGATAGCCTCTGCAGCAACTATCTGCTGGAACTCGCCTGATTGGCGAGCGATCCGTGATGAAGGCAGAAACTCCGATCGCGAGGCACGGAACACTGTTGCGTGCGTTTGGTGTCGTGTTCGGACTCGCGGTGATTGTCGGGAACACGATCGCGGCCGGTATCCTCCGCACCCCTGGTGACATCGCGGCGTGGTTGCCGACGCCGTTCCTCTTTTTTGGTGTTTGGATTGCAGGCGCAGCCTACGCGTTGCTCGGAGCCATGAACCTGGCCGAGCTCGGCGCGATGTTGCCGCAATCGGGCGGTCAATACGTGTTCGCTCGACACGCCTTCGGGCGCTACGCTGGATTCGTGATAGGCTGGAGCGACTGGCTGTCCCTGTGCGCGAGTGTTGCCGCTGTTTCGATAGTGATCGGCGAGTCCGTCGGCGCGCTGGTTCCCGAGCTGGCGCCCTACCGCGCAGCTGTCGCCAGCGCAGGGGTCGTCGCGTTCACAATCCTCATACTGCGTGGCGCACGTGAAAGCGGTCGCGCGCAGACGATAACCAGTCTGCTCAAGGCGGCGGCGCTCGGAGCGTTGGTGGTAGTGTGTTTCATGCATCCGCACGCCGATGTGGCGCCTGCCATTCCGCCAATGCATGTTCCGCTCGCTGTCGGACTGATCCTCGCGATACAAAGCGTGATCTACAGCTACGATGGCTGGAATGGAGTCCTGTATTTTTCTGAAGAGGTGCGCGATCCCGGCCGTGACATCCCTCGATCGATGCTTGGAGGTGTACTCGCTGTTGCGACGATCTACCTGTTGCTCAATCTTGCGTATGCATGGGTGCTTACCCTACCCGGCATGGCGGGAAAGCCGTTCGTGGCAGCAAGTGTGGCGCAGGTCGTCTTCGGCTCGAAGGGCTTTGCGATTGTCAGCCTTCTTACAATTCTCATACTCCTCAGCAGTGTCAATGCGCTGCTGATGATGAGCTCACGCGTGCCGGTCGCGATGAGCCGAGACGGCCTCTTTCCGCAGTCCGCGGCGCGCGTGGACGTGCACGGCACTCCTGTCATGGCACTCGTCGTCAGCGCCATAGTGTCGATCCTCTTCATATTGACTGGTGCGTTCGACTTCGTTCTCGCGCTTGCGGCGTTTTTCTTCGTCCTGAATTACGTCGTGTCCTTCAGCGCGTTGTTCGCGCTCCGACGCCGCGAACCGAATACGCCTCGTCCCTACCATGCGTGGGGCTATCCATGGACAACCGCACTTGCGCTAATTGTGTCGGTTACGTTTCTGGTTAGCGCGATAGCTGCTGATACGCATCACAGCCTGTGGGCACTCGGCGCTGTCGCACTCAGTTATCCCGTGTATCGAGCGACTACGCAGCATTAGACGATGCTCACCAGACAAAGATGCTGACCATAGCACGCATAAAGCTTCGCGAGATTCATCTGCCTCTGCTTGAGCCGTTTCGCATCTCGTCTGGCGTGTCCATCAGCCGACGTATTCTGGTACTCGAACTTACGGACATCGATGGACTGACGGGTTGGTCGGAATGCGTAGCTGAGGAGCAGCCCAATTACAGCCCTGAGACCGTTGACACCGCATGGTGGGCGATTCGCGAATGGGTCGCGCCGAGGATTATCGGGAAAATGATCGCCGGGCCAGAGATCGTCCACGACATACTGGAACGAGACTTCCGGGGTCACTTGATGGCGAAGGCCGGAGTGGAGATGGGCTGTTGGGACGTCGCAGCACGTCGTGCGGGAACGTCACTCTCAAAACTTCTAGGTGGTACGAGAGACAGGGTCGCGACAGGAATCTCGATTGGAATTCAGGACGAACCAGCTGAGCTCGTGCGTCGCGCATCCGAGGCACGCGACGCGGGTTATCAGAAGATCAAGCTCAAAATCCAGCCCGGCGCGGACTTGCACTATGTACGAGCGGTGCGCGACGCGCTTGGCCCTGACGCCGCGCTCATGGCCGACGCGAACTCGGCGTACACGTTGAACGACATCGAGTTACTCGCGCGGCTGGACGACTTTGGCCTCATCATGCTCGAGCAGCCGCTCGCGCAGGACGATGTCGTGCAGCACGCGACACTTCAGCGTCGCATGAAGACGCCGATCTGTCTTGACGAGTCGATTACCGACGTAGCGCGGGCGGAGGCGATGATCGAGCTTGGCAGCGGACGGATCATCAACATCAAGCCCGGACGCGTGGGAGGGTTCTCGGCCGCTCGCCGGATCCACGATCTGTGTCAACGACACGGCATCCCGGTCTGGTGCGGCGGAATGCTCGAAAGCGGAATCGGACGGGCACACAACGTCGCGCTTGCTTCGCTCCCAAACTTTTCACTTCCAGGAGATCTCTCACCGAGCTCGCGGTACTGGAGTCGGGACATCGTGTACCCGGAATGGACGATGAGCTACGACGGATGGGTAACGGTGCCACGAGACAAGCCGGGCATCGGAGTCGAGCCTGATCTCGACCGGATCGAACGCATCACGACGAGAAGCGAAGTTCTTGCCTGAATGCGTGGCGTAGTCGATTGCGTTGTACGCTGCATCTATGACGATGGCCGCGATCAAGTTCACCAAAAGGTCGGTGGCAGGGACGCCAGAAACCTACACCTTAAGGCATGCGACCGCGCAATCGCGATACGGTCAGATAGGCCCGATCGACACGGCTTTTCCCAAACCAAGGACCACGCAGTTCTGCCATCTCCCATGGAGATGACCGTTGACCAGCAAACGGAGTCGATCTTGAGTACATTCCCGCTTATCGTCGGCTCCGACGGGGGTTCCGTAGTCTCTCACCGCAATGCCGACAGGGTCTGGCCCGTCGCAGGGGATGCGTTTGGGCCTGAGCAGGCTCCCCCGGCAATGTAGACCGTACATTTGCGCGTCGTTTCAGTATGCAGCACGTAAGATTTCAAGACGGGTACCAGACCCCCATTCCGTGACAGTCATTCCGTGATACCGAGCTCTGCCGCGAGCACCGACGATGCCGCGTCGGGTAGCAGCACCACGCACTTCGCCGGCGGTGGCGATATGGGCGCACGCATGCGCGCCTTCGACTGGTCATCCACGGCAGTCGGCCCGGTCGCGACCTGGCCGCAGAGTCTCAAGACGGCCGTAAGCATAATACTGGAATCCCCGTTTCCGATGTACATCGCGTGGGGTTCCGACTACACCCAGTTCTACAACGACGCATACCGGCCAATCCTCGGCGCCACAAAACACCCGGCCGCGCTCGGACTCAGTAGCCGTGAGACGTTTGCCGAGGTGTGGGAAGAATACGTGGGGCCGCTGTTCGGAAGAGTGATGGACAGCGCCGAACCAACGTACATCGACGACTGGATGCTTCCCCTCGATCGGTTCGGATTCGTCGAGGAGTGTTACTTCACGTTCTCTTACAGCCCAATACGCAACGAGACCGGTCAGGTAGGCGGCGTACTCGTCACCGTCGTCGAAACGACAGACCGTGTGCTCGGCGCTCGGCGCGTCGTCATGCTTCGCGAACTTGCGACCATCGGCGCCAAGATCGATAGCGCCGCAACGATATGCAGACTCGCTGCGGGGGTACTCGGTGCCAACTCGGCCGGCAGCCCGTTCGCACTGCTGTACCTGCTCGACGACGACGGCCAGCAGCTAACTCTCGCCGGAATCACGGGAATAGAGCCGGGAGGTCGTGTGGCGCCGCCTGTCATCGATCTCGCCGACACGAGCACTACCGACTGGCCGCTAGCCGCCGCGATCGAAGCCCGCGAGACGTTGGTGGTCAACGATCTCGCTGCTCGGTTCGGGGCGCTTCCCGGGTCACCGTGGCCGGAGCCTGCTCGCTCGGCACTGGTGTTGCCAATAGCGCTGCGCGGCGAGGAACGGCCGTATGGTGTACTGGTCACCGGCCTCAGTCCACGGTTGGCGTTCAACGATAGGTATCGCGGGCATGTCGATCTCGTTGCCGGTCAGATCGCGACTGCAATAGCAAGCTCCCGAGCGTACGAGAAGGAACAGCGACGAGCGGCGGCGCTGACGGAGCTCGATCGTGCGAAGACGGCGTTCTTTTCGAATGTGAGTCACGAGTTTCGCACGCCGCTCACGCTGATGCTTGCGCCAACCGAGGATCTTATCGAAGGCACGTTGGGTGAATTGACAGCGGCGCAACGCGAGCACGTCGCTCTAATTCACAGGAACGAGCTACGCCTTCTCAAGCTTGTCAACGCGCTGCTTGAATTCTCACGCATCGAAGCCGGGCGAGAAGAAGCCAACTTTCAGGCAACGGACCTCGGGCGTTTCACGGCAGAACTGGCATCGAGCTTCCGCTCTACCGTCGAGAAGGCAGGCCTCACGCTGGCTGTGGATTCACCCAGCTCCGCCGAGCGGGTCTACGTCGACCACGCAATGTGGGAGACGGTCGTGCTGAATCTCATATCGAACGCTTTCAAGCACACACTCAAGGGGTCAATCTCGGTTTCTGTTACGCTCGATGCTGAAGTGGCGCAGCTCGTTGTCAGCGACACAGGGATCGGAATCCCACCGCAGCACGTTCCATTGCTCTTCGATCGCTTCCATCGAGTGCCGAACGCACAGTCGCGTACGCATGAGGGAAGCGGTATCGGACTGGCGCTCGTTCAGGAACTGGTGAAGCTCCACGGCGGCGAGATCAGCGCCACCAGCGAGGAAGGCTCGGGCAGCCGGTTCACAGTTCGCATTCCACTAGGAACCGCGCATCTCCCTCCGGAGCAAATCAGTTCCGCGACCGAGGAGGCGTCATCAACGATCGGCGCAGCATACGTTGAGGAGGCCACGCGCTGGCTACGCGGCGATACTACAACCGCCGCGGAGCCGGCCGAGGCCGCCGGGATTGCGGCGGTTCGTACCGATTCTGGCGACGGGGCGGCGGCACCGCTCGCGCATCCGGCTCGAATCATACTCGCGGACGATAACGCCGACATGCGGGAATATATTGCCCGCCTGTTTCGCAGCCATGGATGGGATTTGGCGACGTACGCCGATGGTGCCAGCGCGTTGGCCGCGACGCAAACCGAACTACCGGACCTGGTTCTATCCGACGTCATGATGCCGATGCTAGACGGGTTTGGGCTGCTCCGCGCATTGCGCGACAATCCGCTCACCAGCGGCATCCCCGTGATCCTTCTCTCGGCTCGCGCGGGCGAGGAGGCACGCATCGCGGGAATGCAGTCTGGCGCAGACGACTACTTGATAAAACCCTTCTCCGCGAGAGAACTCATCGCTCGGGTAGGCGCCCATCTGAGTCTGGTAAAGGCGCGTTCGCGCGCTTTCGCCGAGGTAAAGCGAGCGCATTCGTCGTTGAAGGAGACGCATGACCTGTTGGTGCAACAGGAACTTGCGACCAGGAATGCGCTGGAGTCACTACGTGTGGAGCAGACGCGATTGATCGATCTCTTCCGCCAAGCGCCCGCATTCATCGCAGTACTTCGTGGCCCGGATCACGTATTCGAGGTGGCCAATGATGCGTATTCGCAGTTGGTAGGACACAGGAAGCTGCTCGGTCTCACCGTCCGCGACGCGGTGCCCGAGGCCGAGGAACAGGGATTCTTCAAGCTTCTCGACGAAGTCCTAGCGACCGGAACGGCATTCGTAGGTGAGGAGCTTCCGATCGACCTGCAGAAGCCCGGTGGCGAAATGGAGCAACGCTTCGTCACGTTTGTATATCAGGCGATAGTAGAGGCTGACGGATCGCGCTCGGGTATCTTTGTACACGGCGTTGACGTCACAACGCAGGTGCGCGCGCGGGTGGAAGCGGAGGCTGCAAACAGTGCGAAGAGCGAGTTTCTCGCTGCCATGAGTCACGAACTGCGCACGCCGCTGAATGCGATTGCCGGTCACGCGCAACTGATGGACATGGGCATACACGGTCCGGTTACCGATGCGCAGCACGAGGCGATCGCACGAATAGTACAATCTGAACAGCACTTGCTCTCGCTTATCAACGACGTGCTCAACTTCGCCAAAATGGAAGCCGGACGAATTCAGTATCAAATCCGTGACGTCGAACTCACGGATGAAGTCGACGCCGTTGCATCGATGATCGAGCCGCAGCTTGTAACGAAAAATCTCAAATTCGCATCTCGAATCTCCGCAGACATTCGCGCGAGCGCCGACCCTGAAAAGCTGCGTCAGATCCTCCTCAACCTTCTCTCGAATGCGATAAAGTTCACGGAACCGGGCGGGAGCATCACCGTGGACACGCCTCGACGCCACGACATGCCCAAAGGTGTGATTTACCTGCGGGTCACGGATTCGGGGATCGGAATCGAACGAGACAAGCAGGAGTCGATATTCGACCCGTTTGTACAGGTGAACCGGAAGCTCACGCAGTCTACCGAAGGCACCGGGCTGGGGCTCGCGATAAGCCGTGATCTTGCGCGGGGAATGGGCGGAGACCTGAGGGTGCGGAGCATGGAAGGTATGGGCAGCATGTTCACCCTGTCGCTGCCCGAAGCGGAAGCGACAGACCGTCGTGCGCCGATTGCTAACTCACCGTGACCTTCGTGGACATACCGTGCATGAAGTGCGGCTTGCCGTCCTTCTCGTCAGGAACCAAGCACACGATGAGATAATTCCCTGGCTTGAGGTCGGCCGCAAATTCCGTGTGGCCCCAACGTCCCACTCCGACCACTCCACCCACCGCTTCGACGGGCGCATCGCGCATGTCGGGCTTCAGCAGCCACGTGTCAATCTCCGCGTCGGTCTTTCCGGGGAGCATTCTCAGGATCGTGACGTCGTGCTCCTGCGGCCCATCGTTGTCCACGCGGAACACGTGATGGCCGGAGCTGAAGGCGCCCGTCGTTGCGATCGCGTAGTCGCGCTCCCGGAGGTAAATGTCGGGGGTCGGTTCTACTGGAGCGCCTGCAGTCTGGCCAGTCACCGTGAGCGTCGACATCATCCCGCTTATGATGTGCGGCTTGCCGGTTGAATCAGGCCACCAGCAGACCATGGAATACGTTCCCGGCTCGAGCACCTCGTACTGTGTCACGCTATCCCCAGGTGAGACGGCGCCAGGACCGCCCAATTCACTGGACCAGTTCACCGGTCTGTTTTCAGTGATTGCATGGTACAAGTCAGCCGTGGTCTTCCCGGAGTCCAGCCGCACGATGCCCAGCATGTGGATTGCGCGGCCGTCGTTCACGAGGCGAATGGCAACAAGTCCCGCCGGAACGCTGTGCGCGCTGTCAAAGGCGAAGTCACGAGCCACGACGCGGACGAGCGCGGGTTTGGTCGATGCGGTCGAGGCATCGACAGGTCCGCTGGAAGGCGGCGAAGCAGCAGTACAGCCCAGTACTCCGAGGAACGCCAGTGTACCGCAGCTTGGCACGCGCATCTAGTCCACCTTATGGTTGGGGAGCGTCAAAATTGCGGGTACCCGACCAACCGGTCAAGAAGCCGATCTGCCAAATGGCAAATCTTGCTTGATTTTTTACACTCAGGCGCAACAAGGCGAGATGGTGATGTAACCGGAGCGTCTGGTTCCGCAGCTAATTCCCGCTACGAGGGCCGGTAGGCCCGATCTTACCTTCCGCCATCTTTAGCAGGACAGCTGGGTCGTACACAATTCCGGCCTTTATCACCAGTTGGACGTGACGCGTGTTTCGTATGTCGCTCAGCGGATTTCCGCGAATCACGAACATGTCAGCCAGTTTCCCTGGCTCGATGGAACCTAGCATTGTGCTTACGTTAAGCGCGCGGGCACCATTTATCGTCGCAATCCTGAGCGCGGCCGCTGGCGGAATACCTGCGACCACCAATGTCTGTAGCTCGCGGTGCGCAGAAAAGCCGGCAAGGTACTCACCGCGGCTCGGGTTATCGGTGCCCAATGTCAATGTGCCGCCAGCGTCATAGAACGCTTTCGTGGTGCGGAGCATTGCAACGTAGAGAGAGTCAAACAGCGGAAACGGCTTTCGAGCAGGCTGCTTCCTGACCCACTCCTGCACGTAAGGCGTGAAGAACTTGCGCTCGTCCACCCAGTAGTCGAACCCCGGCTTGTCGGCGACCGTGGTGAAGTACACCGGCGCCGTGATGGTAGGATCAAAGATGACGTGGTGGCTCAGAAAGAGATGCACAATATCCTTGAACTCCGGGGACGCTGTGTCAACGTGAATCCACGATGGGTACGCAGATTTATCACGCGCCAGCTCATCGCCGCCAAGAATGTGCTCGACGCGATCGATTCCCATCAGCACGGCGTCCTTGGCATTAGTGCTATTCTGGAAGCCTGATTCCAAGTGCGCCGTGACTGTGAGACCGTGAAGGTGTGCGCGCTCTATGAGGTCGGCAAGATTCTCGGGATTGATCCCCTTCCCCTTGAAGTCGCGAACTCCGTGCTCCGCCCAGTAATCAACGTCCTTGTAGATGTCCTGGGTTGTCGTCTTCCGATTCCAGCCCGGGCGCGCCGTGCCGAAGTACGGCCCGGAATTGTAGATGCGCGGCCCGATTTGTTGGTCACTGTCGATCCGCTTGCGCGTCTCCATCATTCCATTCGGGTCGTATTCGCCGGCGGGAAACGTGGAGGTGACGCCATTGGCAAGGAAGATCAGGGGATTGTAAGTGTACTCGTCCTGTCTGGTCCCTCGCTCCCCCAGGGTCATGTTGTAGTGGGCATGCACGTCGAAGATTCCGGGAAGCACGTACTCATCATCTGAAAGATTGATGACGCGTGCGCCCGCGGTGTCCTCGCCCGCGAACTTCCCATCGGTTACAAGGATCTTTCCGCCGCGCACGAAGATCCCCTGGTTGCGCTCCACTTTGTCGCTGGTCGCGGTGAAGACCCAACCACCGCGAATTATTACCCGCTTGGCTTGAGCTTGGAGTGAAAGAGGTGTCGCACACAGCGTGGCTGCGCAGAGAGACAAGAACAAACGAACGGGCTTGTACTTCGTCTGAGATATCATCTTGAGCTTCCTATTGAGCTGCCTATTGAGCATCCTGGAAGCGCGAGCGTAAATGCTTAATCGCTCGTGCGCGAGTCGGTCATGCCATCTGGGATTGGGCTCACTCGGACGCCATTCGACTGGGCGTCCGAGTGAGAAGCGTTACAGTCACGACCCGCGCAGATTCGGATTGTTCTGCGTCTCGACGTCTGGGAGTGGCGCACAGGTCGTGGGACCGTACGTCTGACCCTTGTGGTTCACGCCCGACGGAAACGGAATGTTCTTGCGCAGCATGTCACCCAGGCGTTGGCCTTCGCTGAACAGCTCGCGACGACGCTCTTCGAGAACTATCGCCTCGATGTCGGATCCTTCGGTTCCGTCCAGCGGAGCCACGCCTCGCGATGCGCGCACACGATTGATGGCATCCTTGGCGTCCTGCCCACCGGCAGCTTCGGCATAGATCAACTGCGCCTCTGCCCACGATGCGATCGGCATCGGCACCGCACCGCTGGTAGTGTACTTGCGCTGCTGCCATTGCGGCGTCACAGCGTCGTTGCCAAAACGGCCGGTATTGAGCACCGGCACGCGAGGATCCGCAACGCCGTGAACGGTGAGATTCCGATAGTCTGGTCCGACGGACAGGAAGTCATTCCTGATGGTCAGGTTGTAGATTCGGTTCTCGCGCGAGACAGTTGTCTCGGAGTAATCCGCGTTCCGGACAAATCCGGCTGGCACAGCCTGCGCGTCTGCTTTCGCCGCGTCGAGGTTGCCGAGATCAAGTGAAGCTCGTGCTCGACCAACGAGTGCCATATTCGTCATCGCGGCGTAGTTGGCCGCTTGCGCGAGAGTCAACGCCTGAGTGAATTTGGCGACGGCAATCTTGAATGTACTGTCACGCGTAATAAGTGGGCCGTTATCGACCGTCATCTGGCACATCCCCTCGCCGAGCAGAACGTACGAGTACGCGGCATACGTTGTGAGCTCGGCCAGCATGTTCGCGCGATTGGGCACGTCCGCCGCAGTGAACGCAGTAATCCGTCGTGCGGCATCCTCGGCCTGAAAGCGCGCCGACTGCATCGGCGTGTAGAAGCCAAGCGATGTCGTGGCGCGGCTGCCGGGGCACGTTCCAGGCTGCGTCTTGGTCTCCACTCCACGCCAACCCCACTGATTTGCGTCGACGAACGAGTTGGAGACGACGTATTCGCCGGACAGAACACCGGCGGTCGCTACGTACTGCGCAAATGCGCAGTTGAAAGTGCCGAGTGCTGCGGCGTCGAGCGTCGGCGCAAGCGCCGGGTCGGAGAGGTCGCTGCTCTTTACGACCCCAGGATTGGTGACGTCGAGCAGGCTGGTGCAGGCGGTGATGACAGCGAGACCGAGTATCAGGATCGATTTCACGACTCCGCGACCGGACGTCTTTCTCCCGCTGCGGTTCGAGTTGTGATATTGCATCTTGGGATTCCCGTAACGTTAGAAGGAGAGGCGCAACGTGGCCGTAAAGCTGGCCGCGGGCGGTAGGATAGTCTGGTAGCCCTGCGACAGCTG
>JBDTAB010000121.1:0-2699 GCA_039924865.1 Gemmatimonadaceae bacterium | reverse complement strand
CCAGGGAATCAAGGATGTCGTGAGCAGTGAGAGAATGCTTGGAATTCGCATTTTTGACATTGCTGACCCTCTTCACCCCAAGCAGGTTGCAGACGTCCAGACCTGCCGTGGATCGCACACGCACACGCTGGTGCCAGACCCGATGGACAAGGGAGTCGTGTACATCTATGTATCGGGACTTGCCGGAGTTCGGGCGATCAAGGAAATGGCCAGTTGCGAGTCGGGTGATGTAACCGATCCGAACAGCGCCTTGTTCAGAGTGGAAGTAATTCGCGTGCCCGTTGCGCACCCGGAGCAGGCGAAGATCGTCAGCACGGCGCGCATTTTCGACGACCTCACGGCGCCGCCCACGCACGGCGCCGCGTACGCCGACACAGCAGGTGGCGCTGCCACCGCGGAGGCCCGAGGGTATCTCGGTCGGTTGGGCATGCCCAACACTGCATCGGTTGCGGATTCGAACAGTGCCGCGCGCATTCTCTCCACTTTGATGATCGATCGCAGCGACACAATGAAAGTGAGAATACTTTCAGATTCACTGCGTGAACTTGGACTCAAGAACCTTCCAAAGATGTCTGGTGGCTCGGGCGGCCCGTCGCAGTGTCATGACATTACCGTGTACCCGTCAGCAGGACTCGCAGCTGGTGCGTGCTCCGGCTACGGCTTGTTGCTCAACATCAAAAATCCGCTCCACCCGGTCCGTCTGCAGGCAGTTGCCGACTCGAACTTCTCCTTCTGGCACTCGGCAACGTTCAACAACGATGCGACGTCGTTGCTTTACAGTGACGAGTGGGGTGGCGGCACGCAGCCAAAGTGTCGCGCAAGCGACCCGATCGATTGGGGTGCAGATGCAATCTTTACCCTGCATAAGGATCATCTAAATCATGTCGGCTACTTCAAGATGCCGGCAGCGCAGACCTCAACCGAGAATTGCGTTGCGCACGACGGCGGCCTGATTCCGATTCCGGGCCGCGACATAATGGTGCAGGGATGGTATCAAGGTGGTATATCGGTGTTCGACTTTACCGACCCCGCACATCCCAAGGAGATCGCCTATTACGACCAAGGGCCGATCGACGCGTCGAAGCTGGTGATCGGCGGATACTGGTCCGGCTACTACTACAACGGCTACATCTATGGTTCCGAGATCGCGCGCGGGCTGGATGTATTCAAACTGAAGCCAACGGCGAACCTGACGCAGAATGAAATCGACGCTGCGAACCTGGTTCGGTTCAACACGTACAATCCCCAGACCCAGCCCAAGTTCGTCTGGCCGGCTGCGTTTCCCGTAGCTCGTGCGTACGTGGATCAGCTAGTACGGGATAACGGACTGTCCAGTGCGCGCACTACCGCGATCTCAGCGGCGTTGAAGAGCGCTGAGGCCAAGACTGGTGCTGCACGCGCCACCGCGCTCAAGTCGCTTGCAACGGAACTCGACCGCGACGCACCAACCGCGTCCGACGCAAAGCGCGTCCACGAACTTGCAATCGTCGTCAAGCGGATGGAAAACGCAAAATAGGAGACGAAACGTCCTCTGTTACAACGGGCGCGCCGAATGGCGCGCCCGTTCTGTATGCCGCCTATGCCATGAGCGGTGGTCCGAACCATACGCTCAGCGCGATGATTACGTACAGGCCAACAAGCGCCAACCCTTCCAGGTAATTGGCTTCGCCATCGAAAATGATGAACGCCGCGAGGATTGCTGCGAGTGCGACCGAAGCCATCAACAGGTCCGGCACTACCAACGTGAGTACCGGTCCACCGAGTACCGTGCTGAGGATTACGAGCACTGGTATGAGCAATAGCGCGACCTGAAGACTGCTGTTCAGGATGAGACTGACCGCGAGATCGGCCTCGTTGCGCGCCGCAGCGGCAATTCCCACCACATTTTCAACCGCATTACCGGCAATCGCGACGATTATCAGTCCGACGAAAGTCTCGGAGAATCCCAGAACCGCCATTGCGGGCCGGAGAGCCTCGACGAACCAATCGGACACGAGCGCGGCACCGAGGCCCGCAACGGCCAATACCGTCAGTGTCGCGCTGAGAGGCCACCCTCGTACGCCCGGTGGATGCTGGCGAGAAGGACCTATGGTGCCTTTAATGGCCATCGGCACACTGGCCATGAAGACAACGAGCAGCACAACCGCGGTGATTACACTGACGTTGCGCGCGTGACCGAAATCTGGCGCGCCAGCCGCGGTTGCCAGAGTGGGAATTGCGAGCGACGCGACAGACAGCACGAGCAGCATCGCAGTCATCCTGCTCGTTCGCGTGCCAAAGCTTTGCGGGCCGTGACGCAGACCACCCACCAAAAAAGCGAGCCCCAGCACGAGTAGCGTGTTTGCGAGAATGGAACCAACGAGCGCGGTCTGCACAACGACCACGAGGCCTGCTCGCAGCGCGAAGATGCTTATGAAGAGCTCGGGAAGGTTACCGAGCGCTGACTGAATGACACCGGTTGGCCCTGGTCCCATGTGGGTGCCGAGCTGGTCCGTCGCCTCTCCCACGACAGCCGCCAGACTCGCCAGTGCTATTGCCGTCGTGACGAAAACCGCGACGTCGCTGAAGCCCGTCATTCTCAGCGCCGCACTGGCGACCGTGGCGAGGATTGCGGCAAGTCCGAGGATCAGGCCGCGTCGTCCTGCTGTGGCAACGATTTGATTGAACATGATTTGTAGGATTCTGACGTCTCAAGTGCT
>JBDTAB010000120.1:0-4940 GCA_039924865.1 Gemmatimonadaceae bacterium | reverse complement strand
ATGTGGATGTGAAGGATCCTGATTCCCCGTCCACTACTGAGCTCTGGGTCGCAGCGAACGGACTCCCCATGAAGTCGGAGACGAGCATGGATGTAGGCGGCGGCGCGGCGGGTCACTCGAAGACCAGTACGCGGTACGAGTACACCAACATCAAGGCGCCAGCCGGAGTGCGGTAAGCCGAGACGCGGAAAGCGCGACGCAGACGACGTAAGGCAGCCAGGGGTCAGTCAGGACAGTTCACGGTCGCGCTCAGGTAGCGAGGCCGTGAACTTGCTTTCTCCAACAGAACTCGCGGCATCATTAATGAAAGTGAATGATCTGGCGCGGTAGTGTCACGCGTCAGACTAACACCTCCAGGGGAGATCTCGGGGCCCAGCAGCCGGCCGCAATTCCGCTCCCATGGCGAATTCACTTTCACGCATCACGCGAGGCGAGCGTTCCGATGAGCAAATCCAAAAAGCCCCAGGCAACCGTCGAGGAGCGCTACGAGACACTCAGCCAGCTTGACGAATGGCTCGAGAAGCCGCTGATCTATCTCGGACTGATCTGGGTAGTTCTCCTGATCGTGGAGCTCACGCGCGGACTATCGCCGTTGCTCGCAGGCCTCGGCACACTCATCTGGATCATCTTCATCGTGGACTTCATCGTCCGGATGGTGATCGCACCAGATAGATGGAGGTACCTGCGGCGAAACTGGCTGACCGCAATATCACTATTAATGCCGGCGCTCCGGATATTCAGGGCGGTGCGCATCTTCCGGCTTGCCAGCGTCACTCGCGGGTCTAGTCTGGTGAGGGTAGTCGGTCGCCTGAACCGTGGCATGAGCGCGCTGGGCAGCGCGCTCGGTCGCCGCGGATTTGGTTACGTGATCGCGACCAGTCTACTCGTAACCTTTGGCGGCGCGGCCGCGATGTACACATTCGAGCACACTGTTCCCGGTACGACCATCACCGGCTACTGGACCGCCGTGTGGTGGACCGCAATGGTGATGACCACGATGGGCTCCGACTACTTTCCGCGGACCATGCAGGGCCGCGTGCTGTGCGTGATGCTCGCATTGTACGCATTCGCGATATTTGGTTATGTGACGGCGACGTTGGCGACGTTCTTCATCGGTAGTGACGCAGCGAATCCGCAATCCGACATCGCCGACCAGAAGTCAATCGAGGGACTGAGGAGCGATATACAAGCGTTGCGGGATGAAGTGCACGCGATGGCGAGTGCGGGGCGGTAGGATGGGCGCAGTAGTCAGGCTTCAGCGGTCGAGGTAATGGCTCGATCTAAGGCGGCGTAGGTATCGTCACCGCAAAGCTCGGCGGCAGCGAGCCGGAACTGCGCCACATTCCGCGTCGCCGAGTGAAGAGCGAATGATCCTCGTCGACACGTCTGTATGGATAGAACACCTCCGGACTGGCGATTCGCAACTTATTGAAGAGCTTAACGCAGGACGTGTGTGCGTACATCCGTTCGTAATAGGTGAGCTCGCGTGCGGGAAGATTGCGCATCGAGCGAAGGTGCTGGATCTACTCGGCCATCTGCCTGGTGTAACAGTCGCGACCGACAATGAGGCGCTCGCGTTTCTGGAACGGCGTGCGCTGATGGGTTGAGAGATCGGGTTTGTCGATGTACACCTGCTTGCGTCGGCGGCGCTGACGGGGGTGCGGCTACGGACGAGGGACAAGCGATTGGCAGAGGTCGCGACGGAGCTTGGATTCGGCACCGAGTGACTGACGCGTATTGACTAATGGGTGATCGTAAATGTCGTCGGCATCTCGACAACAATCGGCCTGCTTTCGCCGGCACCAGCCGGTACGAAGCGAACGTATTGCAAAGCATCAATAACTGCCCGTTCGAACGCCGCTCCGCCTGTTGATCGGACAACGCGGATCGTTTTGGAATCCGGCACTCCGGCGCTATCCACAACCACATGCACTACTACTTCCCCCGCCTGGCCCGCAGCCAGCAGTTCCGGAGGATAATGCGGAGTGACGCACGTTTTGACCGCCGGAGTGGTTGTGACGTTGCCGGACAGATCCCAAGCGTGCGTCACCTTGCAATATTTTGTCGAGACGGCCCGATATCCAGGAGACACCGATGGTGGAACACACGCTATTGGCGCGCTAATTAGCGCGGCGGCGATAAGGAATCGTACATGCACGAAACAACGCGTGTATTCCCGAGGGTTCACTGATAGGTGTTGACGCACCGATCTTTCGCTGGTTGCATGATAAACCGAAGAAGGGCAAAGGTTACTAGACTACTGAAGTCCGCGCCGTCGCCACCTGTACGATCTCTTGGGCCACTATACGTGCAGCTCAGCACCAAGCCTGCGTGCATCCGTCACCACTGATCGCGCAGCCTCCATCAACGATTGGAGTCGGATGTGAAAGGACTAAAACCTGGATTGGCAGTCACAGAGTGAATTAATGAGAAATTAGATAGCGCCGTAAGTCGTTGTGGCCTTTACAAATACGGATCGCTATGGCCGATCTACACCGAATTTACGAGAAATTGTCTAATTCTACAATCAACCGGCGTCCACCGACCGGGCGACGAGTAGTTGGTTGCTGCGTTCATCAATCAGCTACACAGCGACCTTGAGCTTCTTCCCGCCAGTCGGCACCGAGAATGGAGCGCTTGTGTCGCCAGCAAGGTAATCCTAGGCCGATTCGTCGTAGTCAACCTCGAGCGCGCGCTTGAGGTTGCCCTACCGTCCGGGGAAAGAAGACCTGCGTAGCGCGAAAACACAGGTCGTCGTGATCGGCGTTAAGTGCCAGGGCACCGATCGAACGAAGTCAGCGTTCTATATCCTCGACAGCCGCTGCCAGTTCGCCCATTATGGCGCCGTCAAAACCCACTTGGCGAAGCCGCTCATACACTTCACGATACCACCGAATCGTCCCCTCACGTCCGACGTTGAACCGATCGAAAAAGGTCTCCGGAAAGTCGCTGCGCGACAGGTCCGACAGGATCGCGCGCGCATTGTGCAGTTTGTCAGCAGCCGACACCCATCGGGCGCGATCGCTTGCGGTACCGAGATGCTCAAGGTAATAATCCTTCTTCTCTCGTGAAGTCAGCTGGCGTCCAGTTGCATCATGAGAAACGTGCGTCACCGCTAGCACGGTATCGAGCACGATTTCGCCAAACTTCGCCTCGATTTGCGCGGAATGTGTGGCGCGCGTATGGCCGGGGTACTCGCAGTCCTCGACTACGTCATGAAGAATCGCGGCAACTATCGTCTCATCGTCCCGGTCGTACCTGGCCAGGATGAGTGCGACGTTCGCGGGGTGAGTTATGTACGGAACGCGAGTACCTTTCCGCGTATCGCCATCGTGATGGATGGCGGCGTATGCAAAGGCGTGGTTGATGAGATCTGAGTAGGCTCGCATTGGTTCAGGAGGTGAGGGTACGTTCACCGGCCCAAAGTTCGCGGGCACGCACCATCCGCGCGTGGCGCCTCGGCTGGGCTCGGGATGAATTCGAGGTGTAAGGCGCAAGTATGTGCGCTACAACGACCTGGGCAAGTTCCGACAGCGGACACCATATTTGTTGGCAACTTCGACTGCACTGGTGCTGGCCGGCGTTGCCAGACCCGTCGCCTGGGTTTCCCGACAGTGAGACGCTTCCTGGCTTCGCGGCAGAGTCCCGCAGGCGCAGCCTCGGTTCCACCGGTGGCCGTCATGCGTGCATCGCCATCTCGCTTGCACCCGCGAATCTCCCGGTAACTATCGTTCCCGCGGTGTACCATTCAAGATGACCGTCGTACGGAAAGCTGTTGCCACCAACCCTCGCCTCCGAGGCGTTCAAATGCGCACCCCGCCGCCGTTAGCCGAAGCTCGACCGTCGAGTACGCACCTTCTGTCCGTACTCTGGTCCCTCATCGCCGTATGCGTTCTCGCGCTGTTCCCCCTGCATACTCTTGTGGCACAGGGAAAGATTGTCGGTACCGTGCGCGACGCCACGGGCGCAGGCATTGTCGGAGCGCAAATTACCATCGCAGGAAGCGAGATCCACGCGGCGAGCGACACGGCCGGACAGTTCGTGCTAGCGAGAGTACCGGCCGGTGCGACAACCCTACTCGTAAGGCGACTCGGCTTTGCGCCGGCATCCGTTACTGTAATCGTAGTCCGCGACTCGACGGTCCACACCTCCGTAATCATCTCCGAGGTATCACTCGGATTGGCGCCCGTCGTCGTACGTGCAGAGCGTCCGCCTTCGTATACGGGTTATATGGCGGGATTCTATAAGCGTCGCGACGAGGGGTTCGGCCATTTCATCACCGGCGACGAAATTGAGCAACGGAACCCTGGTCGCTTGACTGACATGCTTCGGAGCATTCCCGGTGTCAGTGTCATGCCCGGGTACGTCGACTCGAGAGTCCGCATGCGCGGCAATCGGTGCGCGCCGCTCGTCTGGATCGACGGCACGGCGGCGGCAGCGGCCGAGTTCGATGTGGATGTTCTCATGCCGACATCGATCGCGGGGATCGAGATCTACACCGGTGTCGCCACGGTCCCGCCCCAGTTCGTCATGCCGTTTGGACGAACGTCGTGCGGCACGATCATCATCTGGTCCCGCCACGGGAAAGCACCACCGCGGGGCAACATGACAGTCACACAACTCGAGGCCCTGCTGAAGAACCTGCAGGTGTACACCGCCGATCAGGTAGATGAGCCCGCACGCGCGGACACCTCCGCGCTGGCTGCGCCAGTGTACCCGGAGGCGCTCTACAAGTCTCGCACGCCCGGCCAGGTCATCGCCGAGTTCGTCGTGGATACCACAGGGGAAGCAGACCCGGCGACCTTCGGCGTCGTCTCATCCAGCGATGCGCGTTTCACCGAAGCAGTGCGCGCTGCCCTCCGAACAGCGCGATTCACGCCGGCAATCCTCCGCGGCGACCGAGTGCGGCAGATAGTTCGCCAGTCATTTACGTTTGTGGT
>JBDTAB010000119.1:0-3756 GCA_039924865.1 Gemmatimonadaceae bacterium | reverse complement strand
ATGTTCCTGGTGTACGGGTCATCGAACTCACGCCGCGCATCGCAGTCGGAAGCACGCGACTGCCAGGCAAGCCGCACGCCGATCCAGCCGATCGCATTCTCATAGCGACAGCCCGCGATACCGGTGCGCGTCTCGTGACGTGCGACAAACGCATCCTGCAGTACGCCGAGTCCACGCGCGCGCTTGCCGTACTGGACGCAAATCGGTAACGATGGGAAGGCCGTCATCCCCGCACTCCACTCGTCATCCCCGCGACCCACGCCGGTCCGGCAGATCCACCGGCAGTGCCAGTCGCAATTCATCCCTCCGCACCGGCAGTACCACTCGCGTCCTGCGGTTCCAGCCAAGCGATGATACGCGTACATCGAGCGTCGCCGCATCTATTACCGCTGCATCGCCGTGCGGATCTCGGCGCCACACGTAACCGTGTGGCCGAATGGATGACGACGCACGCAACGCCGACGTCGTAGCGCTCGACGTGAGCGCGATGCACGCGCCGCCACCATCGTGCGCGGCACGCGACAGCCGCACGTTCTCGGTTCCTTCCGGGTCCGCGCCGGCCAGAACGACCAATGCAAATCCGCCGGATCGCAGCAGCGCTTCGGCGGCGCGCAGAGCGTGAATCCTGCTCTTTGGGCGCAGCAATATCGGCCCCTCATCCCAGAAGGCTCCCGCCATGGTGCCGCCGCCGTCGATCCACACTGACCGTTCACCGCCAACGACCGCTGACAGGCAAGCCGAGCGCAGAACTGCCGTGGCTCCGCCGCCAGGAGCCCAGACCGACAGCCGCCCGCGCGGAAATCCGCCGCTCGGAAAGATCCCATCCAGCTCGCCAATCCCGGTTGCGACCACCTCGGTCCGGTGGCGCTGAAGCGGTACAGCGTCCGGGAATTTGAGATCCAGCAGTTCTCGGAGGTCGCGCAGGGCGGATGTAGCGGTCATATCCTTGACTACAGATGTTTACTAAAGATGATGCAGAATGGTTAGGATATACCGAATAAATACCGAAAGCAAGGTCGGACCTGGGGACCCTGACTGACCATAGGCGAGAAGATCGAAGCGAATTTCGGGCATCCGCTGGCAGGTGAATTGGCACTAAGTTCAAGCCCATATCAAAAGCCCGTATCAACCGATGAATCAGCGACTTCTCAGCATGCTCACCAGCATGCTCACCAGCATGCCCAACCAACCGGCCCTTCTGCTGCTGGCGCTCTCGGCCACACCTGCCGCTTCGCTCATGGCGCAAAAAACGGATAGCACCGCCGTCTGCTCATCCTGCGCAACATGGAACGAGCCGCAGCCTCCATTCCGTGTCTTCGGCAATACGTACTACGTCGGCCCCCACGGACTCGGCGCAATTCTCATCACGTCGGACAGCGGACATGTACTCATTGATGGGGCACTCGACGAGTCGGTTCCGAACATCCTTGCAAGTATTCGTGCGCTCGGTTTCAGAATCGAGGACGTGAAACTGATCCTGAATTCTCACGTGCATTCTGATCACGCTGGTGGAATTGCAGAACTGCAGCGCCTATCCGGTGCACGGGTCGCGGCAAGCCCATGGAGCGCGGGCGTGCTGAAGTCCGGCGGTGTGGGGCGCGACGACCCGCAATACGGCATCTTGCTTCCCATAGCTCCGGTCGCCAACGTCAGCGTCATTGGCGACAATGAAACGCTGCACGTGGGCCCGATCGCTGTAACTTCTCACTTCACGCCTGGCCACACACCCGGCGGCACGAGTTGGACGTGGAAATCATGCGAGGCAGGTCGTTGCCTCTACATCGCCTACGCGGATAGCCAGAGTCCGATTTCCGCCGACAACTTCCTGTTCACGAACAACACGTCTTACCCCAACGTCATCCAGGACTTCCAGCACAGTGCCGATGTGCTCAGCACTCTTCCATGTGACATACTTCTCTCGCCACATCCAGGAGCAGTCTCACTGTGGGACAGGTTGGCAAAGCGGGACGCTGGAGATACGAACGCACTTGTCGATCCATCCGCATGTCGGACATATGCGAAAAATGCGCGCGTTGCGTTCGCAAAACGCATTGCCACAGAAAAAATCGGGAAGTAGGTCAACGCTGCGTCGCCACGGAGTACGCAGTAGTCTGCAACAGTTACATGGACTGAATAACCAACACGAATGATACTCCTCGCAGCTATTGCAGCTCTCGCCAGCGCCGTCACTCCCGCCAAACCCACAGTCGCGAGTACACCCGCGCCCGGGATCACGTACAACGGCCGGGAGCATCAGCTTCGCGTCGCGCCCCCGCGACTGACTGGCGACGTCACGATAGACGGAAAGCTGGATGAGCCCCAATGGCAACAGGCGGCGCGACTCACCGGATTCTCGCAGTTCGCGCCGTCTGACGGCGTTCCCGCAGCCGACTCGACCGAAATCTTCGTCTGGTATTCCGAAACGGCGATGTACCTCGGCGTCCGCGCATATGAATCGCACGAAGCCGTGCATCCCAATCTCGCGGATCGCGATCACATAGACGCGGAAGATCGAATCGAATTTCTGCTGAGCACCTTCAACGATGGCCGCCAGGCGTTCGTCTTTCAGGTAAATCCGCTTGGCAGTCAGGCCGACGGCACGCTCGTCGAGAGCGGTGCTTCGACCAACACCGCCGGTCTCGGCGCGACGAACAACACATCGACCGGCCGCGCAGCGCCCGACCTCAGTGCCAACTTCATCTGGCAATCGCAGGGGCACGTGACGCCGTACGGTTACGAAGTCGAGGTTCGCATTCCATTCAAGAGCATTCGCTACCAGTCGACCGCGACGCAGGACTGGGGCTTCAACGTGACTCGGCATGTAAAGCACTCCGGATACGATGATTCCTGGGCACCGGCGAGCCGCGCGGCCGCGTCTTTTCTCGGACAGTCGGGCACGCTCACAGGACTAACAGACCTGCACCGTGGTACCGTGCTCGAATTCAATCCGGAGATCACACAGACGGCGAGTGGTGCGCAACGTACTGGTGGCTACGGGTACACGCTCGATCACACAAATGTCGGTGCGAACTTGCGATGGGGTGTCACAAATAATCTCACGCTCAACGCCACTGCTAAGCCTGATTTCTCGCAAGTGGAAGCGGATGTGGAGCAGCTGTCATACGACCCACGGCAGGCGTTGTATTTTCCGGAACGACGTCCGTTTTTCCTCGACGGGATCGAGCAGTTCAACGTGCCGAGCAAGCTTGTATACACGCGACAGATCGTGCAGCCTACAGTGGCTGGCAAGCTCACCGGGACGCTCGCAGGAATGAATGTCGCCTTCCTGAGTGCATTCGACGACCCCGAGACATCCGTGAGCGGAACTAATCATCCCGCATTCGCGATCGCGCGCGCGCAACGCGACCTTGGGAGCGACTCACGCGTCGGCCTGCTCTATACGGATCGAGAGGACGATTCAAACTACAATCGCGTTTTAGGCGCTGATACCAGACTGGTATTCGGAAAGATCTACACGGTGAGCGCACAGCTCGCCGGGAGTGAGACGCAGATTGCACGCAAGACCCTCGCTGGCCCGCTGTGGAATCTCGCGTTCGATCGCAACGGTCGCACCTTCGGCCTCAACTACGCGATCAGAGCGATCGATCCCGATTTCAAAACGCAGAGCGGTTTCATCAGCCATGGCAATATCGCTGTCGTCAACCTGTCCCATCGCGTATCGCTGTTCGGCAAACCTGGCGCTCTGGTTGAGAATTTCTCCGGCGTACTGGGGCTGATCGGTGAGTGGCAGTATCG
>JBDTAB010000118.1:0-4003 GCA_039924865.1 Gemmatimonadaceae bacterium | reverse complement strand
CGGTGAACGGCGCGCTCAGCAACAAGGAATTGCGTTTGTCGGTCGTTACGGACCCCAGAGGAATCCTCTCGCCGTTGGACGAGGTCACGGTGAGGATCGTCATCTCCGCATCCGCCGCCTCGGTGAACCACAGTTGAAGCTGCGTCGGCGGTACCGACAGGTGGCTGTTGGCGGCAGGCGCGCTCTTCACCAGATGTGCATGTGCGAACGCAGTGCGCGGCGCGAGCGCGATGATCGCGGCCGCGAAGACGAGCCAGCGCAGTGACGCCGGCAGTTGGATCAATCGGCGCCACTGGGCTGCCGTCATGTTGCAAACTCGTTCATCTCTCACACTGTCCCTTGCGGTCGCCGGCCCAAGGTGACGTGCCCATCGATGTACGGCTGAGCCCCACGAACCTACGCCTCGTCACTTACGGCCTCGAACTATGAAGATTGCAACTAACGCGGCGCGATGGCCAGTGTCGTGGAAGGGATGGTCAGGGAAAATATGGACGCTCGGTTAGACGTACAGGGAAATATTCCCTGGTTTTCACCATCCGCGCGCTGTGCGGAGCAGCATATCGAATGAATGATTTTGCCCGGGTTTCCGGCTCCCGGTCAGGCTCTAAATACGTCGCAGGCGGCGCGCGGTGCTACCGAAAGAAACTGCGCGGGCGCCCTCAAATTTGGCCTGTACGCCCGGGAAACTGGAAGAACGCTGGATATCCCGCCGACCCGAAGCGTAGCGCAGAAAAATTGAGCCGCGTCGCACCCAGTCCATCAACTGAACATCTGTTCGGTCCAAATAAACGGCTGGTTATGCGTTTGGCGTGATCCTCGCATTTCGACCATTCGACTGATCGATCTAAATAGACGGGCACCCTGACTCTTTGGGGCCCGTAACCATCCGAGAGAGAGACTAACGATATGAGCCGTACCAGGAACTGGATTTCACCGATTGTAGCGCTGGCCGTGCTGGCTGGCGGCTGCAAGAAGGCCGAAACTAGCGCTGGAACCGTGGACACTGCCGGCGTGGTTGCGGTTGTCCCGGCGGCCGACTCTGCGGCCGCGTCGCAAACTGCTGAACTGCAGGCGCAGAAGGATTCGCTTATCGGCGTAACCCGAAGCCTGCTCGGAGCGATGGCTTCTATCGACTCGGCAACTTCGCTCGCCGGCAAAAAGGCGACGCACAGCGGCGAGCCAATCAAGTCTTACGAGGCGGATGTTCGTGACCGCACCGTCGCGGCCCTCAAGAGCCTTCGCAGCACTCGGGCTCGGCTCAATACAATTTCCGCCCGCGTCAAGTCGCTTGGTGGCGAGAACGCTGATTTGAAGGCACAGGTGGATGAATTCACCCGCACCGTTTCGGCCCTCCAGTCGCAGCTTGCGACGTCGCAGACTCGCGCTGATTCGCTGGTTCGCCAGCTCTATGCGGCGAATATCCGTATCGATTCACTCGCGTATCGGACGCAGCAGTTGGGTTACACCATCGATTCGACAGCGTACGAAAGCCATCGTGTCTTCGTGGTGAGCGGCACGGCTGACTACCTCGTCAAGCACGGAATAGTCAACAAGGTTGGCGGAAGCCGGTTCCCTTTCATCGTCAAGATAGGGGAGACGATCCGACCAGCGAACACGCATCCAGACACCACGCTCTTCCGCGCTTTCGACATGACGGCGCTGACGACTGTACCGGTAGATACGACCAAGACGTACGAAGTGATATCGGCGCAGGACCTCAGCGGTGCTGATCGCTCCGATGCAAAAGGACGTGTATTCCACGGACCGATTCACATCACCGATCCCAAGACTTTCTGGAGACCGTCACCCTATCTGATTCTGCTCATCCCCTAGCATGGATGCGCGGCGGCTGTAACAGCTCCGCTCAACTGACTCCGGTAAGAAGGGCCTCCGACGTGACATCACGTTGGGGGCCCTTCGAGTATTACAATTCCGTCAGCCGCAACTATCGACTCACGGTCATTAGTGCGGGCGTCTTACTTTTTGCAGAAGTCTACTGCGATCGCCCGAACCGTGGCCGCGCCAGGAGCCGGCTTTCGCACGATACTGTCTGGACTCAACGCTGCAGAATCAGTCGCGAACCTGACTCCGCACAAACCATCGAGTGATGTAACGCGAGCCTTGCCGCGGTCCACGGTCGTCGCACCTCGTCGCGCCGTAACGCTGTCGAATCGTGTTCCGACCTGAATGCCGTCGGAAGTTCTCGCGCCCGGACGTGTTACGAGTATCCTGCGCAGTGTATCGTTGCTGAACGCTAGCGTGACCGTGTCCTTCCCGATTCCGCGCACCACGATTATCGCGGTACTGTCCTTTTCTTCGTGTGCACTCACGACGTACACGAATGACATGACCGGTCTGCGCCATTCGCCCACACGCAATGGCCCCACCGCGTCCTGTCGGATTATTGCGTGCCCATCAACGATGGTTGTGCCTTCGTTGGATGCGAGTCGTGGTGGCGATGGGGCAGTCACAGGCGTCGCTTTCGGCGCGCGCTGAGTCTGCGCTCCTTCACTTCCACCGCACGCTGCAGCTATTCCACTCATGCAGCATGCGATTCCGCCAACCAGGCTTCGCGCTCGCAACACCTACGTCACGCTCTCGTCTTTTGCGCGCGCTCAGCGCCGTACTGCCGGCCGTAATTGGAGGCGCCCCACACGATTAGCAACAGTACGCCGGCAGTCACGTAGTACGTGCGCGCTGTCCCGGTCCACCCGACGACCCACGGTAGCACTATCAGCACAATTCCCACAACCAACTCGATCCACCCGTGATTTCTGAGCGACAGCGGCTTGTGTCCGGTGTCGGGAAACTTGGTTGAAACAGTGACTATGATGTGGATCGCAGCGAGGGCATATGAGAGCATTGCCTCCCTGCCATTCAGGCCGAGCAGCAGGGGCGCCGCGAGAAAGCAGATTACGGCGAGCGTGTCGATTGCGCGGTGTACTGACGCGGGGATTCGCTTCATGAGGTATCCAGAGGGGGACAAATCAACATACCAAATATGCTCGTCGCTGGCTCGGGGTGATTTCTTCGATCACCCTGAGCTCTGGGCAGCAAGGCGTTGGAGAGCGATGGTCCGGTATCTGGCCATGCCGGGCACTGGGCGTTAGGATAATCGACACCGCCGATTCCTCGGCTGCAACAGCCCCCAAAGATCTCCATGCAGAATCATTCGCGCACCGGAACACCGCCCCACGCATTGTCAGTGTTATTGCCAATCATCGGGGCGTGCTGCCTCGCTGTGGCGCCGCTCCACGCCCAGAGGTCGGCGTCTGCCGTGCCGATCCCGCCGGCGCTCAAGGTGTTCGACCCGTCTTACATGGACACAACGGCCCACGCGTGCCGAGATTTCTTCGCGTTCGCCAACGGCGGCTGGCTCGAACGTGACACGATTCCGGCCGCCTTTTCGTCGTCTGGCGTTTCGAAGGACATGACAGACCGTAACGAGCTGGTCGTCCGTTCCGTGCTTGATGACGCGATGGCGAAGAGACACAGCCAGCCGGCCAATAGCACGAAAGCCAAGCTCGGGACATTCTATGCCAGCTGCATGGACTCGACCGCAGCTGAGAAGGCAGGCGTCTCTCCGATCAGTGCTCAGCTCTCCTCAATCGCACAGATAACGTCGAGGCCGGCGCTTGTCGCCGAAATTGGGAAATTGCAGAAAGAAGGTGTCGGTGTGTTGTTCCGTTTCGGCCCGAACGCCGACCCCAAGGATGCCGATCATTACATCGCGTGGGTGTCACAAGGCGGACTGGGAATGCCGGATCGAGATTATTACCTGAAGATCGACCCGGCCTCGGATTCTCTCCGGCACAAGTATGTGGCGCATGTCCAGAAGGCGCTCGAACTTGCCGGCGAGTCATCCGTACAGGCATCTTCCGATGCGCGTCGCGTCATGGATCTCGAAACCGAACTTGCGAAGGTATCGATGACGCGAGTGGCGATGCGCGATCCCAATGCAACGTACCACAAGACATCGTTGGCGAGTCTCGAGCAAATTTCG
>JBDTAB010000117.1:0-6685 GCA_039924865.1 Gemmatimonadaceae bacterium | reverse complement strand
CAATCAGAACGAGTCGATTTAGCGAGATGTGCATGCGAATGGGGGTCAGAGTAGGCGTTGGGATTTTCCGTGGACAATCAGTTGCGTGAATTTCCCTGCACAGGAAGCCTACGCGTCCAACGGCGTGTTTGCTGCGCAATCGGCGCGGCCGTAGCTGCACCCGTAGTTCCAAGCTAGCAGAAGTGCAGTCGAGCGAACTTCCATCAGCAAATTACAGGTGCTTCGGGAGCCGCGCTTCGGGCCCCGGCAGCGAGAAAAATCCTGAATGCAGATGTCGCCGCGCTTGGCGCGCGTCCGTTCAATCGAAGCTCGTTGAGTGCGCGCCTGAACACAACGTCGCGGAGGCCCACGACCGCGATGTAGCCGAGGGCGAGCTGATCCGCCGCCGCGGCCCGTGACACGACCGCCAGCCCCAGCCCCGCAGCTACCGCCTGCTTGATCGCCTCGGTGCTGCCAAGCTGCATCGCACCGCTCGGATGAACACCGTGCCGCGCGAGCTCGGATTCCGCTACATCACGCGTGCCCGAGCCCGGCTCTCGCAGGATGAATGGCTCGCTGGACAGATCCGAGGCGGTCACGCGCCGCTTCCGAAGCAACGGATGAGCCGCGGGGGCGATGATCACCAGCTCATCCTCGCGCCACGGTGCAACGGATATCCGATCATGCGACACGGGACCTTCCACGAGGGCGACGTCCAGTCTTCCCTCGAGCAACCTGCGCGCGACTCCTCGCGTGTTTGCGCTGATTACTCGCAGCTTCACTCCGGGATGCTCCGAGTGGAATTGCGCGAGTAATGGCGGAAGAAAATACGTCGCGACCGTCGTACTCGCGCCGACACGGAGCATTCCACGATCCAGGCCGCGCAGCGAAGCCAGATCCTCCTCCGCCATCCGCTCCACGCCGAACAGCTCACGTGCCCGCGCAACCAGCGTCTCACCCGCAGGGGTGAGTCGCGGCGCACGACCCGAACGATCAAACAGCGAGAGCCCCACCTCACGCTCCAGCTCCTGCACGGTTTTGGACACGGCCGGCTGGCTGAGCCGCAGCGACGCCGCGGCCCGCGAGAATCCACCATGCTCGGCGACTGCGGCAAAGACTCGCAGATGATGAAGATTGAGCGACATAACAGAAAGTAATACCAGCATAGGGATAATGTCTTTGTGTTATACAGCTCCCAACTTTAGTCTCCGTGCATGGCCTCCTCAATCATCGCGACGCCCGTCGCAACCCCGGTTGCTCCTCCCGGAACTCGTTCCAGTAGCCTGCAGAGCAGGCTACACCTGACCGGACTGATGCCCGGCTTCCTTCTCACGGCAGCTGTGAGTGCCGTGTCCCTGGGCATCGCAGGAATCGAAACACGTTTCCTGGGACACCCGATCATCGAAGGACTGGTCGTCGCCATCCTTGTCGGCATGATGGTCCGCACCGTATGGACGCCACCAGCCGTCACCGATGCTGGTGTCGCATTCAGCGCCAAGCAAGTGCTCGAGGCGGCCATATTTCTGCTCGGAGCATCTGTTGACCTACCTCTCTTGCTGCGCGCGGGGCCGTCTCTCGCGATCGGTATCGTTCTCCTTGTAGTCATGGGAATCGCGGGTAGTTACTCGATTGGGCGCGTCATGGGCCTGCCGCACAAGCTCGCGGTGCTCGTCGCCTGCGGAAACTCGATCTGCGGCAATTCCGCGATCGCCTCGATCGCACCGGTCATCGGTGCGAAAAAGGAGCATGTGGTCTCCTCCATCGCCTTCACCGCGATACTCGGTGTGGTTGTAGTGCTCGGCCTGCCCCTTCTGATCCAGCCGCTGGGCCTCAACAACTACCAGTACGGCGTCCTGGCAGGGCTCACCGTTTACGCCGTGCCACAGGTCCTCGCAGCTGCCGTCCCGGTGAGCCTGCTCTCCGGTCAGGTGGGTACGCTTGTGAAGCTGGTTCGGGTGCTGATGCTGGGACCGGTCGTGGTGTTCTTTGCACTCACCCACCGGGACAAGACGGAAGCCGGCTCACAGTTGGCCGGGCAGCGCTTCAAGATTACCCGCTTCGTCCCATGGTTCATCATCGGGTTTCTCTTGCTCGCCATCCTCCGATCGGTAAGGATTCTACCTACCGATCTAGTTGACCCGACTCGGGCGATGTCGACCTGGCTGACGGTCGCCGCGATGGCTGCCCTGGGACTCGGCGTCGATCTCAAGGCCCTACGCACGGTTGGGACACGCGTGATCACCACGGTCACTGGATCTCTGGTCTTGCTAATCCTGCTCAGCCTCGGTCTGCTGCACCTTCTAAACATCCGGTGAGAAGGCACCCCCATAAGCTGCAATACTACGTTTGTTTCCGAGATCGTTCTTCTGGCCATAGTGGCGTCCGCGCAACACATTGGTGCATCGACTCCACAGAAATTACGCCAGAGTGCTGACAACTCGGTACGGAAGTGATATTTTGACCTACTAAGTCGTTGCGCCATAAGGGGTTCCTTATGACCGGCACGACTCTGGCATGGCGGCCCGCATCCTGCCGCCAAATACGTCGAAGCTTGGGCAGGAAGTTTTGCTCGGGCGGATGGCGGACCGCGCACCCGTCATTCATAGCGACCCACTCGCGCTGTGGGACGCCCACTTTTTCGAGGACATTGCATGAAGACCTACCGTTTACTGGGCATTCTAGCCGCAGCCGCGACAGCAGCCGCGCCGGCGATCGCCCACGCCCAGTTGGGCACGATGTCGTACCAGTATTTCAGCGTGGCGAACAACTCGAGCAACCCGGATTTTCAGCACGGAATTGACGGTTCGATTATCTCGGGGCTCGTGAATACGACGCTGACCGCTGGCCTCCCGACTGTTTCGGGATTCGGCGCAACCTACGCAGGACCGTCTGGCCCGATTACGCAGGTCAATGGAGCAGGAGAGTTGCAGTGGTGGACGCCAGGCGCGAACATCACCGCCGATGCAACAGGCACTATCGCCGTACCGTTCACCGGCGTCAGCAGCCATTTCTTCCCGACCGGGCAGACGAGTAACGCTAATTTCTTCCGCACGGCAATCTTCTCCGGAAACATTAGCCTCGCAAATTCTGCGACGTACAACTTCTCGTTGGGATCCGACGACGATGCATGGCTGTTCATCGACGGAATGCTCGTTGGCGACAATGGCGGCATCAAGTCCGGCTCGCCGACCGTCTTCAACACGGGCAGCCTCACTGCCGGCAGCCACAGTGTCGATCTGTTCTTCGCCGACAGACACGTCACTGAATCCGGCATCACGTTCGCTCCGGAGTTCACCGTATCCACGATCCCAGAGCCAGGCAGCATGACGCTGGTTGCAACTGGCCTCGTAGGTGTCTTCGGAATGGTTCGTCGCCGTCGCAAGTCGGTAGTGTAACGTTCTCCACGTAAAGCAAAAAAGCTCGGCGCTGCTGCGCCGAGCTTTTTTGTTGTTCGTCACTCGTCAGGGCATCACGACAAGCCCAAGCGGCACACGACGAATGCCGCGCCAGCGCAGCTCCTGGCCGGCGGACACGCGAATCATCATCTGACTGGAAATCCCGCCGTCGAGCATCACGGCTGACTGGCAGCCTAGTGCGCCCATCACCGCAGCCATCTCCGGCGTCGTGAGGCCAAAGGGCACGTAATCAAAGCTGCCATCGAGCGCGTCGAACCGTGTCAGCGCAATGAGGATACGTCCGTCGCGAAGCTGCCCTAAAGCGAGCCTTGCGTCGCGATGATCGAGGCTCAGCGCGCTCGTCGCAAAGCGTGGCTGCAGCGGCTCGGGGACGTCGCCATCGTCGCGCAGCAGCGTGGGATACGACTGGAATGCTGCGGCGATGCCGTGCATCGAGCGCGCCGCGCCCAGGCTATCAGGCTGCACCCAGTGCACGCCAC
This sequence comes from Gemmatimonadaceae bacterium, assembly GCA_039924865.1. GTDB lineage: Bacteria > Gemmatimonadota > Gemmatimonadetes > Gemmatimonadales > Gemmatimonadaceae > Fen-1247. The sequence goes on along the minus strand of JBDTAB010000117.1, from coordinate 2,811 downwards.
CGGATGAATCAACGACGACCGCTGTAGAAAGCGGCCCTTTTCCCGGCGGCAGGAATTGGTGCCCGTCCAGCACAACCCAACCCCATGGTAGCGCCCCCACAAACTGCCCCGCGTTTACCGCAACGATCGCCGCCGCTGGAGCATGATCGATGCTCCACGACGGATGCGCAACCGATCCTCCAAAGGCGGTATCGAGACGAATGTGAACGCGTTTGGGATCTATGCGCGCGACGATTACACGCACGCGCCACGCTTCGCCCGAACCGGAAAGGCGCAGCTCTCCCCACTGAACCGCTGGGCTCACAGTACTACGCCAGATCAGCGCGCGCGTTACTGCGTCAAGTGGACCGGTCCAACGTACCGGCGCGGAATCGGCCGCCCACCATCTGGTCCATTCTCCGTTGTGCTCTACCGATAGGCCCGGCGACGCGAGCGTATTATTCTCGCCGCCAGCGCCGATCGACTCTCCGGAATGATCACGCGCCGCACTCGTCGTCGCAACCGAGTTCGCTCCAGCAAGCGCGGTGCATAGTGTGACGCATGCAATTACACGTAGCGGGTCGCGTGCCCGAAGCACGCGACCACGCTCTGCGACGTTCATACTCAGGATTATTTCTGGCGGCCTGAACCGGAGGCGCCATTTACTGCGGCGAGTGCTGCAATTTCCTTTTGATGCGCAGAGACAAACGCAATGTTTGCGGGGCTCACCTGCGATATCAGCTTTGCGGATTTGATCGACTGGCCAGACTTCTGCATCTGATACGCGGCCGACGCATACATGAGTGCGAACGTCGTGTATACGTAATCATGCGCGCTGATTCCCGCGCCCTTGAGTATTTCCGGCGCGCGCGGAGTGGCGCCGATGCGCGCAATCACTTGATCGATTGTCGTTGGGCCGGTGCTCTTTCCAGCCTTTTCCCATTCAGCCTTGAGCGCCGGGTCCGATTGCTCGAGCGAGTGGATCCGGCGCATGACCTCCGTTACTCGTGTCACATGATCGACGGTCAGTGGGTACGTCGCCATGGAATGTTGATCGGCGGCAAGCTGCTTGGGAGTAGCAGGTACCGTTGCGACGCTGGAATCGGGGGCTGCCGCGCCTGGGACCACCGCGCCCGTCGTGTCCGTGGCGGCTGCCGGAGCGTCCTTGCCGCCGCATGCGACGAGCGACAGAACCGCGGCTGCAACACCGCAAGTTGTCGCGCGAATCCGGCGACCGGCCTGAGTTGGATAGCGCATTTGATTTGGGATCAGAGGAATTGGACTGTGCGGGAAGATATATGAGTGTGTCGCCCGGATCGCCAGCCAGGCGCCCGCTCTGGCCTGGACTGTCAAAATACCGGAAATTAGCCCTTGCACCTCACGTTACGTGAGGGTTTACACTGCATCCGTGGCCACACTTGACCCATCATGACGGAGTAAGGAAATGAAGGAGCCGCCCTGGAAAGTGGGCGAACTGGCGCGGAATACCGGGATGTCGGTTCGGGCTCTCCATCACTACGATGAGATCGAACTGCTCAAGCCGTCGCTCCGGACCGACGCCGGACACCGACTGTACGACCGGGCCGACATCGAACGGCTTCAACGAATCCATTCGCTCCGACTAATGGGTTTCTCGCTGGACGAGACGGCGCGCCTGCTCAACGGAACTGGCGCATCGACTCAAGGGGTAATTCAGCTCCACCTCGCCAGGCTGCATGAGCAGATCGCCATGCAGAAGCGCCTGGCATCGCGTCTCAGAACACTCGCGGTCCATCTGGACTCGGCTGGATCTGTTTCGCTCGAGGAGATCTGCCAGACAATCGGAGATATGATGAACACGGAGAAGTATTTCACGCCGGAGCAGCTGGAAACTCTGGAGCAACGACGCATCTCGGTCAGCGACGCACGTATGAAGGAGGCGGGCGACGACTGGAACGTCCTGATTCCGGAAGTTCGCGCAGCGATGGAGAACGGCGTCGATCCGACGAGCCCGGGAATGCTCGTGCTCGCACGTCGGTGGAAATCGTTGCTGCACGAATTTACCGGCGGCGATGCGGCCATCGCGAAAGCGGCGCAGAAGATGTACGACAACGAGGGACCAGCGCTCGAGAAGAAACTTGGCAACGTGCCGACGCCGGAAATGTTCGCGTATGTCAGCAAGAGCTTCGAGGCGCTCAAGTCCTGAGCAGCGTCGCTTTCAGAGAACACCTCACAAACGATAACAGTCGCCAGCAATACTTGCTGGCGACTGTTATTGTCTGGGTCAGGAATCCGTCTTTGGCTTCACACCGTGCAATATCAACCAGCCGGAGATCCCCGCGAGCAGCGATGCACTGAACGTTCCCAGTTTCGCAGCCGTCAGTAGTTCTGGTGATCCTCCATATGCAAGTCCGGCGATGAACAACGACATTGTGAATCCGATACCGCCGAGGCACGCCACACCAAATATCATCCGTCGTGACATGTCGGCTGGCATCGTTGCGACGCCAGTGTGCACCGCAATCCAGGACGCAAGTCCAATTCCGATCGGCTTGCCGAGAAACAGTCCGACAATCACGCCGAGGGCCACGGGAGTTCCTAACAAGTGGCCTCCGCCAGTGAGCGATACTCCGGCATTGGCAATCGCGAACAATGGCATAACCGAGAATGTGACGATGCCATTCAATCCCTGCTCCAGCCGGATGAGTGGGGCCTGCGCATGATCTGCGAGTATGTTCAGATCCTGCAGCGCAGCCTGGTGCTCGTGACTCGAAAGGACAGTGCGCTCCGGTGCTCGCGCGTCGTGAAATCTCGCGAGTGCATCTCGAGCACCAGCCAGAAACGCAGATTCAT
>JBDTAB010000116.1:0-13200 GCA_039924865.1 Gemmatimonadaceae bacterium | reverse complement strand
CTGCAACTGACGATTGATCTGGTAGGCGCCGCGCACGTCGAAGGTTTCATACGCCGCCGCCGTTACCGGGACGAACGTGTAGACAGACCGCGACAGACGGCCGCTCGTTGCTGCGTAGTAATCTCCGATGTCATACGCGAAGTGTCGCTCGCCGATATACGACATGGAAACATTGAGATTCAGGCGCGACTTGGAGTAATTCGCAGCGAGCGAGCCCGTGTGCTCCGCCATGTTGAATAGCGCCGCACCTGGATAGAGGCATTGATCTCGCTGAGTCACCGCAAGCGTGCACGTGTAGCTGTCGTTGAGGTGGTCGAACCGGGATATGTTGTCGGACAGCGTGCCGCTCAGACTGAGCCCGCCGAACAGATTCGCTTGCACCTGGCCTTCCCATCCCGTATTGCGCACCGCACCGACATTCTGTCGCTGTGACACGCGTGCGTACGTATAGTCGCCGACAGTGTTCGGATTGAGTGATGCGACACTGTCCACCGGGATGCTGATGATCAGGTTCTTGACGTGCTGGTCGTAGTGTGTGATCTGAAGGCTACCATGCGCTCCCCAGTACAGCTCAAGTCCGCCTTCCGTTCCTCCCTGCGATTCCGGACCGAGGTTGGGAGCAGCGATCTGACTCTGGTAGGTTCCGTAGACAGTGTTGGTAAGGAAGACGGCCTGGCGAACTCCTGAGGCCGGAGCGCGTGTCGCGCGGCCGTAGGCAATGCGCGCCTTGGCCGTCAGCGGCCCGATCTCGTGTACGATACTCGCGCCATAACGCGGTGCGTAGTTCGTGCCGTAGTTACTTCCGTAATTGGAGTCCTGCTCGCCGCGAATGCCGCCGGTAAGGAAGAGCATGTCAAAAACCGAGAGCTGCGTCTGCACAAAAGCGCCACGTTCCGTTTCCGTCGTACGCGAGACAAACGGAGGGGACGTCGGACCGCCGCTCAGGGTTCCGGTGAGTGCTGGTGAGTTGGCAACTTGGGTCATGGCCTCGAAGTGCATGGCGTCGGCGCCAGCGGTGAGGCTGCCGCTTAGATGCTGCATGATCTGCCCCTGAGCCGTCGTGCTGTACCGAACAGTTTCCTTCCTGTTGGGGATGGCCACGAGGGTTTGAAGCGAGTCGGATGCGCTCAAATACGTCGGAGTAGTCTTGTACGAAGCCTGGTTCGTTTCATCGGTGCCGACCTGAAGTCGGTTGCTCCACCAGCTAAGAGGAGTGTACGTGAAGCCGACACCGGCCGTCTGTGTCTTGGTGGAGTAAGTCACGTTGCTGGGGGCGAACGATCCGGGGTTGTACGAATACAGACCGGTGCGCATGCCATCGACAAGGAAATTGTAGCTGTTCGCGCCGCTCGCACGCTGTGATGCTCGGAGCGAGATATCGGTGGTGAGCGACTTGCTTGCGACGTAAGATCCCGAGACATATCCGTTCGCGTCTCTCTGGTAGAGACCAGGCATCCACTGTCCTGTGTACCTGTATCCGCCGCCCGCGGAGAACGTGAGTCCGCTATCGTTGCCACCGGAGAATTGTCCGGAAAGGTCGGTTCGCGGTGTACGCGAATCGTTGTAACTGCTCTGGAGGCTTCCGGTCGAGAGGTTGAGCATCAGGTGTGACGCACCCGCGATTCCGTGCTTGGTGAAGATCTGCAGCACGCCACCGAGTGCTCCCGAACCGTAGATCGTGCTGGCCTGGGGTCCCGGAATGAGCTCGATGCGCTCGATGGTCGCCGGATCTATGGACTGCAGGTAGAACGGGTATGCAATCTCGACTCCGTCTACGTAGGTCTTGATTGGCGTTACAGCTGCGATCGCGGTACTCCCCACCGTACTCACACCGCGCGCCGTTACATAGGTGTTGCCGTATCCGTTCGTGCTCGTTCCCGTCTCGCCGCGGCTCTGCCCGAAGACACCCGGGATTTCGCCGCGGAAGAGCTGGTTGATGTTCGTGATGCCACGATCCTCGATATCCTTGGCCGTGACCACGCTGATCGCGTTTGGCACTGCCCTGCGCGCCGTCGGGATCACGGTACCGGTGACCACAACCTGATCGAGTGTGCTTGCTGCGGCGGAGAGCGCGACGTCAACAGTTGCTGTCGCGCCATCGCCTACGGTTACGCGTCGTGTGGAAGGCGTGTAGCCCAGTCGCCGAAAGGACAGCGAGTGGGTGCCGGGAGTCACGTCACCGAACCGATAGCTGCCATCGTCGCCCGTGGTTCGCGAGGCTCTTGCATCGAGCAATACAGTGGCACTGGGGATGGGCGCCCTGGTTGCAGCGTCCGTCACGACACCGACTATGACACCAGGTGCGGCGGCTGCCGCAATGTTGGCGCCCGTCGTGATAACCAGCAGGCCGCTTTCCGTCACGTGTCCGACGAGGGCGGTTCCGCTCAGTACCTTCTGCACCGCAACGAGCGCGGGCGTCCCGCGAACGTGCACGGAGACGGTTCCACGCGGCAGCAGGTCGTCCGCAACCATCAGGTGCAGACCGGCATGAGTCGCGATGGCCTGTAGCGCAGCCAGTGGCGTCACATTGTCCATGTCGAGTGTCACGCCACTGGGTGATCGTTGATTGGAAGTTTGCCGGTACGCCACCGACTCGGTTGGCGCTACGGATGCTTCCGTCGGTACCTGCGCCACGAGTGGCGTCGCTCCCATTGCGCACGCTGCTAGTAGCACGTACCACGCGGACATTCGACTCTGCTTCGTCATCGCTACACCCAGAAAGTTAGGGTCAGTTCCGGCACGATCGGATCGCCGTGCCGCATCCCGATGCACTCATCGCCCTTCTCCGGGTACGGAGAACGTGACGTTCGTGCCATGTGTTTCATGTTGCGCACCGAGCGTACGGCCAATCGCTGCCATCGCTTCGGCGCGCGACTCGGTGTCCAACTGGCCAGTGATTCTCCGGTTGCGGAGCGACGGCGTCGCCAGACGGATTGTCACGCCATACCAGCGTTCGAGCTCGGGGACCACGTCGACGAAGCGCGTGTGCTGGAAAGTGAGCCGCCCCGTTGCCCAATCGATCAGGCTCGCAGCGCCAGGATCGTGGGCGATGTGCAGCGTTCCATCGGTCCTGGCTGCCGCGACATCGCCAGCCTCAAGCAAAGGTGCTCCAGCACTCGTGCCGAGTGCGACCTGGCCCTCCCGCACGACAACACGGTACGGTTGTCCCGTGTATGCACGTACAGCAAAGGAGGTTCCTACATCGACGGTCGTCCCATAGCGCGAGCGCACTACGAATGGACGAGCGGTGTCATGCGTTACTGTGAACAGCGCTTGACCGTCGAGCGTCAGCTCGCGCAGGCCAGACGCGCCAGTCGGCAGCGAAACGTGCAACCGAGACTCCGGCGCGAGCACAATGTGCGTGCCATCCGCCAGATCAATGAGCGCGCGTTGTCCGGCCTTAGCAACGAAATCCTGTGTTTTGCGCTCGGGCGCCGTGGCGCTACGCTGCACTATAGATGCCAGGGGCCACGTGCCAGTGACCATACGAACCATGCTAATGCTCGTCGCCAACAACACTACCGCCGCCGCGGCGAACGCCGTGATGCGCGTCCAACTGGATCGCCGTGCAACGCGATCCAGCGTCGGCATAAGAAGGCGTGAGTGAGGGCTTCGAGCGGGAGGACCCGATTGGTGCAGACGCAGGTTTCCGCGCGTTCCCGCATCGTGAGGCTGGCCCGGTGCCGCACCACGGTCATTCGACTGATCTGTCGCATGCATCGCTGTGGACAGATTCTGCCATGCTGCGTCCACGTCAATAGGTCGCTCGAGCGGGAACGAATGGCTCCAGGCGCGCTGTATTGACTCGAACTCCGCCCGGTGACTCGGATCAGCTGCCCATGCACGCACCAATGCGGACTCCGCCGGTGTAGACTCACCGGAAAGGAATCGCGCTACCAGCTCTGGATCTAGGTCTCGGCGTCGCGTCACACGAACGAGGTCACGCGCCTGAGCGACTACCCTGTATCAACCACCGGTCGCCCCACAAACTCTACGGGTGGCGCCACTCCTGGAGCGAGACCCGGAGCTGGGCGAGAGCTCGCCCCATGTGCATCTCCACGGTCTTCACAGCAATGCCCAGCACGTCCGCAATCTCCGCGTACGACAGGCCTTGCCGCCGACTGAGCAGAAAGACCTGGCGCGGTCGCTCAGGCAGCAGAGCCAGCGCATGTGCCAGGGCCGCGCCAATCTCGGCGTCGCGGAGCCGGCCGTCACAGGGCTCCGAGGTTTCGATTTCGATCTCGCATGCGGCGGTCTCGGCATAGGCCACCTCGAGCTTGATGGAGCGCCGCGCGTTCAGGACACGGTTACGTACAGCTCGAAACACGTATGCCGCGAGGGACCGCTCCACAACCCACTGCTCGCGTCGCACCCAGATCTGCAGGAATACCTCCTGCACCATCTCCTCCGCGAGTGCCTGGGCTCCCAGTTTCGTACAGGCGAACGAAACGAGACGAGCGTAATAAGTGCGGAATATCTGTTCGAACGCAGCCTCATCACCTGCGCGAACCCGCTGCGCAAGCGAGAGTTCCCGCGCGGCCAGTTCAGCAGGGTCTACGCTTGTATTCGGCCCGATTGAACGTCCAAGGCGCGCGCCGATGACGCTACGGGCGTCACTCGATGCGATGCCGGAGACATCGGAGTCTAAAATGCGCGCAGAAGGGTGTGCCACACGAATAGCATAGCACCGGAGCCGACGAGCGCAAGGCAAAATTCCAATTTTGCCTTGCGCGTCCTTGCTCCGGACTTCGCGCCGAGCAACATTCCGAGAGACCGTTCTACTCTTCCGGAGCCGCAGTATGCCCGTGCGTCACATGATCCCGCTTTTCACGCGCGTCACAAGTTTCGTGACCGACGAATGACCAATTCCGCTCAAGTTTCCCAGCCGTCGCTGCCAGTCACATTCGAGGACGTCGCGCGCGCCGCTGGCGTATTGCGCGGCGTAGCGCACCGTACGCCAGCGCTCACATCCCGTCAGGCGAACCAAATCGCGGGCGCGGAACTGTTCTTCAAGTGCGAGAACCTGCAACGCGTGGGTGCGTTCAAGTTTCGCGGCGCGTACAACGCCATCAGCCGACTCGGCGAACAGGCGCGCACACGCGGCGTAATTGCCTTCTCATCCGGCAATCACGCTCAGGCGATGGCGCTCGCGGGCCGGCTACTCGGCGTTCCCGTTTCCGTCGTCATGCCAGCCGACGCGCCAGCACTCAAGCTTGCGGCCACTCGCGGTTATGGCGCGGAAGTAATCCTTTACGATCGCAAAACGCAGGATCGAGAAGAGGTCGCAGCACGGATTGTAACGGAGCGCGGCCTTACGCTAATTCCACCTTACGACCATCGCGACGTAATCGCCGGCCAGGGTACAGCTGCGCTGGAACTCATCGAGGAAGTCGGACCACTCGACTTCCTGTTCGTTCCCACGGGCGGCGGTGGCCTGCTCTCCGGCTCTGCAACCGCGGCCGCCGGCCGGTCGCCCGGATGTGTGGTCTACGGAGTGGAGCCCGAAGCCGGCAACGATGCGCAGCGATCATTCCGGACGGGCGAGATCGTGCACATCGACGTCCCCGATACCATCGCTGACGGAGCACGCACACAACACGTCGGCAAACTTGTTCTCCCAATACTGCGCGCGCTGGTGCGCGACATCGTCACCGTCACGGATGATCAGCTTCGGACACAGATGCGCTTCTTTGCTGAAAGAATGAAGATTGTAGTCGAGCCCACGGGGTGTCTCGCAGCCGCGGCTGTGATGCAGCACGTCGTGGACGTGAGCCTGCCTGACCGCGCGGCGCGCGTGGGCATCATCATCACCGGCGGAAATGTTGATCCGGCGCTTTTCTGCGAGTGCATCACTGCGGCGACGCCGTTGGCGGACGTATGAAATTCATAGAGACGAACGAGGCACCGCTTCCCGCGGGCCATTACTCACAGGCGATAGTCGCCAACGGATTGGTTTTTATCGCGGGAATTCTTCCGATCGCTCCGGGTGGAGGAGAGCGGCGAATCCCCGACGGTATCGAGGCGCAGGCTCGCCAGGTATTCGCGAACCTGCGTGCTGTTCTCTCGGCGTCCGACAGCGAGATAGGCAAACTCGTGAACGTGCAGATATTCGTGCCGAGCGTCGATTTGTGGGGCGCCGTGAACGCCATCTACACCGAAGCGCTTGGAACGCACAAACCAGCCCGCACAGTGGTGCCATGCGGACCACTGCACTACGGCGCCCTTATCGAGTTGAACGCTGTCGCAATGACGTGACGCCACGGTAATCGTGACTTTTTGCCGGTTCCGCGTATAGGTTTCAGCATAGCACCACCGAATGAAACGTCTGAACGGAAGGTTGGACATGAGCGAACAACAGCACGCATCGAGCGCTACTATAGAAGCCCCACCACACACCGAAACCGCTGTCCTGGCGGGCGGCTGCTTCTGGGGTGTCGAGGATATTCTGCGCAAGGTCCCTGGCGTTCTCGCAACCGACGTCGGCTACACCGGTGGCTGGGTCGAGAATCCCACGTACGATGACACGCACGACAGCAAGTCGGGACACGCGGAATCCATTCGTATCACCTTCGACCCGTCGGTGCTCAGCTACCAGGAGCTGCTCGAAAACTGGTTCTTCCGGTTGCACGACCCGACAACGCTGAATCGGCAGGGCAACGATATTGGAACGCAATATCGCTCCGCCATCTTCCCGCAATCACCGGAGCAGGAGAAGACTGCCGAGCAGGCGATTGCACACGTGCAGGCTTCCGGCAAGTGGACGAAGCCGATCACAACTACGATCGAACCCGCTTCGGCATGGTACAGTGCGGAGAAGTATCATCAGGATTATCTGGCAAAGAATCCTGGCGGCTACAGCTGTCACTACCTGCGCGACTAGCCACCGAGCGCGTCTTCACACTTCCTTGACGAAGCAGGAAGGCCAAAACAGCAACTCTGGCGTGCGTGATGCAGCGGCTTCAAGGTGTTGGTTGCATCAATCACCTTAGCATTCACAGCACAGGAGTCGTATCATGACCAGGTTACGCCCGGTAGTGGCGATAGCAACGATGTTGGCGGCCGGAATGGCCATACCGGGTAGCGCGCGAGCGCAATCATATGAGTTCTTTATCAGCGGTTCCGGTATCGTGGGCACAGTCAACCTGACGTACGGCGCGGCCACGGACGCGACTTATCCAAACGCGTACAAGGTCACGGGAGTCAGCGGCACCTTCTCCGACTCGAATAACGGACTCAACATCAGCAATGCGCCGATCGGCTCACTCATGGCGGTCAATAACGCGACACCGGAAGCTACGAACCTCCTCGCTCCGAACAGCTTCAGTCGCTTCGCAGTTGGGATGGGGCTGCCGCCGCAATCGAATGGGTTTGCCACCTACGACAACCTGTACTGGCCCAGCGGCTCGCCGCAGACCGCTAGTGATTACCCGCCGCACGGCGGCTTCCTGGACATATACGGGCTCATGTTCGGAATCGGGAACGGTCAATTCGTCAACATCTGGAGCAACGGCGACACCGGTAATGGCGTCGACTACGCTGCCGCCGTGTCGACGGCTGACTCGAATCTGGACTACGTGGAGGGCGGCCTGACTGCTACCACGACACCAGAACCCGGCACTCTCTGGCTCATCGGAACGGGCTTGGTCGGAATGGTGGGAATGCGTCGGCGCACGCGTCGTGCGTAAGACTTGGTGTGATCACGGATTGAAACCTCTGATCCAATGAATGAATGTGAGCTGCTGCGTTGTACGTCCAAAACGCAACAGCTCACATTGTTCATAGGTCGGAAAGCATTGAGCTAGCCTCAGGACTTCGCACGCGCCGCGCCTTGCTGCCGGATTGCATGGCTTTTTCTCTCCTGGAAACCGTACCGATGCTGGCCGATGAGCCGCTGGCGAACCCAAGTCTGCGAGCCAAATCCGCGCGGTACTCGTCACCCGCCGGTTCAGGTGCCACATTTACCGCGTGAAACCCAAAGAACTCACCATCCGCGGGCTGATTCTCGGCGCCCTCATCACGACGGTCTTCACCACGGCCAACGTGTACCTCGGCCTCAAGGTCGGCCTCACGTTCGCCACATCGATCCCCGCTGCCGTCATCTCGATGGCCCTGCTGAGTGCCTTCAAGGACTCGACGATCCTGGAAAACAACATCGTCCAGACCGTCGCGTCTGCGGCCGGCACCCTCGCCGCGATCATCTTCGTCCTGCCGGGACTAGTGATCGTGGGATGGTGGGTCGAGTTCCCCTTCTGGGAATCGTTCCTCATCTGTTTAAGCGGCGGCGTGCTGGGCGTCGTCTTCACCATCCCGCTACGCCGCGCGCTGGTGACGCACTCCGACCTCCCTTACCCGGAAGGCGTTGCAGCAGCCGAGGTGCTGAAGGTGGGCTCCGGCGCGCGCGGAGAGATCCAGGATAGTACCGGAGAGTCCAAGGAAGGGCTCCGAGCCATCATTCTGGGCTCAATCGCGTCGGCGAGCCTCGCAATCGTGAGCGCAACTCGCCTCCTCGCAGCCGACATGTCCGGCTTCTTCCGCATAGGGGCGACCGCTTCAACCGGTTACGACATCACGTGGTCACTCGCACTTCTTGGAGTGGGCCAGTTGGTCGGCCTTTCTGTGGGTATCGCCATGTTGGTTGGTCAGGTGATCTCATGGGTGATAGCCGTCCCGATACTGACGTCGATGCAACCAGCGACAATCGGTCAGACGCTGGCGGCGCACACAACCGCGATCTGGACAACTCAGGTTCGCTTCATCGGCGCAGGCGCAATCGGCGTCGCAGCGATCTATACACTTGCGAGACTTGCCAAGCCCGTCCTGGGTGGGTTGGTGAGCACGCTCGTGGCGTCGCGCGCAACGGCAACCACAGACGATCTCGACCGCGATCTTTCGCCGCCGTGGATTGTCATCCTTACGGTGATCTGCCTCGCAATCGCGGCGTGGCTGTCGTACTCCTTCGCCAAGTCCACAGTACTGGCACCGAGTGCGCTGCAGTTGACGCTGTTCGCCACGCCGTTCGTACTGATTGTTGGATTTATCATCGCCGGAATCGCCGGTTACATGGCCGGACTCATCGGCGCGTCGAACAGTCCGATCTCCGGTATCGGCATCCTGTCGATTGTCGTGTGCGCGGCGCTGGTCATGCTCGTCGTCTCGTCTACGGCGATAACACGCGAAGCACTGGTTGCGTTTTCACTATTCGTCACTTCGATCGTATTCGCCGTCGCAACGATATCGAACGATAACCTCCAGGATCTCAAGACCGGCCAGCTCGTCGGCGCTTCACCCAGGCGGCAGCAGATTGCACTGGTGGTTGGCGTCGCAGCCGGCGCGTCCGTTATCCCGTTCGTCCTGAACTTGCTCGCCAAGGCTTACGGTTTTGCCGGCGCGCCGAATCTTCATGTGATCGCGGCGCATCCGCTTCCCGCTCCGCAGGCGACTCTGATTGCGGCCCTCGCACAGGGCGTGATTGGCGGAAATCTCGAATGGAAGATGCTCCTGATCGGCGCAATCGTTGGTGTCGCGCTGATACTGCTGGACGAGTCGCTCGGCGCGATGAAGAAGCTTCGCATTCCACCCTTGGCAGTAGGAATCGGTATCTATCTTCCAATGTCTGCCACATTCGCTGTGATCATTGGTGCGCTGATCGGGCATTGGTACGATACGCGTAGCAAGTCGATGCCGAACCCGGGACGGTCGCGGAGGCTCGCGATTCTCGTCGCATCCGGCCTGATTGTGGGAGAGAGCATCTGGGGCGTGATCAACGCTGGACTCATTGTCGGCTTCGCGAAGGAATCGCCGATTTCACTCGTGCACGGGGAATTCGGCGCAGCACCGCTGATCGGGGCACTCGCATTCATTGCAATCGTGGTCTGGCTTTACGGATGGATGAGCCGGCGCTCGGCGGCAATGCAACCCGAGTAGAATGTAGTACGCAAGAGTTCAACTGAAATCAGATAATATCAGCCACTTCTGGAGTTTGGAGAATGCAGGTGTATAGAGTATTGCGAAACCGTTCCGCGCTGATGCAATTGTCAGCCGCAGTGTCGTTGAGTGTGCTACTTCCAGTTTCACAAATCGCAGCGCAGAAAGCATCTTCGTCAACCGCTTCACGTGCGAGTACGAAGAACGCGCCGGACTGGATCGTGCGACCGGAATGGGTGGAGGGGCATGAGAAGTTTCTTTCGAGCGATGTGCTGCATGGTCGCGGCAGCGCGACTCGTGACGAACATCTCACTGCAACCTATGTGGCATCGGAGTTCATCGCGTACGGCCTCAAGCCGGCGCCTGGAATGACGGGGTACATTCAGAGCGCCGAGCTCTCGTCGCCCGTGCTCACCGGAACCGCAACGCTGACGGTCGGAAACGTGACGCTGAGGGAGGGCGACGATTTCCAGCTGCTGATGTCAACCGGCGCCTCGGTCAACGGCGCGCTCAAGAAAGTTCTGCCAGCGAATGTTGCACAGGCTCAGACGAAGGGCGACGTTGTGTTTATGGGTGGCGAGCCGCAGCAGGCGATGAATGCGATTTCGGCACTGCGTCGACAGGGCGCAGCCGCCCTGTTGCTCACGGAAAGTCCGGCCGTATCTGCGTTCGCAAGCAGGGCTGGGGGACGCACGCGTGTACCTGTGACACTAAAGGGCAGCGAGGCAGAAGCGGGTACTAGCGTCGTCATACTCAAGCCCGAAGCAGCAGCGCGACTTTCGGCTGCAACCGAAGGAACACAAGTTACGCTCGCGGTGCACCAGGCGTCGCAAGCAACGCCGCGCGAGACGTATAATGCGATCGGATACCTTAAGGGTACGGATCCCAAAGCCGGAACGATTCTGCTCTCGGCGCACCTCGATCATTTGGGGATTGGGCGGCCCGTCAACGGCGACTCGATCTACAACGGCGCAAATGACGACGCAGCTGGTACGACCGCGGTAATGGAATTGGCGCACGCGCTGGCAGCTGGGCCGAGACTGCGTCGCAGCGTGTTGTTCGTCTGTTACGGAAGCGAAGAAATAGGCGAGCTTGGATCGACGTACTTCGGCGAGCATCCGCCAGTGCCGCTGGATAGTCTGGTTGCGAACATTGAATTCGAGATGATCGGAACACAGGATCCGAAGATGCCGAAGGGGGTGCTGTTGTTTACCGGATGGGAACGATCGAACCTGGGACCAGCACTCAAGGCGCACGGCGCGCTGCTCGGCCCGGATCCATATCCGGAAGAGCATTTCTTTCAGCGTTCGGACAATTACGCGCTCGCGCTTCAGGGCGTCGTGGCCCATACCGCTGCGGGCTGGGGCACACCGCCCACGTATCATCAGCCGGATGACGAGTTGTCGCGCCTCAACATTCCATTCATGACATCGGCGATCCAGAGTCTGATCAAGCCGTTGAGCTGGCTCGCGACGAGCGACTTCAAACCTGCCTGGAATCCCGGTGGACGACCGGAAAGAGGCTCGCGGTAAGCGTCGAGAAGCGAGGTGAATTGCAGCGGCGACCACGCTGTGACCTCGAACCGAATTCCGGAGCCTGACATGGACCGACGGTCGCACTGGGAAAACGTATATAGCACCAAAGCTCCGAACGAGGTGAGCTGGTTTCAGCCCGAGGCTGCGATGTCGCTCGGGCTCATCGGGCAAGCGGCACCGGTGCGCGAGTCGTCGATCATCGACGTCGGTGCTGGAGCATCGAGGCTCGTAGATGGTCTGTTGGAAAGAGGCTATCGCAGCGTCACTGTGTTGGATGTTTCTGCAGCGGCACTGGACCATGCTCAGCGACGTCTGGCGACGGTCGCCGCCGACGCTGCCGGTTCTGTTACGTGGCACAACGCTGATGTCCTGACAGCCGAGTTGCCGGAGAGCGAGTTCGACGTGTGGCATGATCGCGCCGTGTTCCACTTTCTTACCGATGCGACCGATCGCGCAGCTTACACAGCGCAAGTACGGCGCGCGTTGCGGCCGCACGGATACGTCATCATCGCGACGTTCGCAGAAGACGGGCCCACGCGGTGTAGCGGGCTTGATGTGCATCGCTATTCTCCAGACGCGTTACAGAGAGAATTCGGCGATGACTTCCGCCTCGTCGAGAGTCAACGAGAGGAGCATCACACCCCGTGGGAGTCAACGCAGGCGTTCACATATTGCCTTTTGCGGTATGAACCACAGGAGTAACTGAATCCCAAGATGAAGATCGCGACATACAATGTGAATGGCGTGAACGGTCACCTTCCGTCGCTGATACGGTGGCTGGGTGAGAGCGCACCGGATGTGGCATGCCTGCAGGAACTCAAGGCGCCGCAGGAGAAGTTTCCAGAGAGCGCAATCGTCGATGCAGGCTACGAGGCGATCTGGCACGGGCAGAAGAGCTGGAACGGCGTCGCGATTCTTGCGCGCGGAGTGACGCCGGTGGAGCGCGCTCGCGTTCTCCCGGGTGATCCGGAGGACCTGCACAGTCGTTACATCGAAGCCGAAGTTGACGGCGTTGTAATCGGCTGCCTGTATCTCCCGAACGGAAATCCGGCGCCGGGCCCCAAACTCGACTACAAGCTCAAGTGGTTCACGCGGCTGCAGGCGCACGCGGCGGAGCTGCTCGCGAGCGGGGCGCCGGTTGTACTGGCCGGTGATTACAACGTGATCCCGACCGATCTCGACGTATACAATCCGGAACGATGGGCAACTGACGCACTATTTCTTCCCGAAGTGCGCGAGGCGTTCCGCGAATTGGTGGCGCAAGGCTGGACAGATGCGTTGCGTAAACTGCATCCCGACGAAAAGATATACACGTTCTGGGATTACTTCAGGAATGCGTACGGCCGGAATGCAGGGATGCGCATCGATCACCTGTTATTGAGTCCGCCAGCTGCGAAGCGCCTGATTGCCGCCGGGGTTGATCGAGATGTTAGAGGATGGGAAAAACCGAGCGATCACGCACCGACGTGGATTGAGCTGAAGTGACGAGTGCCTGCACCAATCGTATGGGGTAGCACAGAATCGCGGCCTCAGTCACGCAACAAGAGCGTGGGTCACGCAATGAAGGCGTGGCCCACGTCGTGACCATAATCAGCTTGGCATCCTGTCCGCCGCGAGCCGCTCGCGCGCAAGCTTCGCTGCTGTCACCATGGCCTCGAGCGACGAGTTTACCTCGGTCCACTCGCGCGTCTTGAGACCGCAATCCGGATTCACCCACAACTGTCTCGACGACAACACGTTG
>JBDTAB010000115.1:0-5302 GCA_039924865.1 Gemmatimonadaceae bacterium | reverse complement strand
TGCGTAAATTCGCAGCAGCCTTCCGCGCCAAGTACGGCATGATACCCGATGCGCACGCCGCGCTCGCGTACGACGCCACGCACCTTGTCGCCACTGCACTCCGAAGCGGCGCAACAACGCGCGAGGCGGTGCGCGACTACCTCGCATCGCTCACTCGTACAACTGCGTACTCGAGCCTGTCCGGGCCCACATGGTTTTTGGGAACAGACCCGGTCGGCGATACGTTTCAGGTAACACGCGTGCACGATGGATTGATGGTTCCGGTCGCCAACCGATGAGCATCCGTACGTACTTTCGCATCGCAACCATCCGGGACATGCTGCTCATCGGTTTCTCGGCGCTCGTATTCTGTCTCGTCGTCGCCGGTACGGTGGGGTGGATGGCAGTCCGCGCAGGCGCCGGAGACGTTGCCGGCGAGCTGAGTAGTGTACTCGAGACCGCTCAGCAGACCTCCGATTATTCGCGAACCATAACCCGCGAGATCGAAGCCGCGTCCGGTTACATGGCGAACGGCGACTCTGCATCATTGCGGGATTTCAGAAAATTCGGGAGTGATGCGCACGCATTGCAACGGAGCTTCGCATCGGCCGCTAGTGCTACACCAGCCGAGGTGGCCGCGGTCGCCGTCGTAGACGAGCGCCTTGCGTCTTTTGAAAACAGCTATGCGCTGGCACATCGCCTGCGCGATCTCGGACGCACATCCGAAGCCCAGGCGCAGGCAGCGCACGCCCGCCAGATCGTCGCATCACTGCTGGACGACATCGCACACTTCGACGCAGCAAAGACCGGTGACGTCGCGGCCACCACGGAACACATCAACTACCTCGCGCGTTGGCGCGCGACCGCGGTACTCGGCGCTGTGGCCATCGCTGCGCTCCTCGCATTGATGATCGCGATTCGCACCATTCGCACCATCGACACGCCCATGCGCGCTCTGTCGGAGCACGCCCGCAGCTTCAGCGAGGGTAATCTCACTGCACGAACCACGAGCGAAGGGCTACCCGGTGAATTCGCGATGGTCGCGAACGCCATGAATCACGCGGCCGATTCCCTGTCACGTGTCGTCGACGTCGCAACTCGTACCGCTGACGACGTAACTCACTCCGCAGGCGACCTTGCCAGCGCATCACAACAAATCTCGGATACCGCCAATCAGGTCTCCGAGGCCGTAACGCAGGTCTCCGCGGGCGCCGAGGCGCAGGTGCAGCAGATTCTCGCAGTGACTCGGTCATTGGATACCATCCGCGACGGTGCCGACGGTGTTGCCGCAGGCGCCGAAGAGGTACAGGCCCTCGCGGCATCGATCCACGGACAGGCTGCGAGCAAGCGCACGGAGTTGGAGCGCACCCTCTCGATTCTCGTCGATGTCCGCGCAATCGTGCGTCAGGCCGCCGATGAAGTCCGCGCCCTGAACGCGACTGTGGGAGACATCAACAAGTTTGTGGTTTCGGTCGGTCGCATAGCAGATCAGACAAACCTCCTGTCACTCAATGCAGCCATCGAAGCCGCCCGCGCCGGCGCTGCAGGCAGAGGATTCGGGGTAGTTGCGGACGAGATACGCAAACTTGCCGATCAGTCCAGAGCCGCCGCTGACGACGTCGTAGATCTCACGGGCTCGGTAACCAGCCGCGTCAGCAAGACATTCAGCACCATCGAACGTGGAGAGAGCCAGGTTGGCGAACTGGAACGTGTATCGCGCGAAATCGACGACGCCCTGGCCTCCATCGCCGCAGCCGCCGAGCGGACGACCCGCGCTGCCGAGGGGGTCGCACGCACCGCCGACGACAACGTTCGCGTTGTTCAGAGCGCAACGGACGGGCTCGCGATAGTGGCGCGCACTGCCGAAGGCCATGCGGCAACGGCCATGCAGGTGAGCGCGTCCACCGAGGAGCAGAGCGCGGCGTGCGAACAGATGACGACAGCATCCGCCCAGCTATTGTTGGGAAGTACCCATCTGCGCAATCTGGTCGGAGAGCTCCGCACCGCCTGAGACACGGTCGCCCGGTACCGGCATTGTAGATTTCAGCATGCCACACAATCGCCCCGCCGTCATCCTGCTTAGCGGCGGACTCGACTCCAGTACGGTCCTGGCGCTCGCAAAGCGCGATGGGTACGCACTCAACGCACTGTCATTCCGTTACGGGCAGCGTCACGATCATGAAGTCGAAGCTGCCACGCGAATCGCACGGACATACGGTGTCGCGCGCCACGAAATCGCGACAATAGACCTTCGCACCTTCGGTGGATCGGCACTCACGTCCGACATTGCCGTGCCAAAGGGACGGGACGTCGGTCACACCACCGAAGTGCCCATCACATACGTGCCGGCTCGGAATACGATCTTCCTTTCCTATGCACTAGCGTTCGCGGAGGTCACTGGCGCCCGCGACATCTTCATCGGTGTAAATGCGGTCGATTTCTCCGGCTACCCCGATTGCCGTCCGGAATACATCAAGGCGTTCCAGAAGATGGCCAATCTTGCCACGCGACTCGGCACCGAAGGTGCCCCGATCGAGATCCACACGCCGCTCATCGATCTGTCCAAGGCGCAGATCATTGCGCTCGGAACGTCGCTCGGTGTGGATTACTCCATGACGACTAGTTGTTACGATCCGGCGGCCAACGGCGAAGCCTGCGGTGAGTGCGATGCGTGTCAGTTGCGACTGGCCGGCTTCAGTAGCGCCGGACTCACCGATCCCGTCGCGTACAGCTCGCGCTGAACATGACATACACGGTGAAAGAGATCTTCTACACACTTCAGGGCGAGGGCGCCAACGCTGGACGCGCTTCAGTGTTCTGCAGATTCTCCGGATGCAATCTATGGACTGGTCGCGAACTGGACAGGAGCACCGCTGTCTGTACCTTTTGCGACACCGATTTCGTCGGCATCGGACCCGACGGCGGAAGGTTTGCGACCGCCGAGCAACTGGCTGCCGCGGTCGAAGCGGCGTGGCGTCCATCGAATGCGAACGACGCTGACCGCTTCGTGGTGTGTACAGGAGGAGAGCCCCTGCTACAACTCGACACCGCCGCAGTAGACGCGCTCCATCGTCGCGGATTTACCGTCGCCGTAGAGACTAACGGCACGCAGCCGGCGATAGCCGGCGTGGACTGGACATGCGTGAGTCCAAAGGCCGGGAGCAAACTCGCGATTACAGTGGGCGACGAGCTAAAACTCGTTTACCCCCAGGAAGGTGCGATGCCCGACCTGTTCGCAGACCTGAAGTTCTCGAATTTCTTCCTGCAGCCGATGGACGGCCCGTTTCTGTCCAAAAACACACAGGAAGCGATCTCGTATTGTCTGAATAATCCCAGATGGCGTCTGTCCGTTCAAATACATAAGACGACGGGCATCCGCTAAACGGGCTAACCGCCCGTGGGCAGCATACGTCGGCCTGTTGCGCCGAGGAGCGTAGATGAGTCGTTACTACATGGCCCCCAAGAGCAAACGTGCGCGCGGCGGCTACAATGGCTAAGGACTCCGCCGCCGCTTCGCGGAAGGCCGGCTCCGCCAACACTTCGGTTCCATCTTTCGGCTACGTCCGAGATGTTGATGATCCGGCGTCCGGATTGTCGATGCTCGAATCCGCGCTCGATGCTACAACCGATGCCATCCTGATTTCAGGCGCGGATGGCCGCCTCTTCGGCTTTAACGGTCGCTTCGCGACGATGTGGAACCTTCCGACCGAAACACTGGCGCTCAAGAGCGACGAGCGACTTCTCGACATCGCCAAGCGGCAGTTACGCGATCCGGAAGCATTCGTACGGCAAATCGAGGAACTGTACAACAGTCCGGAAGCTGAGAGCACGGACACGCTGGAGCTGCTGGATGGCCGAGTGTTGGAGCGTCACACGGTCCCGCAGCGTGTAGCAGGCACGGTCGTAGGTAGAGTGTGGATGTTCCGCGATATTTCCAACCAGATGCGAATAGCATCGGAGCTCCGAACCAGCGAAGCACGGTTCAGGGCAGTCTTCGATCATTCCGCGGTCGGTATCGCACTGCTACAACCAGATGGCCGGATTGCAATGACAAATCGTGCGCTTCAGGAATTCCTTGGTTATTCGTCCGCGGAGATGGAGAGTCGGCGGCTTTACCAGCTGGTGCCAGACGAGGATGCGGACGCACTGGCAGGAGCAATTTCTGCAATTGCGGCTGGTGCCATTCCGGACCTGACAGTCGAACAGCGCTATACGCGGCGCGATGGCGAGGTCGCGTGGGCTGCGCTCACCATGTCTCACGCACGGGACAAAACAACGGGCGCTCTGATCGGTATCGTCGCGATGGTCCAGGACATCGCCAAACGAAAGTCACTCGAGGCGCGCCTGACGCATCAGGCATCTCACGACCCTCTCACCAATCTCGCAAACCGAACGCTGTTCCGGCAACGTGTCGAGATCGCCCTGCAACGTGCAAGAGCTCGGGATCACGTCGTTGTGATGTTTCTTGATATCGACAACTTCAAATCTGTCAACGACAGCCTCGGACACGTCGCGGGTGATCAATTCCTTGTCACGGCGGCGGCACGGCTGCTCAATGCGACACGCGGGTCCGACACTGTCGCCCGTCTCGGCGGTGACGAGTTCGCGATACTGCTCGAGAATGTCCGCGACGACGAGGAAACGACAATTGTCGCGGATAGGATCACACGAGCGATGCGGCAGCCTGTAGCTCTCGAGAGTGAATCGGTAGTTACCAGCGTCAGCGTCGGTATCGCCCGCCCACACGCCGATAGCGATGGCGCTGATGAAGTTCTCCGAAACGCCGACGTAGCGATGTACTCGGCCAAGGGCGCTGGCAAGGACCGCTATCAATTCTTCGCACCTTCCATGCACACAGCATTAGTCGATAGAGTCGAGCTGGAAGGCGACCTCCGACGCGCAGTAGCGTCGCCGGCCTCCGAATTCGTCCTGCACTATCAGTCACTGGTGCAACTTGATACGAATGCCGTTGTTGGCGTAGAGGCGCTCGTGCGCTGGAACCACCGGCGTCGCGGCGAACTCCCTCCATTGGATTTCATCGGTATCGCCGAGGATACGGGGCTGATCATTCCGCTGGGAAGATGGGTGCTCCGCGAAGCCTGTGGACAGGCGTTCGCATGGTGGAAGGAACTGCCTGAAAACAACACCATGAGCATCGCGGTAAATGTCTCTGGACGACAACTACAGGATGAATCGTTTGTCGCTGATGTCGCGGAAGCGCTTGCGGATTCCGGGCTTCCGCCATCGCGACTGGTACTGGAAATCACGGAGACCGTCATCATGCGCCGCACTGAGTCGATGATGCAACGACTCACCGAGCTGA
>JBDTAB010000114.1:0-3390 GCA_039924865.1 Gemmatimonadaceae bacterium | reverse complement strand
CGGCGGCGGGAGCAGGCGTCGCGACGACTGCCTGCGTGCCGGGTGCCACGCCTCGGCGACGCAAAATTCTTCCCCTGCTCGTCAGCGCCGTATCACCGCCTCCGAATGTTCCTGCGGCTACACTCGTTTTCGCCACCGCTGGAGGAAGCGATAGCATCGACGCCGAACTGGCGGACATTCCGTTCGCCGCCCCGTTCAGGTTTGCCATCGCGGCTTGTGAGTCGGCGAAAGTGCCTGGTATGCCCGACGCAGTTGCAATGGAATTGGCTACAATCGGCGCGGCGACTGGTTGAGCGGCAGGAGATGTTTCGGATTGTACGACAGATTTGCCGTTGACGAGCGGCCCAAGAATCGGCGACGGCCAGACGAACACGAGTACCGCAGCGAGCAGCAGCACGGCTATCGCGACTGGCACTGCAAACCGACGCGTAGTCTTGCGCTCGGGTTCCGCAACCGGAACTTGTATCGCGACTGTTTCATCGGGAGCCGGTGCTTGGTTGCGAACGCGCGGCGGCGGTGGTTCGGTAGACGCAAGCTCCGCCCGAAACTGCGCCGCCGTTTGCCACCGAGTTGTTGGCGACTTCTCCAGCAATCCTTCGATAGCATAAACCAGTCGCGGCGGCGTGTCGGGCCGCAGCGCATCGAGCGCCGCGAGGTTGTCGTGCTTTTGGTGATAGATGACGTTGTAAAGCGTCTCGCCATCCCACGGCCGTCGCCCAGTGATCATCTCCCAACCGACAAGTCCAAGGCTGTACAGATCACTGCGTGCGTCGATCGCGCTTCCGTCGATCTGCTCAGGTGCCATGTAAGTAGGGGTCCCGATCGCTACACCAGCCATCGTGAGCTGCGTTTCGCCCTGCGTCGATCTCGCGATGCCGAAATCAGCCAGCACCGCACGTCCTGAGATCTCATCAATGAAGATGTTTTCGGGCTTTACGTCCCGGTGGACGATTCCGCGTTCGTGCGCATAGCCGAGCGCGAGCGCGATGTCGTTGAGCGTACTCGTTGCGTCTTCGAACGAAAGCGGAGGGCCATCCTTCAGAATCTGCTTCAGCGTGCGGCCCTGAACGTGATCCATCACCAGGCCGAGTCCGATTCCGTCGATCCATTGCACGGAATGCGTGGCCACGATGTTGGGATGCTTGAGACGCGCTACGAGACGTGCCTCACGATCGAACCGCGCTACGGCTTCCTGGTCACCCAGGAACTTGGTGTGGATCACCTTCACCGCGCGTTCCTTGCCCGTAGCGCGTTCGCGCACGAGGTAGACGATCGCCATTCCGCCGCGACCGAGCTCGCGAATCATTTCATACGATTCGCCGAACGGAGTGTCTTTCGCGAACGCAAGCGGGTGCGAGGCTGCGCCGAAGCTCTCGGGCATTGTCATCGCACTCAGCTCGACAGGAAGCGCAGCGCTACCTCACCAAGTTCGATTCTATCGCCATTGGATAACTTCCGGGCAGAACCGCCGTTGGTCAGAGCGCGATCGTTTACGAGAACTGGATTCGTCTGCGAAAGATTCGTGATCGTCCAGCTCCCATTCTCGAAATCCATGCGCGCGTGGCGCCGACTTACGGTGGGCGAGTGCAGCGTTATGTACTGATGCGGGGGCCCAGTCTCGCGGCCAACAATTATGCGCGCGGGCTCTCCCACCCTGCTGAACAACCGGAGATCGTCCGTCGCAGGCTCGCCGGCGATGATCTGCAAGCGGCCGGGAAGAATCTGCATGGGCTCATCCACAGGACGCGTGAAAACTACGGTCGCGTCTGGTGATGGTTCATCCTGTGAATCGTCGTCGAAATCGGCGAGTTCGAGCGGACTGTACCTGTCTGCGGGTTGGTCGGACGCAAGTTCAAAGGGCGGCATCCACTGGTGATCCGAGGCCGACGCCGACCCCGGCTCCTGCACTGCGGCCGCGGAATTCTCCGTCTCGTCGGTTGCCGAGCTTGGCTCCCGGGGCGCGACCGTTCGGTTGCGCGCAAGACTCGCCGGCATGGGATCGGATCTTTCCAAATATGATGGGATTATCAGGAACGGCAGCGGTTGCTCGACGCGGGCGCGCTTCGCGGCAGACCGGTTGAACAACAGGTCGCGATTAACAACGACCACCGGTACGCCTATGATTACAAAAATTATCGCTACTATCGCCGCAATTTCCATCGGAAAGCCTTGGAGACCCGAATCTAGCTGTGTTGTAGCTGCTTGCTGCGCGCTCCGGCGTCATCAGTGCCGCGTCCGGTGCTTCCGCGAGGCTCTGAGCCGTCTGGAGTTTTCTCCCCCCGGTCGCCTTCACAGGGTTGTATGCCCGGCGTGGCTTCTGGTTCCGTCGTCAGTCGGAACAGAGGATAGTCAATTCCCGTTCCACGGGCGCTACCGGTCACTCCACAAACGTAACGACTATGGAATCCGTCACTCCCTCGCACGTCGCCGTGACGACGGTGATTCCAACCCCATCCCCAGAGCCCTTCACGCTCGCTGTTGTGGGACCTGTCCGGGTGAGCCGAACGGCGTCACTGCCGCTCGCAGTCCACGTCACGGTCCGTCCGCTCAATACGTGATTGCTCGCGTCCAGTACCTGCACTGTGAGCGTCCGGGTCTGGCCATCACGAAGGGTGACCGACGAAGGACTAATCTTCACCCGCGCCACCACGACGGCGGGAGGCGCTGGATTGACTGTTACTGCCGCCGTCCCAGTCACTCCGCCACTGGTCGCCGTAATGGCGGCGGTCCCCGCGCTCAATGCGGTCACTAATCCCGCACTCGAGACGGTGGCTATGCTGGCCGCGCTTGTCGCCCAGATGATCGTGCGCCCCGAGAGAACCGCGCCAGTCGAATCCTTGACCGTGGCCGTGAGGGTTGCGGAACCTCCGATGTCGAGATTGCGGGTAGGTGGGGTGACGGTCAGCGAAGCTACCGAGGGCGGCGGGGGAGCGGTCACCACGACCTGCGCGGTTCCCGTCTTGCCCTCGCTCGTGGCTGAGACGGTGCTGGTACCAGCGGCCCGCGAAGTTACCAAACCCTGCGCACTGACTGTCGCTACCGCGCTGTTGGAAGACGACCAGGTCACGGATCGGCCGCTCAGGACGTTGCCATTGGCGTCGGTCGTTACCGCGGAGAGTGATGCGGTGCGTCCGACGATTAGCGATGCAGAGCCCGGACTGACGCTGACGGCGGCAACCGGAACCAGCGTCACCGTCACCGAAGATGACCCCGTTTTGCCCTCGCTCGTTCCAGTGATGGACGCCGAGCCCGCCGATACACCGGTAACTTTTCCACTCGCGTCTACCGTGGCTACCTGGCTCGAACTGCTAGCCCACACTACGGGTCTGCCAGCTAGCGCGTGGCCAGCAGCATCATACGTCACGGCCGTCAGGCTCACGGTTCCACCAA
>JBDTAB010000113.1:0-4171 GCA_039924865.1 Gemmatimonadaceae bacterium | reverse complement strand
ACTACTGGGAGCGGCTTCCGCTCTGGGCCAGTCTCGCGGCGCTTCCCGAACCGTCCCGGTCTCGACTCCGAACGCAACGGCTCAAAAACAACACACTCGGGCTCGCGAACAGCCTTCGAGGAGCCGGTGCCGGCGTCGACGAACGCGCGTTCGAACGGCCCTTGCATACTCGAACACCTGTTCGGCTTGTCCTTGGCGCCTTCGATACCAAGTACATCGCGCTGGGCCGTTTCATCCAAGCGGGTATACCCGGTTCGACCGCGAGTATCGTTGAGGGCTCTGGCCACATGGTGCATCTCGAGCAAGCCGAGCAGTTCCACCACTTGGTGCGATCAAGCCTCAATGAAATGGTCTCTGCGAGCGGTAGCTGGCGATGACCGAAGGATCATGGTCCGAGACGGTTGCCACCCCTTCGTTACGGCCGCCGTCCCTGTAATTTGAGATTCGCGGCAGTCGCCGAGCAAGGTGCTCGCATCGGCCGCGATGACCTTGAGGAGAAAAGAATGACCGTCGAGTGGAAGACCATAAAGGAATACAAGGACATTCGCTACGAGCGGGCCGGCGACGAGGGGATCGTGAAGATCACCATCAACCGGCCTGAGGTTCACAACGCTTTCCGTCCCGAGACCGTCAGCGAGTTGATTGATGCCTTCGACCTGGTGCGCGACGACATGTCGAGCGGTGTAGTGCTCCTGACCGGTGAGGGTGATGAAGCTTTCTGTTCGGGCGGCGATCAGCGCGTTCGCGGACACGGCGGCTACGTTGGTGAGTCCGACCGCGTTCCGCGCCTCAACATTCTCGACGTGCAGAAGCAGATCAAGTATCTGCCCAAGCCGGTGATCGCAGTTGTCGCTGGATTCGCGGTAGGTGGCGGCCACGTTCTGCATCTTGTTTGCGATCTCACGATCGCCGCGGACAATGCGCGGTTCGGTCAGGCCGGACCGAGGGTTGGAAGCTTCGATGGTGGATATGGAACCGCGTATCTGGCGCGCGTAGTTGGACACAAGAAGGCGCGCGAGATCTGGTATCTGTGTCGCCAGTACAGCGCGCAGGAAGCGCTCGACATGGGGCTCATCAACACAGTAGTTCCGCTTGCGCAGTTGCACGATGAAGCGATGCAGTGGGCGAGAGAGATAATGCAGAAGAGCCCCACGGCAATCCGTTTCATCAAGGCTTCGTTCAACGTGGACACCGACGGACAAGCTGGACTACAGCAACTCGCTGGCGATGCGACGCTGCTGTACTACCTCACCGAGGAAGCAAAGGAAGGCAAGAACGCATTCCTCGAGAAACGTCCGCCAGACTGGTCCAAGTTCCCGCGTTTTCCGTGAGTGTGGTATCCACGCCAAGTGACGTCGCCGAGCCACGTGCGCGCGCGTGGCTCCTGGCGTCGCGACCGGCGACACTTCCGGCCGCGGCGGTACCGGTACTTGTAGGAACCGGGGTCGCGCTCAGTGAGTTGGCACACTTTCGGCCTCTCGTATTTGCAACAACACTGGCGGCCGCACTGCTGATTCAGGTCGGCACCAATTTCGCCAACGACTATTCCGACTTCCATCGCGGCGCAGACCACGACGGACGGCTCGGGCCGCTGCGTGTGACACAAAGCGGCCTGATAAGCCACGAGGCAGTGCGACGCGGTATCGTCGTCGCCTTCGGTGCGGCGGCGCTGCTTGGTTGCTATCTCGCATGGGTTGGCGGTTGGCCGATCATCCTCATCGGCTTGCTTTCCATTATTTGCGGCCTTGCGTATACCGGTGGCCCCTGGCCGTTCGGCTATCACGGACTCGGCGACGTTTTTGTCTTCGTCTTTTTTGGCCTCGTTGCGGTTACGGGCACGGCATACCTGCAGACGGGCACGTGGAGCGTGTTCGCGTTGCTTGCGTCGATACCAATTGGACTGCTGGTAACGAACATTCTGGTGATCAACAATCTGCGGGATCTGCCTACGGATTTAGCGGCTCGCAAGATGACCCTCGCTGTTCGCCTTGGCGACCGGCGCGCACGGTTGCAGTATGCACTGTTCGCAATAATCGCGTACGTGATACCCGCGATACTCGCGTTTCGTCGCCGCTCGACACACTGGTGGCTTCTGCTACCGTGGATTACCGTGCCCCTAGCGTACGTTCTTGTGCGACAGGTCCTTGGCGGACTCAGTGGCCGAGAGTTGAATCCAATGCTCAAGCGTACCGGTCTGTTGCTGCTGTCATTTGGCCTGCTCTTCACCGCCGGGTTGATTCTCTCAGGCGCGTACTAGGGCCTGAGCGTCGCTCGACTTTCGCCAAACCATTGAAATGTCGCACCTTCCGGGGACGCCACTCGCTGATTGGCTGAACTTCCGTGCAGCGAACGCACCGGGCCGCGAAGCGCTGGTGGCTGACGGCCGTAGCTGGACATACGCCGAACTCGACGTAGCTGCAACGCGCATGGCGCGACTGCTCGCTGCGTGGGACGTAAAACGAGGCGATCGTGTTGCAATGCTCCTGAGTAATGGAGCAGGTGCCGCGACGCTCGTTCATGCGGCGCTCCGTTTGGGCGCGACGCTTGTGCCGCTCAATGTACGACTCAGCGCGAGTGAACTCTCCTGGCAGATTCAGGATTCTGGCGCGCGACTTCTCGTCGTGGACACGCGTACTGCGGCAAGCGCGGAGCGCGCGCGGCGCGATGTTCCCGGCCTAGTCACCGTAACGCTGGAATCCGATATTGTGGACTCCGCGGCGTGCGCGGCTCTTGATGCAAGAGACGAAGTGGACGTTGATCTTCTCTCGGTCCACGACGCTGACGACGTGTTTGCGATCGTGTACACGTCCGGTACCACGGGTCAGCCGAAAGGCGCGATGCTCACCGTCGGCAATTTCTGGTGGAGCGCCGTGGGATCTGCGCTCAATCTCGGAACTCACACCGATGATCGCTGGCTCGCATGCATGCCACTGTTCCACGTTGGCGGGCTTTCTATCCTTCTTCGCTCCGCGATATATGGGATAACGGCGATCGTTCAGGACGGTTTCGACGCAGATGCTGTTAACCGGGCAATTGATGAAGATGGCGTGACGATCATATCGGTCGTGCTCGTGATGCTTCAGCGCATGCTCGACGCGCACGGCGACCGTCCCTTCCCTTCATCGTTGCGCTGTGTGCTGCTCGGCGGCGGGCCGGCCCCGCAACCGCTGCTCGAGCGATGCGCGCGACTCGGAATTCCGGTGGCGCAGAGCTACGGTTTGACGGAGACTACGTCGCAGCTCGCGACGCTGGCACCGGTGGATGCTCTTCGCAAGCTCGGCACCGCTGGCCGCCCGATCTATCCAAATGAGATCCGAATTTCGATTAACCATAGAAACGCCGCGCCAGACGAGGCGGGCGAGATTCTCGTGCGCGGGCCTGTGGTGATGGCTGGATATGTCGGTAGACCGGAAGCGACTGCGATCGCGGTGGTGGGCGGCTGGCTTCACACAGGAGACTTCGGTTCGCTGGACGCGGACGGCTATCTGCGCGTGCTGGACCGCCGCAACGATCTTATCATCACCGGCGGCGAGAACGTGTATCCCGCCGAAGTGGAAGCTGCCATACTCACGCATGAGCGGGTGGCTGAAGTAGCCGTCGTCGGAGTTCCTGATGAACAATGGGGACAGAAGGTCATCGCCGTAATTCGGCTGCGCTCAACCGACGGCGCGAGGCCAACTGATGTCGAAGCGGAACTGCGCTCCCATTGTCGATCACGGCTTGCTGGCTACAAGACCCCGCGCGAGTTTCGGATCGTCACGGAAGAATTGCCGCGTACAGCATCGGGCAAGCTCAGGCGCAGCGTGTTGCGTGAACGGTTTTCGCCGACTGAGGTTCCGACCGATTAGGAACTTGCGCGGGCCCGCACCGCCCTCGTCATCCCCGCACCGCCCTCGTCATCCCCGCACCGCCCTCGTCATCCCCGCGAAAGCGGGGACCCATGTTATCAATCTCCGCCACGGCTGAATAGTCGGAGATGGTCGGCAGCAAATGGGTTCCCGCTTTCGCGGGAATGACGGAATCTTCCCGCTTTCGCGGGAATGGCGGAATCTTCCTGTTTTCGCGAGGATGACGGAACGCTGACTTGAGCGTTGCACGGCCTGATACGACAGCGCGGTACTCCACCGCTACCGCAGCGAATAGAGATACTTCGCGATGTCGCGCGCATCGC
>JBDTAB010000112.1:0-7562 GCA_039924865.1 Gemmatimonadaceae bacterium | reverse complement strand
CCGCAGGCGCATTACGCAACGCGCGCGAGGCGCCAACGTTGCGGTCACTCGATTTGTCTTATTGATTCGGAAGTGTCTCGGGGAGCGCGGGGCCAACTCACGCGGCGCACCCGGAAACCATGCCTTTCGTCATCCCCGCGAAAGCGAGGAACTTCAATCGGCGCGCGATCACGCACGCCTTTTCGCACTTCTTTGCACTTCTTCGCACTGAATGCTTCAGACTGCGCCTTCGCACTACTGCCTTTACGCTAGCACCCTCCGCGACTCTTGTCCAGAGGGATACATTTCGATAAATGGACGATCTATCATACCCCACCATTGCGGAATTGGAGCAATCGGTGGCCGACAACCCCGATGACGCGCTGGCTCTGGTGCGTCTCGCCAACGGATACTGGCTCGAAGGAAGGGGCCCAGACATGGTCGGCGAGGTCGCCGAGCGTGCAAAAAAGCTCGATCCGACCAGCCGCGGCGCGTGGCACATGTGGTCTCTGGCCGAGTCCAATCCGCGGAAGCGGACCGAACGATGGCGCCAGGTCGTCGAGCAATTTCCGACCGACGAACTGGCTCGCGCCAATCTCGCTGACAATGCCGCTGCACTTGCTGGAGCGGAGCACGATTACGTAGCTCTCGACCTCGCCATCAGCACCTACGAGGACCTGCTGAAAGCCCCTACTGAGCCCATGCAGCGTGAGGCGATCGAAACGGCGCTAGAAGTTCTCCGAAAATGGAAATTCTAGCCTGCGATCACCTTCACGCTTGATTCATCGTACGAAGCGCGTTTTCGTCTTGTCCAGATTGTCCAGGGTTTTCTCGATGTCGGTTCCGACCGCCTGAATCCGCGTTATCTTGTGCGGATCGAAGGCCGGATCGTACGGGCTTCGCGTTGGGCCTCCAGCTACTTCCATGACGGCTTCGAAATGGTAGCTGTGCACCTTTCCAGTCTTCGGATCACGCCATGAACCCTGCCATGCAAGCTGACGGTTCTTGGGCCAGATGCCGTACGGAAGTGCCATCGAACGGATCTTGTAGCCCGGCACCGCAGAGTCGATGCCCATCGCGTTCCGGGCGATCTGCTCCTGAACGACAGTATCGGAATATTTGTTGAGCATCGCGTGCCACACCGTATGATCGCACAGCTCAAACCCATTGTCGGCCAGCCACTTCACCTTGATGAAGCGCCACGCGTTCTTCTGGCCCTGGAATTTGGGATTGTCACCAAAAAAGTTGTGGCCTGCCGCTCCTCCGTTCAGCATGCAGAAAACGGCGCGATTTTTCCAACCAGGATGTGTCTTGGCGAAGTCGAGCCAGATTCCCATCGCGCTCGTCGGGTCGATTTCAAGCTTCCCGTTTCGCTCGATATAACTGAACTGATTCGGCGAAGCGTCGTCGAAGACCACGACAACCGGTGACATGCCGACTGGAACATCCGAGAAATCCTTGTCCAGAACCTGTGCCAGCGTCACCGGCCGGTAGCCGCGCTGGTATGCGTATTCTAGATCCGCGCGATAGTGCTCTCGCGTTCTACTGTACAGTCCGTCCTTGTCGCCGATGACGTGGTATTCGAGCACCGGAATGCGGCCCATCTTGTTGGATGGCAGCTGCGGGCCGGCTCCGGACCCTTCTGGCTGCGCGGCATCGGGATTGCTCGCCAGCTTCACGGCTGAACCGGGCGCCGTCGTTGCGGCCTCGGCAACCGGAATGGCAGTGTCTGGGGTATTTGATGCGGTGCCGGTACTGGCCGGTTTGGCCGACGCGGAGTTCTGTGCGGATCGCGTGTCGGAGGAGTTGCACGCGATCACCGACGCCGAGCTGACAACGACCATCGCAGCCAGTGCAACAGCTAATGGACGATACATTTTGATATGAAACTGAAGTTCCGCAAACCTGGAAAGAAGGAATATATACTCGCTGCGATCGCAATACTCGCAGTCGCGATTTACGGCGGTGATGCGTGGCTCGCGACGTGCGGCGGTGACGGCTGCCCGACCGCCGGCGACATCCGCTCGTTTCACCCCGACGAGGGCGGGCGAGTTCTCGATCGTGCTGGCAACTTTGTCAGCCGGCTGGCCGTCGTGCGACGCCTGAACGTCCCATTGAGCAGCGTCCCCGTTTCGGTACGCGAAGCCTTCGTCTCCACCGAAGATCGAAGATTCTACCATCACAATGGCATCGATTGGCGCGGCCTTGGGCGTGCGGTCGTACGGAATGTTCGCGCTGGTGGCGTGCGAGAGGGGTTTTCGACAATTACGATGCAGGTCGTCCGGAACACTTTTGCGGTGCGCAGGTACAGCGGCCGTTCGTTCCGGCAGAAGCTGCTCGAGATGCGGCTGTCCAGATTGCTCGAGCGAAACCTCACAAAGGATCAGATACTCGAGCTGTATCTGAATGTCATCTACCTCGGCAACGGCGTATACGGCGTCGAGGCGGCAAGCCGGGACCTCTTTGGCAAGAGCGTGAGCGAACTCACGATTCCGGAGGGTGCCATGCTCGCCGCGTTACCCAAGGGACCGTCGGTGTACACGCCGCGCCGGTCCCCCCGCCGAGCACTCGCGCGCCGCAACCTCGTGCTTGGGCTCATGGCCCGCGAGGGTTACATCACGCCCGCTCTCGCCACGCGTGACGCGGCTACAAAGCTGGTCATCGCGAAGAACGAATGGCGCCCGGACATGTCGGGCGACTCCTATGCGATCGACGCTGTACGCGATGTAGTTGATTCTGTCCTCAAAAGCAGCTCTCTCGACGTCAACGATCTCACGGTGTACACCACGCTCGACACGGCCGCGCAGGGCGCAGCGGCACGGGCTGTTCGTCGGCAGGCGGCAGTAATCCAGCAGGAATCGTCCGGCCGCGGGCCTCACGTTGAAGGTGCGATGGTGGCCATCGATCCGCAAACGGGTGACATCCGCGCGCTTGTTGGTGGACGCCAGTTCGAGCGCGGAGGCTTCGACCGTGCTCTGTCTGCGCATCGTCAACCCGGATCCGCGTTCAAACCTTTCGTCTACGCGACCGCGCTCGCGGCCGGCTATACACCGGCCACCGAGGTCGAAGACGCGCCGATCTCGATCAAGGTCGGCAACACCGTCTGGTCTCCCAAAAATGATGGCGGACAGTACGGCGGCCACGTCACGTTTCGCCGCGCGCTCATGCGCTCCGAAAACACCGCGGCGGTCCGCGTCAGCCAACTCGTCGGAATTCCCGCAATTATCAACACCGCTCATCGCGACGGAATTCAGAGCGAGCTTCCCAATGTCCCATCAGCTGCACTCGGCGCGCTTGAAGTCACCCCGATGGAAATCGTGACGGCGTATGCCCCGTTTGCGAATGGCGGATATCGCGTGACTCCGCGGCTGGTTCGACGCATTCAGGCGTCAGATGGCGAGATCCTCTGGAGCAGCGACAATCAGCGAGTTCGCGTGATGGACCCGCGCGACGCATATCAGATTACGTCGATGCTGCAGGCCGTCGTCAATTACGGAACTGGAAACGTGGTCCGTGATCTCGGCGTCGACGGACTCGTCGCCGGCAAGACCGGCACAACCAACGATGGAACCGATGTCTGGTTCATCGGATATACTCCGAGCGTCGTGGCCGGCTTCTGGTTTGGATACGACAAACCGCGCCCGATCGGCTACAACGCCTCAGGTGGCCGTCTCGCCGCTCCAGCATGGGCTGATTTCTATTCCAACGGATGGACGGAACCCGTTGCACCGCACGCGTGGGATCCGCCTCCCGGAATGGTACCGGTTGTCATTGATGCGCGTACCGGATTCAAGGCTACCGAATGGTGCCCAATCACGCAGAAGGAGTACTTCAAACCCGGTACCGAACCGACTACGCCATGCCCCGTGCACTCCGGTCCGCCCGAGATACAGCTCGATAGTACGGTGTTCGATAACATCCCAAATGCAGTCGAAAAGATCGGGAAGGGAATTGGCGGACTCTTCAGGCGCATCTTCAAGCATCCGTAGTCGATCGAGACAATCACTTCGTATCCTGAACCCAAAACAGGAACGCCCGGCTGGTCTTCGCAGCCGGGCGTTTTGCTACTCTCGTCTCACCTCTCCGCTCACACGAGCCCGAGCCACTCCTGTGGCCCGCCCGTGAACCCCGGAAAAATTGCTTCCACTCGTGTTGCACCAAGATGCTTGACCGCTACCTCGCTGAACACGGTTCGAAAATCTGTTGTCAGTTTGAGATCGCGTCCTTCGTTGAGCTGTTCCGGAGCGAGCCCAGGCCACTTGCCGTACACCTTCCCGCCCTTTACACCGCCGCCGAGCACGAAGAACGCAGTAGCATGACCATGATCTGTTCCACGATTCCCATTCTCGCGAGCGGTGCGTCCAAACTCCGACATTGTCAGCACCACGACGTCATTCATTTGATCGCCGAGGTCCTGCGTGAATGCTGCGACCGACGTCGCGAAATCATCCAGTCGCGCCGCCAGTTGTCCGGTGCCGTTGCCCTGATTTACATGAGTGTCCCATCCGCCGACATCTGCGAACGCAACTTCCAAACCTACGTTTGACTTGATGAGTTGCGCAATTTGCATCAGTCGTTGCCCAAACTGCGATTTGGGATACTGAGCATTGTTCCGTGGCGTGTAGCGCTGTGGATTGGCAGCATGAAGAAGCTTCACGGCGTCGAACATTTCCTTCCCCGTGCCATGTACCAGATCGGCACTCCCAGTGCGATACAGCGCTTCCAATCGCTCGACCTCGGTGCCGGTTGCGCGAACCGAGAACTCGCCGAGCGAGCTCATGGCGATCGTTTCCGACGGACCTTCGAGAATGCGCGGCGTTTGCTGCGTCATCGCCACGGCGCGAAACGGAACCGCTTCACATTCCTGGCACGTACCCTGGACCGCAAGCAGCCTGTTGAGCCAGCCGTCGGGAGTGCCCTTGTTATCCGGGGTGCCCGTTTCCATGAAGTCCTGCGCATCAAAGTGCGAGCGCGACGTACTGGGACTTCCCACTGCATGGATCGGCGCGAGCAGCTTCTGATCCCACAGTGGCTTGAGCGGGGCGAGTGAGGGATGCAAACCAAAGAATCCATCCAGATCGATCGCGCCCGCCTGCTGGCCCGGTCGCCCGACCGCGATGGTGGGACGCATGTCGTAGTATGCCTTTTCGCCGTGTGGCACGACGACGTTCAGACCATCGGCGGCTCCGCGCTGAAAGAGGCAGACGAGCGTCTTTCCCTTCTGCACTTTGGTCAGCTCCATTCCGTACGCCATTCGGCGCAGGAAACTTGGGCTCAGTCCCATCGTGACGAGCGCAAGCGCTCCCGATTTTACAAATACGCGTCTGTCCATGAGCAGTTTCCTCTCAGCGTTGCGCAGTCATCTGCGCTGGAATTCCGGCGACCCAATTGCAAACCCAATCAACTGTGCAAGACCTGTGAGCTGCGGCACTGGGCCCATCACTGCCTTGCGCGCAGATCCTCGTGCGACCCCTTGCAATCCCTGCTGCTTGGCGACCGCGCGATTCGCACCATTCGCCCGCGGCGACGTCGTCGTTATCACGCCGTTCATGGCGGAGCCTGAACTGTCGCGCATGGACGACGTGTTTGCCGCATGTACGGCGGCACTCGCCGCGAGCGGATGTTCACCGCTCATCAATATCTGCCGTGTTTCCGGCGACGCCTGTCCGCCAAGCAGATTTGCTACGATCCCGTCGACCTGCACCGCGCGCGGTTTTCCATCGAGAGCGTCGATTGCAGGAAGCGCATGAATATCCGCTCCCGGTAGTCGGTTGGCGCCTACAGCGAGACCGAAGTTGATTCGATTGAGAATCGCCCCAGTGTTCATCCACGAATCACCGGTCTCCGGCCAACCGTTCGGGTCCCTGTGACCGAACACGGGCTGACCAAGATACGCGATAGCCAGCGCGGTCCTCGGCGAGGTATCCGCCTCCGCACCAAGAGCGCGAGCGGCGCTCACCACAACTTCGAATGGCGACTTGACCTTGGAATGATATGCACGCGCCGAAAAGAACTCCGGTGACGTCACGATTGTCCTGACGACTTCGCGAATGTTGCCGTCGGTCTTCACGTATGTCGCAGCCGCGCGTTCGACGAGAGCCGTCGACGGCGAATCTGCAACCAGCCTCCGTGCCAGTTCGAGCGAGATGAAGCGTGCGGTGGCCGGGCTCTTTGCGAGAATGTCGAGCACCTGTTCACCGTCGCCCTCACCGCCGCCTGCCGCAATCGTGTGCCCCAGAAAGATCTTCGCTCCAGCATCGTGCCACTCGGGACGGAATATGAATCCGCCGCCCTGCGCCGGTGGCCGTATTGTCCAGCCAGTGAGCGCGCGGGCACCTTCGATAACATCCTGTTGCGTGTACCCACCATCAACGCCGAGCGTGTGGAGCTCCATGAGCTCGCGCCCGTAATTCTCATTCAATCCGGACTTCTTTGCCGCTGCTGCGCGCTTGCGCAACTGCGACGCCTGCTGGTCATTGAGATTTCGACGCCGAATGAGTATCTCAACATTCGCTGGGGTTAAGCCCGCCTGCACTCGAAGTGGACTACCCCTTCCACTCGACGAGAGGGTTGGTTCTCCGGGATTGGCGCGACTCTGTGCATTGTCCAGGTAGGCCAGCATGGCCGGCGAATGCGCTACGGCGCCGAGTAGATCCCGGAATTTGCCCAGTGCGTGATCGCGGATCGTGCGGTCGTAGTCGGCGAGGTAAAACGGCTCGATCTGATTCTTCCCGACAAACACGTTGAAGTGATTTTCCCAGAAATCGGTCAACACTTCGAGTAATTGTCGGTTGCTCACAACCGCCCGCGCGACACGCTCCGATTCGAGTTCAGAGACAAGCTGCGCGCGAGACTGCCGAGCTTGCTTCAGGTCATCGACCTCCGCGGCCTGATTTGCATTTAGCATCGTAGTATCGCGCTTTACTTGCCGTTTCTGCGCTACTGCCAGTGTGTACTGCGCTGCGAGCTTGGACTGATCGCTATGCAGCGCCGGATATCCCGCGAGCAATTCGTCCATTGCGCCATCATTGATGCGCTCTGGATGAAGCTGCTGGTCAATCCATGCATCTACGCCCATTGCACGCACACGAGCGGGGTCGCCCGGACGGGGACCGAAGGCGAGTCGGTTCAACACCTGCATCACCTGTTGATCGGCAGTCTGCTCGCGCAGCGATTGCAGCTGCGTCGCACCGTTGCTCGCGCTGGCGGATGAGTTCCGAGCAACCGTTGCGCACGATGTGCAGATGGCCGCTGCTGCCACAAGCCAGATGCCTGGAGTCAGGCGTTGGCGGGGTCGGGAAGTGCCCAGAAGATTTCTCACCCCCTTTGGACGATCACGCGGTGCGCGCGTTAATCGTGCGGCTCTGTACACTTTCGCACTCAGTCGCCAACAGGAGCTAGTCCGCTCCTGTTGGCGAGGAAATCGCTAGAAGTTGATTGCCCGCCCAGATACGTTGAGCGCCGCTTCCTTTACTGCCTCCGAAAGCGTCGGGTGCGAGTGGACGGTGATCCCGATGTCATCCGTGGACCCTCTGAACTCCATGGCGAGGACTACTTCCGACAGCAGGTCGGCGGCATCCACT
>JBDTAB010000111.1:0-29025 GCA_039924865.1 Gemmatimonadaceae bacterium | reverse complement strand
GCTGCATGACTGTCAACTCTGCGAAGCGCCATGCGACGGCGGATGCGTCGCTCCACCGTTCCGGTCTTGTACAAACTGAAGTCAACGCCGAACTGGCGGCGAAGGAGACTGGCAATAACTTGCTCCGCGCCGTCGCCCGTGAATTCGAACGAAGACGCTGATGACGGTTCGCGCTCAGCATCGGGTTCAGAATCAGATGCAGCCGTCGGCCCACTGGAAGCGGACGTAGCGGCATTCATGTTCACGGCTGTGCTTGAGGCCCCATCGCCTGAATTGGTTTTCTTCCCATCTGGCGTGTGCTCGCTCTTATCCTCCGCCGCAGTGTCTGGATCATCGCCGTCAAGGTGCAGATATGGATGCCGACCCAAGCGCGCCAATTGCTCGGCGATGCTAGCCGGAGACGCGACGACATCAACGCAACCAGTCGCGATCGCAGCGAGTGGCATCCCGTGCGAGCTCGCCGACGCGGGATCCTGAACGAAGGTAATTCCGCCGGCGCCCTTGATAGCGCGCACTCCGAGCGCGCCGTCGGAGCCCGTTCCGGACAGTATGACTCCGATCGTACGGCTCTTCTGCACCTCCGCGAGCGAACGAAACAACGCGTCAATCGGGAGCGGTGGGCGCGCATCCGGGTCGCGCGGCACCAGCTTGAGGTGCCCATCGGTGAGGGTCATTTCCGTATCCGGCGCAATCACGTACGCACAATCGACCTTAACGCGCATCCCATTGACAGCCTGGTGCACCGGGATCACGGCACTCCGACCCAGCAACTCCGCGAGCGTGCTCTCATGCGTCGGGCTCAGGTGCTGGACGATGACGTACGCCAGTCCCGTCTTCGTCGGCACGTGAAGGAAGAGCTCGGAGAGCGCGGCGAGTCCGCCCGCCGACGCGCCGATCCCAACTACAGTTACTGGAGACTCTGCGGCTCGAGAGTCGGTGGCTGCATCGCCCGCGACGCCTGGCAGATCATGCCCAGTGGCGGCCTTTAGCGCCTCGGAGGTGACCTCAGGCGCGACCGTACCCCCCCCCCCAGTTTTTGAGTCCCCGCGACGAACTTTCCGGGGATGGGGCTTAGTCGACTGGGAGTTGCTTTTCTTGCCGCTCACGGGGTCCTCACCGACTGTTCAAGTCATAATCTCCGCGAAGTAACTCACGGAATGTCTCAGTGGAGGAACGCGCGAAACATGTGAGTAAACATGTAATGTGAATAGTATCCTAAAGGTATCAGCGTCCATGGAGCATGCAAGTACGATGTCCTTCGGACAGGTAACGGTTGAACTGTGGCTGTACGGCCTTGAGTTGCAAACGAAAGCGGACGGCACGCGCGCTGAGCGCCGGCCGTCCGCTTTCAAATCGCACAACGGATCAGCTATTCTACCCACGAATACCGAACACGTCATGGCTGACCTTTAGAACGGCAGATCGTCGTCCTCATCATTCAGTGCCGCCGGGAAATCTTCGAACTCCCCGCCACTCTGCCCCGCACCGCTCTTGGCAGCCGCTGGACGCGAAGCGCGGGATGGAGGCGCATCACCATCGAAGTCTCCGCCGCCGCCGCGCGAACTGAGCATCACGAGCTCGCGAACGCGGATCTCCGTCGTGTATCGCGTCTGGTTTTCCTTGTCCTGCCACTGACGGTATTCGATTGGGCCCTCGACGAACAATTTGTCGCCTTTCTTTACGTACTTCTCGACCACATCGGCGAGGCCCATGCCCTTGTCAGCACTCTGGCCTCGGCCTGCATTCCACACGACGCAGCGATGCCATTCGGTCTTTTCCTGTTTGTCGCCGCTCGGGCCACTCCATGAACGCGAGGTCGCCAGCGAAAAAGTCGCCACGCGGCCACCGTTTGTTGTCGTGCGAATTTCGGGGTCCTGACCGACATTTCCGATCAGCATTGCTTTGTTGAGGCTTCGGCTCATTTTGTCTCCTGGCGATGAGAGTGTGTCGCCGGTGAAGGTATGGGATCAAGCGGTTCAGCGGAAAAGCCGAGTGCCGCTCTGGTAATCGTTTCTTTGCGAACTGTCGAGGTGATATCCGCCCGCAATACGATCGCGTCCTCGCGCGGCGACTCATAATATCGCTTGCGCACGCCCATCTGTACAAATCCGTGGCTTGCGTAGAGTGAACGGGCTACAGCGTTCGAGGCGCGGACTTCCAGCCACATCTCCCGCGCCTCGTCGGTCCTGGACGCGTGGACTATCGCGTCTAGCAATTGCGCACCGAGCTTCTCCCCGCGCCGGGCCTGCGTGATCGCGATGTTCAACAGCTCGGCTTCACCGTCGACGGTTCTCGCGATCGCGTAACCGATCACCGCATCATCGTCGGTGGCAACGATGAAAGTATTGCCACAATCAGGTTGGAGGTGCGTAGACAGCATGCGCAACGTCCATGGATCGCTGAACGACGAGCGCTCGATGAGGACAATTTCTGCGAGATGGTCTCGCGTTGCGTTCTGGAAGATGATCATCACGCTGTCAGCGGCCGCCCGTGCGCCGCCTCCCATTTCACTTGCGCCTCAGCAAGCCGGCCGTACGCGGGTTCCCATGCATCAAGATCGACGGGCCCACGCGCTTCAATACGAGTCAGTGCGGCAATCACAG
Source organism: Gemmatimonadaceae bacterium (assembly GCA_039924865.1). Lineage (GTDB taxonomy): Bacteria > Gemmatimonadota > Gemmatimonadetes > Gemmatimonadales > Gemmatimonadaceae > Fen-1247. Next base: position 26,422 of record JBDTAB010000111.1, on the reverse strand, counting down.
CTCCAGCACACGGCGCGATATCGCAATCGAGTCCCGGACCTACCAATCTCGCGCCCGAACGAACTGCATGCGCACGAAGATCGTCGTCGCCTACCAGAAACCAGGCGTCAACCGTCGTGCCGCCGTCGGATGTACGGGCGGCGTCGGCCGCAAACCATTCATTTCTTCCAGCGTGCGCAGCAACGATGAACGGACCCTCCGGTACATCTGCACTCAGCCCAAGCAGCTCCAGCGACGAAACACCGAACAGTGGAAGACCCAGCGCCGAGCAGATTCCCTTGCCAAGTGCGGCCGCCGCACGCAGGCTCGTGAAACCGCCCGGGCCGGCGCCGCAAACGACAGCGGAGAGGTCTCGCGTCGAAATCCCCGCGTTCGAAAGACACGCCACCACCGCCGGTGCGAGCGCCTCGGTGCGCGCGCCAGTTGTCGCCAATCGAGAGGCGAACGCGATCTCAGCGACGAGCGCACCCTCACGCGCGATCGCAACCGAGCCAGCTTCGGTCGACGTCTCCAGAATAAGAACGTTTCCGAGCATCAGCCGGCTAACAGTAGTCTGCGATCCGGCCGCTCCGGGTCATAATCCAGAACGATCGGAAGATGATTGGGCGGCAACATGTCGCCGGCACGTTCCGGCCACTCGACAATTATCAGCGCGTTCGACACGACAATGTCGCTCCATCCAATCTGTTCCAGATCTTCGACACGCTCGAGGCGGTAGAGGTCGATGTGGAATACTGGAGAGCGCGGCGCGCTGTATTCGTGAATTATCGCATACGTTGGGCTCGTGACGGGCTCGCGCACGCCATACCCTGTACAGATCGCCTGCGCCAGAGTCGTCTTGCCAGCTCCGAGCTCACCGCTCAATGCTATCACGAGTTGCGGATGTGAATCCGCGCCCAACTGCTCGCCCCATTGTACCAGTTCATCCTCGCTCATTACGAGATGGCCGCGAGCTGCGCGACCAGGAACAGTGTGATGTTGAGCGTCCATTACTCGCTCCTCAACGCCGCGAGCGATGGTGACGTACGCTTTGATTTGTTGTCTCGTTGCGCTCGCAGTTCGAAGAGCTGATCGCGAATCCGCGCGGCGGTCTCGAAGTCCAGATCCTTGGCCGCAACCTTCATGTCATCTTCAAGCGTCTTGATCAGCGCGTCGATATCGGCAATTTTCGAGTATTCAGGCGACGCTTCAGCGACTCGGCGCGATTGCTCCGCCTGTCGGCCCTGACGCTCTGAACGCGCATCCGCGACACGCGTGATGAACCGAACCTGATCGGTGCTCTTGATAACGCTTCGCGGCGTGATTCCGTGTTCTATGTTATACGCGAGCTGGGTTGCTCTACGACGCGCAGTCTCGTCCATGCAGCGCTTCATCGAGCCCGTGATCCGATCCGCGTAGAAAATTGCGCGGCCGTTGAGATGTCGGGCGGCGCGACCCGTCGTCTGGATAAGCGAGCGGTCGCTCCGCAGGAAACCTTCCTGGTCCGCGTCCAGGATGGCGACCAGCGACACCTCAGGCATGTCCAGGCCCTCGCGCAGGAGATTGATGCCAACGAGCACGTCGAATTCGCCAAGCCTCAGGCCGCGCACGATCTCCATTCTCTCGATCGCGTCGATGTCGGAGTGCATGTATCTAACGCGCACGCCCATCTGCTGCAGGTAGTCTGTAAGATCTTCGGACATGCGTTTGGTGAGCGTAGTGACGAGCACGCGCTCACCCTTCCGCTCGCGCAGATGGATCTCCTTGAGAAGATCATCCACCTGACCTCGCACCGGACGCACTTCGATTTCAGGATCAACCAGCCCCGTAGGACGGATGATCTGCTCCACAACCACACCATCGCTCAACCGCAGTTCGATGTCACCGGGTGTCGCCGAAACATTGATTGCCCTCGGCGTGAGTGACAGAAACTCGTCGAACGTCAACGGCCGGTTGTCCAACGCGCTCGGGAGCCGGAAACCGTAGTCCACGAGCGTCAGCTTGCGTGCGCGGTCTCCATTGAACATCCCGCCAATTTGTGGAAGAGATACATGAGACTCATCCACGACTACCAGGAAATCATCAGGGAAATAATCGAACAGACAGGCTGGACGCTCACCAACTTCACGACCGGAGATGTGTCGCGAGTAGTTTTCGATTCCCGCACAGGTACCGATCTCCAACATCATCTCGATGTCGAAGTTGGTGCGCGACTCGAGTCGTTGCGCTTCGAGCAGCTTGTTCGTGTTGCGCAGCTCCATCAACCGCTCTGCGAGTTCCGCCTGAATGCGGCGCACCGCTCGCTCTATTGTGGGTCGGCTCGTCACGAAGTGCTTGGCAGGGTAGATAGCCGCGCGCTCGAGTGCGGCGATCACGTTTCCAGTGAGCGGATCGATCTTGCTGATCCTCTCGATCTCGTCACCCCAGAGTTCGATGCGGACTCCCTGCTCTTCGTACGCCGGAAGAATCTCTACCGTGTCGCCGCGCACACGGAACGTTCCACGCTCGAACGCGACGTCGTTGCGACCGTACTGGATCTTTACCAGTGACCTCAGAATATCATCGCGGGCAATCTTCTGCCCCTGCAACAGCGTGACCATCTGCTCACGGTACTGCACTGGATCGCCAAGTCCGTAAATCGCAGATACCGTTGCCACGATTATGACGTCATCGCGCTCCATGAGACTCGACGTCGCGCGCAGTCTGAGACGATCGATGTCCTCGTTGATCGAAGCATCCTTCTCGATGTACGTGTCAGTCGTCGGCACGTACGCTTCCGGCTGGTAGTAGTCGTAGTACGAGATGAAGTACTCGACCGCGTTGTGCGGGAAGAATGATTTGATCTCGCCGTAAAGCTGCGCCGCGAGCGTCTTGTTGTGAGACAGGACGAGCGTCGGCTTGCCGTACGCCTGGATGACGTTTGCAATCGACATCGTCTTGCCCGAGCCCGTCACGCCGAGCAGCGTCTGGAACCGGTCTCCGCGCTCGAGACCGCGCGTCAGCTCCGCGATCGCCTTCGGCTGATCTCCGGCCGGCTCAAACGGTGCTACCAACTCGAACTTTGCCATGGGTACCGAAATTTAACCGAAGACGCTATCGGAACGAGCGTTCGGAAACACCCTTTATCCCACTCGTCCGCGGCCAACCTCTGCGAGCGCGGGTGCGCCATTGATGGCGACCGTCGCCGTTACGCGTTCGTGATCGGGCGGAAGCACTGCATCGTCATCGTACCGCAGCACGAACCACGCGGACTCACCCGCACGAAGCCTGAGCTGTGCCGTCGCGCCAGCGTCGCTGAGTTGCCACCGGAGATCTGAGGGCGCCGCTAGCGCCGCCGCTTCGTCATCGTCATCAGTTGCCAGAAGTCCATTGCGACGCGGTGTGACATGCGCCGACTTCCGAGCGTAAATGAAACTCGGCGAGAACCGGATGGAGATATCCATTTACCCGCGCGTGCATATCACCTGGCGGTGAATCTCCGGATAGGCCGGCCTCTTTCCATCGGCGCCAACGGGCATGAAGTCGCGTAGCCCGATGTCGGCTCCGAAGACCACGCTGCAGTGAGATAGTCCGTCGACGACGAGGTGACCTTCACGTGCGCGACGCTACCAACATCGATAGCAGCGTGTGCACCGCTGCGACGTCGTCGACCCAGAGCTTGGCGGCGGAACTCGTGCCGGGCTCCACGTCACCGACCCGAACTGTCAGCGCGTTCTGGAGCGACGAGAGCTCTCGGAACGCGTCTTCGTCTGTCACGTCATCGCCCAGGAAAACGATCGAGGCCTCAATCGCGTTTCCTCCTGCATCCCTCACAATCTCACGCGCTGCGTCGCCCTTGTTGGCGCTCGAGGTCGACACGATGTTGAATACACGCTTGCCCGGCGACGCGCGCAACCCAAACCGTTCAGCAACACCGTACACACGCGCTTCAAGACGGGGCAGAAGCACCATGTTCATGGCGCGGTAGTGCAGCGAGAAGCTGAACTCCTTGTCCTCGAGACTGGTACCGGGGAAGTCGCGCTCTATCGCGCTCAAGTCCGCAAGTGACGCCCGAAGTCGACGAGTGGCGTCATCGGACGCCGTGCGCCCGTCAACGTCGCCGGCAAACAACGACCGTTCCATTCCGTGGTTTCCATAAATCGGTACCGATTCGATACCGACCATCCGCCTGGCGTCCTGGACGGACCGTCCCGTAACAAGGGCGACATGAACGCCCCGTGCGCGAGCAGCGATCAGCCCACGTAAGGAAGCCCGCGCCGAGTCGGGTACTCTCGCATCGAGGGCATGCTCCACGATGTCCGCGAGAGTGCCGTCGATATCAAGCATGACGATGAGGGGGGTACCGGTCAGTCGCGAGGCGAGCTCAGCCGGTGTTGCGTGGTTCACAACGTAGCCGCATCATCTTCGACGGAACGTCCAACAGAGTCCGCCGCGGCGAGAATTGAGTTCAACCAGTCCTCGACCGTCGCGTTTGAGACCCGATGCCGAAGTAGCGTCATCCGGGCTGCACGTTCCTCGCGCGGCATGTCAAGTGCCACCGCGAGCGTATCGGCAAACGCGTCGATGAAGAACGGATTGACCAGAAGCGCTGAGTTGAGTTCATCAGCAGCACCCGCGAAACGGCTCAAAACAAGAACGCCGGTTCCGTCCGGGCGGCATGCTATAAACTCCTTTGCTACCAGATTCATTCCGTCCTGCAGTGACGACACCACGCATACGTCCGCCGCACCATAGACTGCCGCAAGCAGATCAGCGTCGACATTCTCGTGCACGAGCACAATCGGCGTCCAGTCGAGCGTGCGAAACTCATCGTTCAGTCGCGCGATGCGCTCCAACACTTCGCTCTCCAGCCGCGCGTAAGCAGGTATGTCAGTGCGTGACGGCGTGGCCACAAGCAGCATGGTGAAGGTGCCCCGCCGCTCTGGGTGATCCTTCCACAGGTGCTCGAGCGCGCGCAACCGCCTGACGATTCCCTTGGTGTAATCCATTCGATCGACGCTGACCACGAGTTGGCGCCCACCGGAAGCATACCTCTGACGCAGCGTCCTGCGAACCTCCAGCGTTCGCGGCAACGCCGAGAGTCGCTCCCACTCCACAAAATCGATGCTGATTGGAAATGCGCTGACCTGAGTTCTACGCCCATGCAACACAATCGCGCCCTGATCGGCATCTACTTCGGCGTCGGGTATTGTCCGCAGCACGCAGTCCACAAAGTTGCGGGCATAGCCGTCCGTCTGAAACTCGAGCAGATCGTTGCCCAGCATACCGTGCAACAGCCTGCTCTGAACGCCGAGCGGAAGTATTCCGAACACATCCGGCGGAGGAAACGGAATGTGCCAGAACTGATGGATTAGCGCGTCTGGTACCATCGGCCGCACGTGGGCCGCGACCAGCGCGAAATGATAGTCATGGATCCAGATCATCGGCGCGCCGCCGACCCGCTCTGATTCCTGGACGACCGCGGCTGAGAACAGCCTGTTGGCTCGCTCGTAGCTCTCCCAGTTGCTCCTGCGAATGTCCACCATGCTCACAAACAGGTGACACAGCGGCCAAAGGGCGCTGTTGGCGAAGCCCAGGTAGAACCCTTCTACATCATCTTCAGACAACCACACGCGTCTCAACGTGTACGATGGGTTCTCCGGTGGAACGGAGACTCGTCCCGAATCGTCAGCGACGCGCCGGTCGGCGTTTCCTGAAGCCCAGGCGACCCACGTTCCGTTGGTTCGCTGAAGGATCGGGTCCAGCGCAGATACAAGACCGCCTGCCGGCGACCGTATTTCGACCCCACCGGCCTTGTACACGTGTTCGTACGGCTCCCGGTTGGAGAGTAAAATCAAAGGTCGGTCGAGCTCGTACTGGCGCTTGCGGGGCATCTATCAACCTACTTCAGCAGACACCGTGCCCGCGAGCGCTTTTGGGCGACACTCGGGGAGCGACACTGTGACCCGCATCAGTCAGCCATCTGCTCGCGGCGCGTGACCTCCGTCACACCTTTCACGCGCCGGATTGCGCGCAACGTCTTCCGCAAATGTGGAAGGTTCTCGACCTGAACTTCGATCACGCCGAAGACTCGCGTATCCTCGCTCTTCATCTCGAAGCTGCGTATGTCGGTCTTGGTTTCGCTCACCGCCGTGGCGATATCCGCGTATAGGCCACGCCGGTCGCTCGCTTCGACAGCCAGCCTGACGTGGAATCGCTCACCGTGCACTTCCTGCCAGTCGATCTCCAGCCTGCGCTCGGGCTCGTCGTCAAGCAGCATCAGGTTGGGACAATCCGCACGGTGAATGCTCACGCCTCGGCCACGCGTCACGTAACCCGACACAGGGTCGCCTGGTACCGGCTGGCAGCACTGTGCGTAGCGCACCAGCAAGCCATCCGCGCCCTGAATGCGAACTCCACGCCCAGTACCGCGGACGCGATCCACCAGCCGCTCAAGGCGATTGGGGCGCGGCGGTTCCTTTCCCGCATCGATTTCAGGGTGCAAGTTGCGGATGACGTCTCCGCCACTGACTTCTCCCTGACCGACCGCGCTCACAAGATGGACGCGATCGGCGAGCTTCAACACCTTCGCTGCTTTTTCAAGGTCGTCGTCAGTCGGCCGCGCGACGCGGCGGCGCTTGGCTTCCTTGTCGATCATCTCGCGACCGAGCTTGATGGAAGCCTTCTGCTCCTCCATTCTCAGCCGTTGCTTGATGCGATGCCGAGCACGGCCCGTTCGTACGTGGGCGAGCCAGTCCCGGTTTGGCCGCGCCGACGGAGACGCGATGATTTCTACCGTATCAGAATTCCGGAGTTCGCGAGAGAGAGGCGCCATCCGCCCGTTCACTCGCGCTCCGCTGCAGTGAAGACCAACCTCAGTGTGCACGGCAAAGGCGAAATCGATCGGCGTAGCCCCCTTGGGCAACTGTATCACGTCACCCGTGGGCGTGAACACGAATATCTCGTCCTGGTACAGATCGAGTTTGAGGAACTCCAGGAACTCGTCCGGACTGTTCGCGTCGAGTTGCAACTCGAGCACCTGGCGAAACCACTGAAGGTGCCTGTCCAGCTCGTCGGAGTTGCGCGCGTTCTCCTTGAAACGCCAGTGCGCAGCGATGCCGTATTCCGCGGTGCGGTGCATCTCGCGCGTGCGAATCTGGATTTCAAATAGCTGGCGTCCGGGGCCAAACACCGTCGTGTGCAGTGACTGGTATCCGTTCGACTTGGGCTGCGCGATATAGTCCTTGATGCGCTCCTGCACTGGCGTCCAGCCATCGTGTATCACGCCCAGCGCGTGGTAACAGTCCGGAACGCTGTTGACGAGGACGCGTATCGCCAGAAGATCGTAAATCTCCTCGTACGGCTTGTCGCGGTTCATCATCTTCTTGTAGATCGACCAGAGGTGCTTTGGTCGACCGGTTATGTCGACGTCGGCTATTCCGGCCCGCGCCATTTCCCTGGTGAGCGGCTCACGCATGCGCTCCACGAGGTCGTCGCGCTCCGCACGCTTCTGAGCAACGAGCCGCGCAAGATGCCGATACGCGTCCGTTTCCAGATGCTTGAATGCGAGGTCTTCGAGTTCCCAACGAACCTGCGCCATCCCGAAGCGGTGCGCGAGCGGCGCATACAGATCGCGCGTCTCGAGTGCGATGCGCCGGCGCTTTTCATCTGGCAGCGATTCCAGCGTGCGCATGTTGTGCAGCCGGTCCGCAAGCTTGATGATGATGACTCGTGCGTCCTTTGCGATCGAGAGCAGCAGCTTTCTATAATTCTCGACCTGCGCCTCCTGCGGTGCGTGCGCCGGAAGATGTTCGATCTTGGTGAGGCCATCGACAATGGCTGCGACTTCCTTCCCAAAATGCTGCTCGATGTCTACGAGAGTGAATCGCGTGTCCTCGATCACGTCGTGGACCAGACCGGCGACGACGGTCGTTGTATCGAGATTAAGGCCGGCGAGGATCTTGGCGACCGCAACGCAGTGCAGCACGTAGTCTTCACCCGAGCGCCGCTTCTGGCCCCGGTGCGCGTCCTCACTGAACCTGTAGGCGCGGAGGAGCTGCTCCAAGTCGATCCGCTCGGGAAGCGGGTCGGTCAAGAAGTCCCAGCCCGGAATCAGAGCACTTTCCGGCGCCGGCTCCGTCCGCACGACACTTGTCGGCATACTTCAATATGGCCTGTGGGCGGCTCGCCGAAAACCGGCTCTGGCTCCGGAATTGGCGGGAAGCGGTCCTCCCGGGCTCAGGGACGGATCCACAGACAATTGGGAGCCGTTTTGGCTCCCCTGGTCGGCTGCGGATGCCCAACTTTGGCGCCCCCGGCCTGGACTCGGCAACGCGGCGACGCGGCGACGCGGCAACGCGGCAACGCGGCAACGCGGCAACGCGGCAACGAGGCGACTCGGGTACGGGCTGATCTCGTCGCGACCTTTGGCGTGGCCGTCGCCTGCCGACCCTTTCTAGACCAGAATTCCGCATTCTGCGAAGCTGGTGAACCTGCCGCGACCGACGATAATGTGATCCAGCACGTCGATCCCTAAAAGCTTTCCGGCGGACACCAACTGCGAGGTTACGAGCCTGTCCTCCGGTGACGGCGTCGGGTCGCCCGATGGATGATTGTGAATCAGGATTACCGCGTACGCGTTTTCCGCGATTGCCTGGCGAAACACCTCGCGCGCGTGAACGAGCGACGAGTTCAGAATTCCGCGCGTGACAAGAATATCATTCTCCAAACGGTGTTGCGCGTCGAGTGTCGCGATGTGAAACTCTTCGACCGGGAGATCCTGCATGCGCAGCGAGTACGCATCGTACACGTCACGCGCCTCGCGCATTGGTCTTCCCTGTTCACGGTGCTCCGTCATCATGCGTCTGCCAAGCTCCAGCGCAGCGTGCACCGTGACGGCACGAGCCGGTCCCACGCCCGCGACAGAAGTAAGTGAGGCGACAGGTCGAGAGGAAAGCTTGCGCAACGATCCCTGTGACGCGGCGAGCACATCGTGCGCCAGGTCGATCGCGGATCTGCCGTCGCCTCCGGAACCAAATAATATCGCGACCAGCTCGACAGCACTGAGCGCCTGAGCGCCATGCTGTCGGAGTCGTTCACGCGGACGCTCTGTCACTGGTAGCTCGCGAATAGCAACGGCGGACATTTTCGCTCCTTGAAAGTGTCCACCATGCATACTCACACCGCGGTACATCGCGCGTAGGCCGTCACAACCACGCCGCATCATTTTCAGGCGTGAGCGATGGACGCCGCGCTTGGCTTACGCCATCACTGCCCCATGACATTTCTTGAACTTCTTGCCCGACCCACACGGACACGGATCGTTTCGCTTGACGTTGGTCCAGTCCGCGCCAGTTGCCGAGGCAGCGCCCGACACTCCCGGCACGCCAGCCGGCGCCTGCGGCGTCAACGACTTCTGACGACCGAGTCCGACCACAGCTGGATCCGGGCGCGTCGTTGCCACTTCATGCGTCGGCGTTTCTGCGGGCCCGATGTCCATGTCCTCTTCCACACCGGACTCAGCTACTGGCTCGTCATCTTCCAGGATTCCCAGTGCGCTGTAATGCCGCTTCGGAGCCGGCGGCGCCGCAGCCGATGGGCCGCGCGCTCCGGCAGCGTTAGCGCCGTCGGCGCCCTGCTGTTGACCTTCGAACACAATTTGTGCGCGTGCGAAACGCTCGGTGAACGTGTGCTGGATATCCTGCATCAGATCCACGAACATCGTATACGCTTCCTGCTTGTACTCGACGAGCGGATCCTGCTGGCCCCATGAACGGTAATGAATTGCGTTCCGAAGCTGGTCGAGATCATACAGGTGGTCCTTCCACTTCTCGTCCAGCACGTTGAGCATTACGAGCGACAGCAGCCGTCCGGCGAACTCGTTGAGACCGGTCATCTTCGCTCTGAAAGCGACATCAGCAGCCGTAACCGCAGCCTGACGTGCCATCGGGATTGTGGTCGGCCACTCGCCTGCTTTCTCGAACTCCGGAACGAGGAGCATGTAGTTCTGCATCAGCTCCTGGCGAAGCAGCTCGATGTCGAACGCACCATCCACTGCCGTTTCCGCAAGCATCGTTTCGACACGCGAGCCAACGGCCTTCTCGATCATCCGCTCCGCTTCACCGCGAAGCTCCTCGCCGCCGTCCAACGCGAATGACCGCAACGAGTACACAACCTCACGCTGCTGGTTCATCACGTCATCGTATTCCAGCAGACGCTTGCGCGACTGGAAGTTCTGCAACTCGACGCGCTTCTGAGCCTGCTCGATCGATCGCGTGATCATGGAGTGCGTCAGCACCTCGCCTTCCTTCGCGCCCATCGCGTCCATCAGCTTGGCGATCCTGTCGGACCCGAACAATCGCATGAGATCGTCTTCGAGCGACAGGAAGAACTGCGATGAGCCTGGGTCGCCCTGACGTCCTGCACGACCGCGTAACTGCCGATCGATGCGGCGCGACTCGTGACGTTCGGAACCGACGATGTGCAGGCCACCGATCTCCATCACATCAACGACCTTGCCTTCCGGATCCTTCACTTGTGACGGCATGGACTCCGTCACGCCCTGCCCGAGCTTGATGTCCGTTCCGCGACCCGCCATGTTGGTCGCGATCGTGACTGCGCCGGGATGGCCCGCCTCCGCAACGATCTCTGCCTCACGCTGGTGGTATTTCGCATTGAGAACATTGTGCGGAATTCCGGCCCGCTTGAACAACTTTGACAGTGTTTCGGAAACGTCGACGTTCACCGTTCCAACGAGTACCGGAAAACCCAGCTTGTGAAGCCGAAGTGTCTCGTCGGCAATGGCGTTGTATTTCTCCCGGCGAGTCCTGAAGACGAGATCGTTGCGATCGTCACGAATCACCGGTCGGTTGGTCGGGATGACCGCGACGCCAAGCTTGTAGATCTGGTGAAATTCAGACTCCTCCGTCTCAGCCGTACCGGTCATGCCGGCCAGCTTGTCGTACATGCGGAAGTAGTTCTGAATTGTGATCGTCGCGAGCGTCTGTGTCTCACCCTTTACGCTCACACCTTCCTTCGCCTCAACAGCCTGATGCAGACCCTCCGACCACCGCCGGCCCGGCATCGTGCGACCGGTAAACTCGTCGACGATCAGAACTTCACCTTCCTGTACAACGTAGTTCACATCCTTCTCGTACAGCGAATGCGCGCGAAGGAGTTGATGGATGATGTGAAGCTTTTCAGACTTGGCGGCGTACTCCGTATTTATCTTGTTCCGCCGCTCGATCTTTTCGGCCGGATTGAGATCCGGATCGTGGTCGATCTGGTGTACCTGCTGCGAAATATCGGGCAGGATGAACTGGTCGCGATCGTTGGGCGAAATGAAGTCGATGCCGCGGTCAGTCAGGTGAACCTGCTGCCCCTTCTCATCCAGAACAAAGAGGAGATCCTCTTCAATGTCGCGCATCTCCTGCCGGCTCGCCGTCATGCGACGGTCGGCAATATGCTTCAGCTCCATCCCCTGCACCAACTGCTTGACGCCAGGCTCGTTCAACAGCTTGAGCAGCCGCTTGTTCTTGGGTGCTCCGAGACGCGCCTTGTACAACAAGAGCGACGCAGTGTCGGTGTCTCCATCACGCAACGCTCGCTCGCCGTCCGCCGTGAGAGTGTTGGCGAGCTCGGTCTGCATGCGAACGAGCCGTGCGACACCGCCATTGTGCTGCGCGTACGCCTCATCTACTTCGTTGCCTACGGGTCCGGAGATGATGAGTGGAGTGCGGGCCTCGTCGATGAGCACCGAGTCCACTTCGTCGACGATCGCGTATGCATGGGTGCGCTGAACACGCTGCTCCAGCGACACAACCATGTTGTCACGCAGGTAGTCGAATCCGAACTCGTTGTTCGTGCCGTATGTGATGTCACACTCGTAAGCAGCTCGGCGCTCGGGGGTTCCGGGCTCCGTGTCGTCCAGGCAGCCAACGGTGAGGCCAAGATAGGTGTACAGATGGCCCATCCACTGGGAGTCACGACGCGCCAGATACGAGTTGACGGTGATCAGGTGGGCGCCCTTGCCAGGCAAGGCATTGAGATACAGCGGAAGTGTCGCTACGAGCGTCTTTCCCTCACCAGTCGCCATTTCGGCAATGCGCCCGCGATGAAGCTGCACACCACCGACGAGCTGCACATCGTAGTGCACCATGTTCCACACTTCGTCGCGGCCCGTGATGTTGGCAGTGGTACCCAAAAGCCTCCGCGCTGCCTCGCGCACAGTCGCGAACACTTCCGGAAGGAGTTCGTCGAGCGTGCGCGCGACCACGGCTCCGAGCTCACCTTCCACTCCGCCACGACCGTCGGCGCCGCCCAGCTCGTCATCAATCTTCTCGCGCTCGGCCGCAGAACTCGCGCCATGCTTGCGCTCCTTCAGGTCCTTGATTCGCGCCTCGAGATCCTGCGTCGCCTCGTGCAGCCGCGCGCGAAACTTTGCCGTCTGACCCTGGAGCTCCTCGTCCGACATCTCGTGCATCTTTTCGTACACGCCGTTGATCGTGTCAACCAACGGCTGCATGCGACGGCGTTCCCGGTCATGCCGGGTACCGAAGACGCTACGGATGATGTTCGTTACATCTGCTGTCACCATTGATACAACCTTTCCGAGTCAATAATCTCCGCGACCGCGTCATGCACGAAGCCGCGCACCGACCGCCCCGCACGCGCCCGCGCACGAACCTCAGTCGATGAAACCTCAATGACGCGACCGGCAAAATCACTCGCCGTCTTCCGCGCCAGAATTTCTATTTGAACGAGCGTCCGAATCTTCTCGGGCTCTTGCCACTCATCAAAGTGTGACCAGGCGTCCTCTCCGAGCAGCAAATACAACTCCGCGCTCGGCCACTTTTCGGCGAACGACTGTACGGTCGCAACCGTGTAAGATAACCCGCGCCGATCGATTTCGATCCTGCTCGCCTCGAAGATCTTGCTCGCGGACACTGCTGCCTCGACCATCCTGAAACGCTGCTCCGCCGATGCAACGTGCGGAGCAGCCACCTTGAGCGGCTGCTGCGCGGCGGGAACCCAGATCACGCGATCGAGTTCAAGGCGCTCGGCGGCGTCGATGGCCGCCAGAAAGTGCCCTACATGTGGGGGGTCGAAGCTCCCGCCGAAGACACCGAGCCGCATTGCTTACGTACCTCCCCGTCGTTGGGGTACGCCTTCAGGGCAGCGGTGCAAAGATCGCTTGCATCCGCCGTGTACTTGATGTCTCGGTAGGCCTCGAGCAGCCTTAGATACGCGGTCCGCGTCGCCGGCGCGGCGGGATGATCCTTGATAACGTCTTTCAAGTAGATGATCGCCGAGTCATACGCACCGCGCCGGACGTAGTGCTCACCAACCGTCAGGTCCTTGATGGCGAACATGTTGTCCAGCTTGGCGAGCAGCTTTGTCGCTTCTGGAACCAAACGCGAGTCCGGGTACGACTCGATCAATGTCTGGAATGTGTTCATCGCCGCCTTGCCGTATGTGGGATCCAGTTCCGGCTTTCGCCACATCTTGGCATAGGACCGACCGCCGGCGAGAAGCGCTATCGCCGCGAGGGTGTCATCCGGGAACGATTCGGATACGCGGGTCAAGCTCTGGGCGGCCAGTAGGTGGTCGCCATTCTTCTCCTGCGACTGACCCAGGTAGTAATAGGACAGCGGCAGCAACGAATCGCGCGCTGGAAGGTCGTGCGTCAGAAGCTCGAACCCCTTCGCGGCATCGTCGAACTTGTGCGTGTTGAAAAGCTTGATTGACGTGGCATACAAAACCTCCGGCTTACTCTCGTATACCTTGGGGTCGAAGGGGTGCTGGCAGGCGGTCATTACGACAAGCGCCAAACCAGGCACGAGTGCTACGAGCGAGCGGCGAACACGATTCACGCGGTGGTTTCCTGGACACCGACGAATCGGCGGCCGATCGAGAAGTAATTGAGTCCGATATTTGACATCTTTTGTGGGTCATAAAGATTGCGGCCATCAACCACAATCGGCCGCTTCAAAGTAGCCTTGAGCCGGCTGAAATCGGGATGCCGGTATTCATTCCAGTCTGTGACGATTACGAGCGCATCGGCACCGTTCAACGCCTCATACCCCGTTTCCGCGTAGCAGATCGCTCCATCGCGAACACCGAGCCGTCGCCTTGCCTCGTCCATCGCTGCCGGGTCGTGAGCACAAACCGTTGCGCCCCATCCAAGCAATTGCTCGATCAGCACGAGCGATGGAGCTTCCCTCATATCATCGGTGCCGGGCTTGAAGGAAAGGCCCCAAATTGCGATGTGCACCCCTTCAAGTACTTTCCCATCTGAGTTTGCTAAATGATTGCCGCTAGGTGCGTTATCACTTCTAATGTAAGGAACTAGGTCACACGTGAGTGCATGCCTCACCTTTTCTCCCAGGCGACGCTTTTGATGTTCGTTCGAGCTGTCCACAGCGGCGAGCAGGGCCAGCGGAACGCTGGCTTGCGACGCGGTCCGGACGAGCGCCTTCACATCCTTTGGAAAGCAACTGCCACCGTAGCCCGGACCAGGAAAGAGGAAACTGGGGCCGATCCGGGTGTCGCTTCCAAGTCCGCGCCGTACTTGATCGACATCCGCTCCGGTCGATTCGCAAAGGGCCGCGATCTCGTTCATGAAGGTAATTCTGGTCGCCAGCATGCCGTTGGCCGCGTACTTGGTCATCTCCGCCGAAGGGATGTCCATGTAGATCACGGGTCGTCCTGTTCGCACGAACGGAGCGTAGAGGTCGCTCATCGCGGCTCTGGCGAAGTCGCTGTCCAGACCGAGTACCACTCGATCGGGTTTCAAGAAGTCCTCAACCGCCGCCCCTTCCTTCAGAAACTCGGGATTGCTTACGATGTGGAACGGGAACTTGGCATTCCTGGCCACCGCAGCCTTGACGAGCGACGCTGTCCCGACCGGAACGGTAGACTTGGTGACCACCACCGTCTCGCGGGTCATGGATCGCCCGATGGTTTCAGCGACCGCCAGAACGTGCGTAAGATCGGCCGACCCGTCCTCGTCTGGCGGTGTGCCAACAGCGATGAAAACGACCTCAGACGCCGAGATCGCGCGAACGACATCCGTGGTAAAGGTCAGCCGACCGTCGGCCTGGTTTCTTGATACTATCGCATCAAGTCCGGGCTCGAAGATCGGAATCTTATTCTGCTTGAGCAGGTGAATCTTGTCGGCATCCAGATCAGCGCACACAACCGTGTTGCCGGTCTCGGCCAGACACGCGCCGGCGACCAGGCCTACGTAACCAGTACCAACGACAGTGATATCCACTGCGAACTATGCGGCGTTTGCCGAGAGCGGTACGATGCGCCCGTTTTTGGACTTGAGACCCTTCGTTGCGTTCCGGGCATCGACGACCAGCGGGGCAAGATCGACGACACGCTTGTAATCCACGGCGTCATGATCCGTTACGATGACAACTGCATCGGAGTTCTTCAGCGCGTCATCGGTAAGATCGCTGCTCGTGAACGTGTGACCGTCCTCGCGGAAGGTCGAAACGTGCGGATCGTGGAACGTTACCTTCGCCCCCCGCTCCTCCAGCAACTTGATGACGTCCAGCGCCGGGCTCTCGCGCATATCATCGATGTTCTTCTTGTATGCGACACCAAGGACAAGAACGTTGCTGCCGTTTACCGCTTTCTGCTCATGGTTCAGCGCCTGCGCAACCTTCTCCACCACGAGTGCCGGCATCTGCGAGTTGATTTCGCTCGCCAAGTCGATGAAACGCGTCTTGTAATTGAGCGTGCGCATCTTCCACGCGAGGTAGTGGGGATCGAGCGGGATGCAGTGACCGCCGATTCCGGGGCCGGGCGTGAACTTCATGAACCCGAAGGGCTTGGTCGCGGCTGCGTCGATTACTTCCCAGACGTTGACACCTAGTTTCTCGCAAACGATCGCCATTTCGTTCGCAAGGCCGATGTTGACCGAGCGAAATGTGTTCTCGAGAAGTTTGACGAGCTCGGCCGTTTCCGTCGAGGAAACCGGGACGATGGTGTCGAGGCAGCTCTGATACAGTGCGGTAGCTACCTCCGTACACGCTGGCGTGATTCCGCCCACCACCTTTGGTGTGTTCTTGGTGTGCCAAATCGGATTGCCGGGATCGACACGTTCGGGGCTGAATGCGAGGAACACATCTTCGCCAATTTTAAGACCGGCGGCCTCAAGCTTGGGCTGCATGAGTTCGCGGGTCGTGCCCGGGTATGTCGTGCTTTCGAGAACCACAAGCATCCCGCCGTGCGCGGACTCTGCGATCGTCGCCGTGGCGGCAACGACATAACTCATGTCTGGGTCGCGAGTCTTGACGAGGGGCGTGGGCACTGCGATCGAAACGCAGTCCATCTCCTTGATGCGCTTGGGATCCGTTGTGGCCTCGAACATCTTGGAAGCCACGACGGCCGCGAGATCGGCGTTTGGAACATCCTGGATGTGTGACTTGCCAGAGTTGAGCAAATCGACAACGCGCTGTGACACGTCGAATCCGATGACCTTGAAGCCTGCGCGGGCGAATTCGACGGCAAGCGGGAGGCCAACGTAACCAAGTCCGACGACACCGATCACAGCCGAGCGATCGGAAATCTTGCCAATAAGACGCTGCTTGTTATCCATGCTTATTTGGGCCCTCAACGGCCATAGAAAGCGCGAACGGCCGAGATGACCTCGTCGCGCTGTGAATCGGTTAGCTCCGGGTATACCGGCAGCGATACAACTTCCTTTGATGCGCGCTCGCTCTCGGGGAAATCGCCTTCCTCGTAGCCGAGGTAGGCAAAGCACGGCTGCATGTGCAGCGGGAGCGGGTAGTAGACGGAATTCCCGATTCCACGCTTCTTGAGAAACGCCTGCAGATCATCGCGCCGTTCAGCGCGTAGTGTGTACTGGTTGTATATGGATTCGTTGTTGCTGTCGATCACCGGCGTGCGTACACCGCCGAGATCCGCGAATGCATTGTCGTAGAGCGACGCGTTGCGACGTCTCGCCGCGCTCCAGGCTTCGAGGTGAGGCAACTTTGCCTCGAGGACCACGGCCTGTAGCGCGTCGAGCCTGCTATTGTATCCCACTTCTTCGTGGAAGTATGTCTTCACGCTACCGTGTGTTCTAAGCCGACGCAGTCTTGCCTCCAGCTCATCGCTCTGAGTGACGACCATGCCGCCGTCGCCGTATCCACCGAGATTCTTGGATGGAAAGAAACTGAAGGTTCCGATGTCGGCGATTTCGCCCGCCATAGCGCGCTTGCCATTCACCGTTCTGCTGGCGCCGATCGACTGCGCCGCATCCTCGATTATCGGCATGTTGTCGGGGAGTGTAGCTCTGAGACCGTCGATCGCGGCCATCTGTCCGAACAGATCAACTGCGATCACTGCTTTCGCATCCGGCGTGTTGCTTACGGCTTCGTCAGCCAACTCGACGGATATGTTGAACGTTTCCGGATCGATGTCCGCGAAGACCGGTCGCGCTCCGACGTTGTGGATCGCGCCAGCGGTCGCGAAGAAGGTGAATGGTGTGGTTACAACTGCGTCGTTCCGACCGATGTCGAGAGCGCGAAGAGCCAGGAGGATGGCGTCCGTGCCGTTGGCACATCCGATCGCGTATTTGGCGTGCGAGAGATCAGCGACGAGGCGTTCCAATCGCGCAACGGGCTCGCCGAGTATGAATGTCTGCCCATCGACAATTGGCATGATCGCTGCGAGAACTTCATCGCGGATCGCACCGTGCTGGGCTTTGAGGTCAAGAAGAGGTACGGCCATGAAATTAGCGGGCCTGGCAGTAGAAATGGCACTATCGAAGGGCACCATCCGGCCGGTCGGCCAGATAGTGCTGATACAGCCTCTAAAGATCGCCGGTCGGGGGAGTCGAAGTCAATTAACTTCCTCTATGGAAAGGGCCCGGGCGTACCGGCAGCCGCAGCCCGGAGGAAGGATGGATGCATACACAGCTCACATGATACTCCGCGACGGGACCCTGATCCTTGTCGCGGCGATCGTGTTCATAGGGTTTCCGGTGGCGCGCGCCTACGGGCGTCGCATCGAGAAGGCAGCCCGGGACCCCCGGATGCTCTCCGTCGGCGAGATGGCCGACGCGCGCCTGGAGCGGGTTGAGCGCGCTGTCGAGGCGATGGCGCTGGAAATCGAGCGCATGTCGGAGGGCCAGCGGTTCATGACCAGGCTGCTGGGAGAGAAGAGCCGGGACAAATCGGTGGAAGGCGGCTCTCCGCGACTCTGATCGGTGCCGCCGTTGCGGAGACAGGGGCACGCGCAGGCAGAGACTAACCGGCCCACGACGTACAGAATTCACCACGAAAAAAGAAAGGCCCCGAATTAAATCGGGGCCTTTGACTTTCTGCAAGGGTAGCGTCCTGTCTACCGCTTCCGGCGACGACGAACCATCGGGACGAGGCCGAAGAGGCCGGTTCCGAGGAGTGCCAAGGAGGACGGCTCTGGAACCGTCGACTGCTCCTGCTCGAAGTTATACGTGGTTCCGATATCGCTGCCGAACCCGATGTGCATGTTGTCGGCATAGCCCTGGAAACTGCCGGCTGGGCCGCGACCATACCCAACCGAAATCCCGTATACCATCGCGTCCTGACCAGCGTAGCACGTGCTGTTCCAGTTAGCGAGTGACGACCACTTCTGGCTTCCGCCGTTCGAGTTGAGCGACTGGCAGTCGGTGTTCGACGGACCGCTCATCGAACGCCAGAAATCTGCGTTCGTGATGTCGGACGTTGTCCACTGGTCGGTTGCGGCGGTACCAGCGGAGTTGGCCGGGTTGTTGTACGCCCACTCCCACACCAGATCGCTGTACTGCACAGTGCCGCCGTTGTTGGCCGCGATCAGGAGATGATACGTGGGCGCCAGGTCAGCCGGAACCGTCGACGTGCTCGAGCGCATCCAGTCGAAGCTGGCACTCGTGACACTCCCGAGCGACTGCGGCGTTGATAGAAGGGTGCCGAAATAGTTCTTGTCGTTGGCCGTTGGCATGGTCAGGTCGAGCGAACCATTCCCGCTTCTAGGCGCCACTCCGTCGATGTTCGCCGTTCCTGTACCGGCTTGATCGACAGTTCCCCAACCCTGAAGATTGGAGGGTGTAACTACCACAGTCTGTGCGCCGAGAGGCGCGATAACGAAGAACGCTGCGGCCAAAGCCACAGTTGGTGCAAGGATCCTATAACGATTCATCAAAATGCCCCGCGCGAGCGGATCAGAAGTAAAACAGCCGCCGCTTGAGCGCGGCGCAACCTAACTCTGCGCGATGGCATTAACCCTGCCCAAATATAAACAAACGGCTTATGAGACTTTACGTCTTTTTAGACGCGTTTTTATAACGATATTAGATCGATAACAAGGCAAATTGTCTGATCTAAACGCGTTCGGTTTTAGAAATCGCTCCATCTTTAGTCGCCAGGTTGCGCACGTGCTGCACACCTGTTGCACGCGTGCAACACCACCGGAGGCGCTATGGCGCAAGCCGCAGCGAGTTGCTAGAGGCGTACCAGCTGGCCTGTTCGGGCCGATTTGTAAATGGCGAGTATGATCTCGACTGACTTCCGTCCTTCGCGTCCGTCAGTGTCCGGCACACCGCCCTCCCGAAGTACCCGCAGCACGTTTTCGTAATATCCCTGGTGTCCGAATCCGTACACTGTCGGCGGCGTGGTCGCGGCGGCTTCGATCAGCTTGTCATCGTCGTCGTAGTCCTCGAAGATCCACGTCTCAACTCGATTGACCGCTGTCCCACCGATCTTCACGGACCCCCGATCACCGAGAATCGTTATTGAGCCTTCGAGATTCCTCGGGTACGTCAACATCGTGACGTCGATTACCCCTATCGCGCCGTTCGCAAATCGCAGCACGGCCGCTCCGGAATCCTCGGCTTCGATCTTTCGCTCCTGAGTCGCAGTCATCGCCATGACGCTCTCCACGGGCCCTGCAAGCCACTGGACGAGGTCAACATAGTGGGAAGACTGATTCATGAACGCGCCGCCATCCATCGCCCAGGTGCCACGCCAGGGGGCCTGATCGTAGTAATCCTGCGGACGAGCCCAGCGCACGGTGCAGTTGGCGGAATGAATCCGACCAAAGCGCCCCTTCCGGACTGCGCGCTTGAGGAGCTGGATCGCGGGATTCAAGCGATTCTGCTTGACGACAAACAGGCGCACATTATTCGTCACGCACGCTTCGATGAGGGCGTCAGCCGATTCGAGCGAGATCGCCATCGGCTTCTCGCTCACTACATGCTTGCCCGCTTCGGCGGCCAGAATTCCGAGCGTGGGATGCAGTCCGGACGGAACGGCGACGGTAACGATGTCGCACCGCACGCCGGCCAGCATCGCCTCGAGTGACGTAAACGACGGCACTCCCTGCTCCGCTCCGGCCGCCTCAGCGCGCTCTGGAACTATATCTGCGACAGCTACAAGGTCGAGGCCGTCAATTCGACTTATGGCCTCGAAGTGATTCTTGGATATGCGACCGCAGCCGACCAGCGCGATCCGGAAGTTCTCAGACACGGGCGATCCGGTTACCGTGATTCACATACTGCTTGCCGCACGCCTCGCAACCCGGAGCCGCAACGTCGGGAAGTTTCTCCCCGCACTCGCAGACCCAACCGATGCGTCGCGCCGGCACACCAACCATCAACGCGTACGGCGCAACATCTTTCGATACCACCGCGCCGGCACCGATGAAACTGAATTCACCAAGTGTGGCTCCGCAAATGATCGTTGCATTCGCGCCGATCGATGCACCGCGTTTTACCAACGTGCGGCGGTACTCGTTCTTTCGCGACACGTGGCTACGCGGGTTGATGACATTGGTGAACACCATCGATGGGCCGCAGAACACATCATCCTCCAGAGTAACGCCCTCGTACACCGACACGTTATTCTGAATCTTGACGTTGTTGCCAATGTGCGTGCCGTTCATCACGACCACGTTCTGGCCGAGTGAACAACGCTCACCAATAACGGCACCGCCAAGGATGTGACAGAAGTGCCAGACGCGCGTGCCTGATCCGATCTGAGCTCCGTCGTCGATGAACGCGGATTCGTGAATGAACACGTCCTCGCTCACGAGATACCCGCGGTGCGATCGATTCGTGAATGCCATTCCTGCAGTGGCGTCACCGACGCCGGACGCGATCGCATGGCGAGCACCGCATCGCACGCTGCGTTCGCGGCGGATAGAGTCGTAGTATACGGAACGTGATGCGCAATCGCGGCCTGTCGCATTGAGTAGTCATCTGTTTGTGCGCGCTTGCCCATTGGCGTGTTGATCAGAAGCTGCACTGTACCGTTCACGATCAGGTCGATGACATTGGGGCGACCTTCATGCACCTTGTACACGCGAGTTACTGGAATGCCCAGCTTGCGCAGATGGCGGCCGGTGCCCTCGGTAGCGTACACACCGAATCCGAGCTCGCGGAATCGCCTCACAATCGGCGTCACGGTCGCTTTGTCCGAATCGTTTACAGAGACGAAGATGGAGCCTTCGATTGGAAGCCCGTTGTCTGCCGCGAGCTGTGCCTTGTAAAAGGCACTCCCGAATGTCTCAGCGGTGCCCATCACTTCTCCGGTGGATCGCATTTCGGGGCCGAGAATGGGATCGAATTCCCTGAACTTGTTGAATGGGAACACGGCCTCTTTGACGGCGACATACGGCGGGATGATCTCTTCTGTAAATCCAATATCAGCAAGCTTCTCACCCACCATTACGCGCGCGGCAATCGACGCGAGAGGAACACCGATCACCTTCGAGACGAACGGAATGGTTCGGCTGCCGCGCGGATTTACCTCAAGCACGTACACTACGTCGTTCTTTATCGCATACTGAACGTTGATCAAGCCGACTACGCCGAGCGCATGCGCAAGTTCAACAGTGTGACGGCGCATCGTGTCCTGCTCGTCTTCACCGATAAGGTACGGCGGCAGTACGCATGCAGAATCGCCAGAGTGGATTCCAGCGTCCTCGATGTGCTGCATGATTCCGCCGATCACCACCTGATCGCCGTCCGATATTGCGTCGACATCCGCCTCGAACGCGTCCTCGAGGAACTGATCGATAAGTACCGGACGATGTTCCGATACTCGCACCGCGCGCTCGAAATAACGCCGGAGTGAATCCTCATCGTACACAATTTCCATCGCTCGGCCACCAAGAACGTACGACGGGCGCACAAGCACGGGATAGCCGATCCGCGTCGCGGCTTCGATTGCGCCATCGACGCTGGTTGCTGTTCCGTTCTCGGGCTGCCTGATTCCAAGCTTGCGCGCTATGGCGTCGAACCGCTGACGATCTTCGGCAATGTCGATTGCGTCGGGCGACGTTCCAAGTATTGTAACGCCAGCCGATTCGAGGCCGCGTGTCAGCTTGAGCGGCGTCTGGCCGCCAAGCTGCACGATCACTCCAATTGGCTTCTCACGATCAACAATCTCAAGCACGTGCTCAAGCGTGAGAGGTTCGAAGTACAGTTTGTCGGAAATGTCAAAGTCGGTCGACACCGTTTCGGGATTCGAATTGATCATGATCGTTTCGAAACCCTGATCGCGAAGTGCCAGCGACGCGCGTACGCAGCAGTAGTCGAATTCAACGCCCTGACCGATGCGGTTGGGGCCGCTGCCAAGGATCACGACCGACTTGCGACCGGTCGGCGGTGCCTCGTTCTCCTCGTCATAGGATCCGTAGAGATACGGCGTGGCGGATGGGAACTCGCCGGCGCACGTATCAACCATCTTGTAAGCAGGGCGCACACCGAGTTTCCATCGCGTGGCGCGCATCTCACCTTCGGACACGCTGCGTAGATCACCGAGTTGGCGATCCGAAAAGCCCATGCGCTTTGCACGCCGAATCTCAGTGGCAGTGATTTCCGGAAGCGCAGTCCAACGCCGCTCAGCCTCAATCAGACTGTGCATCTGCTCCAGGAACCAGGGGTCGATCGCAGTCAGCTCGAACAACTCGGCGACGCTGAACCCGGCGAGCATTGCGCGTTTGACCTGAAACACCCGTTCTGGCGTGGGCTGACGAAGCGCGGCCCGCAGCGTTTCCGCCGAGTCGTCGGACAACCTATCGTCGATCAGCCTTGCCCCGATCTCCCAACCTGAGCGGCCGATTTCGAGCGCTCGCAATCCTTTCTGAAAGGCTTCCCTGAAAGTGCGCCCGATCGCCATCGACTCCCCGACGGACTGCATCTGAGTCGTAAGGCGCGCTTTGGCCGAAGTGAACTTCTCAAATGCAAACCGCGGACACTTGACGACAACGTAGTCGAGCACCGGTTCGAAAGATGCCGGCGTGGTGCGCGTGATGTCGTTCGTAATCTCATCAAGGCGATACCCAACGGCGAGCTTGGCTCCAATACGTGCGATTGGAAATCCGGTGGCTTTTGATGCTAGCGCAGATGATCGCGACACACGCGGATTCATCTCGATCACGATCATCTCGCCATCGGCGGGATTGACGGCGAACTGAATGTTGCAACCGCCGGCCGCAACGCCAATTTCGCGAATGATCGCAACGGACGCGTCGCGCATCAATTGATACTCACGATCCGTGAGCGTCATCGCTGGCGCGACGGTAATCGAGTCACCGGTGTGGACGCCCATCGGATCCAGGTTCTCGATCGAGCAAACGATGACAACGTTGTCCGCGGCATCGCGCATTACTTCGAGTTCAAATTCCTTCCATCCAATCAAACTGCGCTCCACGAGCACCTGGCTCATGGGAGAGAGATCGAGTCCGCGCCGCACTATCTCCTCGAACTCGTCACGATTGTATGCGATTCCGCCACCGCTTCCTCCAAGCGTGAATGCCGGACGGATGATCGCAGGGAAACCGCTGTCCTCGACGAGCACGAGTGCCTCATCAAGTGTCGTTGCGGTGCCGCCGCGAGCGACCTGGAGTCCGATGCGCTTCATTGCTTCATTGAACAGCGCTCGGTCTTCCGCAGTCCGGATTGCGCGCTCATCTGCCCCGATCAACTCTACGCCGTACTTGTCGAGCACCCCATTTTGCGACAGCGACATCGCCACGTTCAGAGCCGTCTGACCGCCCATCGTCGGCAGCAGTGCGTCGGGGCGCTCCCGGGCAATAACAAGTTCGACAAACTCTGGGGTGACGGGCTCGATGTACGTGGCGTCAGCGAATTCGGGATCGGTCATGATCGTCGCCGGATTCGAGTTGATGAGGACCACGTTGTAGCCGTCCTCTTTGAGCGCCTTGATAGCCTGCGTTCCGGAATAGTCGAACTCCGCGCCCTGCCCGATGACGATGGGTCCGGATCCGATGACAAGGATGCGATTTATGTCAGTACGTTTTGGCATTTCGACCTTCCAAGATACAAAAACGGGGCGACTGACGAGTCGCCCCGGTTGAGGAGGAATCTGAAGCGGACAAGCGGTTCAGGCTACCGCCTGACTCCGCGGAGCGCGGACAATCTTGCCAGCCGAAAGGCAGCTGGTGCAGACCTTTACCTTGACTATCGTGCCTTCGACGGCGACGCGTGCGACCTGGAGGTTTGGCTTCCAGGTACGGCGAAGCTTGTTGTTGGCGTGCGAGACGTTGTTTCCGAATGTAACGCCCTTACCGCAGGCGTAGCACTTGTTGCGCTCGATTCCCTTGATGCGCTTTTCAGCGAGCTGAGTCTTCGGCGTCTTCATGGTTACTTGGCCTCCGGTACGAACTCAATGCGCGCCATCTCAGCGCCGTCACCCTTGCGGTGACCGGTCTTGAGGATGCGCGTGTAACCGCCCTGTCGGGTCGCGAACTTGGGTGCGACTTCCTGGAACAGCTTGTCGTTAACCGCACGCTGCTGAACATGGCGCGCGGCAAGGCGGCGGGAGTGGAGACTCCCTTCCTTTGCGCGGGTAATGAGCTTCTCGACGAATGGCCGGAGTTCCTTGGCCTTGGCCTCGGTCGTCTCGATCGCGCCGTGCTGGATGAGCGACTGCGCGAGGTTCCTGAGCAGCGAGAGTCGCTGTTCGGGAGTGCGCCGTAGCTTTCGGCCGACTTTTCTATGTCGCATCTAAAGATTCCTCAAGGGTCCAAAATCGTACATCATATAAATTAGGCGCGGGAAACCCGCGTCCTACTCGTCGTCGTCGCCGACGGCGGCTTCGGCGAGCGCGGCCTTGTTTGGCGGCGTTCCACGATCCGTGATCCGCACACCGTCTTCTGACTGCTCGAACTTCATTCCGAAATTCAGATTCTCGCGTTCGAGAAGGTCAGCAATTTCGTTGAGCGACTTCTTGCCGAAATTCTTCACATCGAGGATCTGATCCTCGGTGCGCTTGACGAGATCGCCGAGCGTCCGGATTTCGCTATTCTTGAGCGAATTCACGGAGCGAACGGATAACTCGAGATCTTCGATTGGCGTCGAGAGAAGCTGTGCAAGCCTTGCAGCGTCGTTGCCGCCGAGTTCAGTTCCGGCCGTAATTGGTGCGGAGGTGTGCGAGCCGAATCCGGCGAAGTACTGGAAGTGGGTCTGCGCCAGCGCTGCTGCGTAGCTCACTGCCTCCTCGGGCGTGATCGTACCGTTGGTCTCCACGAGCAACGTGAGCCGATCGTAGTCAGTGCGCTGGCCGACGCGAGTAGCGTCGACGCTGAAATTCGCGCGGCGTACGGGATTGTAGATCGAGTCGACGCGAACGAGATCAACGGGAAGATTCCTGTCGACAACGTGCTGGTCGGCCTCTACATAGCCGCGGCCGTGGTTGACGAACAATTCGAACGTGATATCGCGATCGTCCTGAAGCGTGAACAGGTGGTGGTCGGGCTCGAAAACCGTGAGTCCAGCAGCACCCTGGATGTCGCTCGACTTGATGTCGGCCGGTCCCTTCTTCGTTATGCGGACGACAGTGCTCTCGTGCGCGTCATCAAGGCTAAGTACGAGCGTCTTGATATTGGCGATGATCTGGTGAACGTCTTCCACCACACCGGCGATCGTCTGATGTTCGTGCACGACGCCGTCTATGCGGAATCCCCAAACTGCGGTTCCACGGAGTGACGACAGAAGCATGCGACGCATCGCGTTGCCGAGTGTATAGCCAAAGCCGCGCTCGAGCGGCTGGAGCCGGAACTCGGCGACGTTGGGTGTGTCCTCGCGCTTGGTGGATTCTACCAGCTGCGGGCGAACGAGCCCGCGGAGATCTATTGCGTTAGCCATGATGTGTGTTTTCTGATTTAACCGTTACCCCGCCCCTAACGCGTGGTAAGTCGGTACGAAGGTTAGGGCCTCGTTTAAAACAAGAGGCGCGGCGGAGCCGCGCCGTACCTTACTTGGAATACAATTCGACGACCAGCTGCTCCTGGGCTGCGATCGGGATGTTTGGGCGCGTTGGGCGTTCCAACATCCGGCCGCTGAACGATTCCTTGTCGACGGCGATCCATGAAAGTGGTGCACCGCGCGAAGCCTGATCCATCGAAACGATGATTGAGGCCTGCTCGCGCGACTTGGCGCGGACGCGGACTTCCTGACCTGGCTGGA
>JBDTAB010000110.1:0-2553 GCA_039924865.1 Gemmatimonadaceae bacterium | reverse complement strand
TTCCGATGCGCGTCGCGTCATGGATCTCGAAACCGAACTTGCGAAGGTATCGATGACGCGAGTGGCGATGCGCGATCCCAATGCAACGTACCACAAGACATCGTTGGCGAGTCTCGAGCAAATTTCGTCTGCACTCGACTGGCCAGCATACATGCACGCGATCGCGCTCACCGCACCCATTGCGTTTGTCAATCTTGAGCAGCCGCAATTCATCGCCCGTGCAGGCGATCTTGTGAAAACGGCGCCGCTGGATCAGTGGCAAGCGTACCTTCGCTATCACCTCGTCGCGTCGGCTTCGCCGTGGTTGAGTTCTGGATTCGCAAACGAGAGCTTCGCTTTTAGTTCAGTGTTCAGCGGTGCGAAGCAGATGCAACCGCGGTGGCAGCGCTGCCTGCACGTCACCGATCGCGAGATCGGCGAGGCGCTCGGTCAGGCGTATGTCGATCGGACATTTCCTCCGTCCGCAAAAGCGGCGGCGAAGCAGGTGATCGACGACATTCGTGCGTCGTTTCACGATAGACTCGCTGCACTTACGTGGATGTCAGAACCCACCCGCAAGTACGCATTGAACAAGCTTGCACGCATGAATGAGAAGGTCGGTTACCCCGATAAATGGCGTGACTATTCTGCCCTTCGCGTTACCGATGGGCCATTCGCGAACAATATCTTCGCAGCGAATACGTTCGAGTGGAACCGCACCGTAAACCGGCCCGGCAAGCCCGTCGACAAGACTGAATGGGGAATGACTGTGCCGACAGTAAACGCCTATTACGATGCGTCGGTGAATGAGATGGTCTTCCCCGCGGGTGCGCTACTGCCGCAGACGTTTGATGCCAGCGGCGACATGGCCGCAAACTATGGCGCGCTCGGTGGCAGTTGGGCAGGTCACGAACTGACACACGGATTCGACGATGAAGGGCGGCACTATGATGCAGAGGGAAATCTGCGCGACTGGTGGCAACCGGCCGATGCCGCGCTTTTCGATGCACAGGCAAAGCGCGTCGTAGATCAGTACGACGGATACATCCAGATCGATACAACCCACGTCAACGGCAAGCTCACTCTTGGTGAAAACATCGCGGACTACGGTGGCCTGCTCACCGCTTACGACGCTCTCGAACGTGCGCTCAATCGCACGGGCAAGCGTGAGATGATCGACGGTTACACCCCCGAGCAGCGCTTCTTTATCGCCTGGGCCCAGACCTGGCGCGGGCACACCCGTCCGCAGGCGCTCCTGGCGCGGGCGGCCACCGACCCGCATTCACCGGATAGGTGGCGGACTAACGGTCCCGTCTCGAACATGCCGAGCTTCGCGAAGGCATTCAACTGCAAACCCGGAGATCCAATGGTCCGGCCACAGAGCGTCGTGCCCCACATCTGGTAACGGCGTGGCTCTGGCGGGAATCACAGCGGCGTACCACGTTATCGTGGTGCGCCGCGTATCTACCTGTAGAAATCCGCACTCGGACGGTATCTTCTTGTCCGCAAGCGTCCTGGGAAGAAGTTCCAGTCCTGGGTCGTAAAGCGCTGCAGTACCCGACCTGGTCGCAACGGTGCGACCAGGCTTCGACCGCTCGCCACGTTTCGCGGGCCAACCCCCAGCTCTGGTCAGCATGCTTCGTAAGACTCTCCTCTTCGGCGCCCTCCTCGCTGCGCCGTACGTTCCACTGCACGCGCAGTCCTTTCCCACCAACGACCCGATCATCAAGCGGATCTGGGCGCTCGGGATGGACAGCAGTCACGTAGAGAAGCTTTCTCAGGCACTCTTCGATTCCGTCGGACCGCGGCTGCAGGGCGGTGACGAGCTTGTTGAGGGCAATAACTGGCTCCTCAGCAAGTACAAGGCGTGGGGGATCCCTGCGCGCAACGAACAGTATGGCACATGGCGCGGATGGCGACGCGGATGGTCGCATATCGATCTGATTTCGCCTCGCGTCCGCTCGCTCGAAGGACAGATGGTGGGATACAGCCCGGGCACTGGCGGTCGTGACCTGACCACCACGACGATCATACTTCCGCGTTTTGCCGATAGCACCGAGTTCGTGAAATGGCTACCACAGGCACGCGGAAAGTTTATTCTGGTTTCCGCGCCGCAGCCAACCTGTCGGCCGCGCGAGGACTGGGCCACCAATGCCACGCCAGAGTCCAAAGTCAGAATGGATAGCCTTCGCGCGCAGGTCACCCGAGAGTGGGGCGGGCGCAACGTGCGCGGCACCGGCTACAGCCTCGCCCTCGGCGGCGGTGAGCTCGGCAAGCGGCTGGAGGAAGGCGGAGTCGCCGGCGTGATCACCTCGCGACCCAAGGACGCCTGGGGCACCATCGAAGTCTTTGAGACCTACAACACCAAGGCACCCACGGTCGCATTGAGTTGCGAGGACTACGGGCTCGTCTTCCGCCTCACGGAAAACCACCAGAGTCCAAAGATCCGCATGAACCTCGACGCGCAGCTTCTTGGCGAGCGTCCGGTATTCAACACGATCGCGGAGATCAAGGGCAGCGAGAAGCCAAACGAATACGTCATGCTCTCGGCCCACTTCGATTCATGGGACGGTT
>JBDTAB010000109.1:0-3683 GCA_039924865.1 Gemmatimonadaceae bacterium | reverse complement strand
AAACGCGAAATATCACAAATTGGACGTAGGGTGGCGCCGCGGGCACTCGGCATGCGATCTTTGGAAGCCTTAGATGAAACGACAAGACGCGCTCGATTATCACAGTTCCGGCCGGCCCGGCAAGATTGCCGTCGTAGCCACGAAGCCGCTCAACAACCAGCGCGACCTCTCCCTGGCTTATACGCCCGGAGTGGCCGAGCCGTGTCTGGAGATAGCAAAAAATCCAGAGGAGGCGTGGCGCTACACGGCGCGCGGAAACCTGGTGGCGGTTGTCACCAACGGGACCGCCGTGCTTGGCCTTGGCAACATCGGAGCACTTGCCGGCAAGCCGGTCATGGAAGGCAAGGCGAACCTCTTCAAACAGTTCGCGGACATTGACGTCTTCGATCTCGAGGTTGGCTCCGAGGATCCGGAGGACGTGATCCGATTCTGCCAGCTACTGGAACCAACGGTTGGTGGAATCAATCTGGAGGACATTCGCGCCCCAGACTGCTTTTACATAGAAGAGACGCTCCGGAAGACGATGAAGATTCCCGTCTTCCACGACGACCAGCACGGTACCGCAATCATCTCCGGTGCCGCACTAATCAACGCGCTCGAAGTCTCCGAACGCGACATTGCCGATGTTCGCGTCGTGTTCTCCGGCGCGGGCGCTGCGGCAATATCGACAGCGGAACACTACGTGCGGCTCGGCGTTCGTCGAGAAAACATTCTCATGTGCGATCGTGACGGCGTGATCTACAAGGGGCGCCCGGGTGAAATAGATCCATACAAGGCACGCTTCGAGAACGCCACAGATGCACGAACGCTCGCCGACGCGCTCGTGAATGCTGACGTCTTTGTAGGACTCTCGGTAGCGGGAGCAGCCAATGGCGGGATGATCGCGCGTATGGCGCCCAATCCCATCATTTTCGCTCTGGCGAATCCGATGCCGGAGATCCTCCCGGATGAGATTCGCGCCGTCCGTTCCGACGCGATCATCGCAACCGGGAGAAGCGATTACGCCAACCAGGTAAACAACGTTCTCGGATTCCCGTTCATCTTCCGCGGCGCGCTGGACGTGCATGCGACTGAGGTGAATGAGGTCATGAAGATGGCGGCAACGCGCGCGCTCGCGCACCTCGCCAAGGAAGACGTTCCAGAGAGCGTTTCACGTCTTTACGGGCTCGAATCGGTCAAGTTCGGACGCGACTATCTGATTCCGTTTGCATTCGATCCGCGCGTGTTGCTCTGGGTTGCACCAGCAGTGGCCTGGGCGGCGGTGGCGAGTGGCGCGACGTCGGAGTTCATCGACCTGGACGAGTATCGCGACAAGCTCGAAAGCCGGCTCGGGCGCGCGCGCGGCATCGTCCGCGGGCTGATCAACCGCGCACAGCGCGATCCGAAACGGGTTGTATTCACCGAAGGCTACGAGCCCAAGGTCATCCGCGCCGCGCAGCAACTCGTGGACGAGGGAATTTGCGAGCCGATCCTGATCGGGAATCCGGCAGAGATCCGCGAAATCGCACGTGCCAATGGCATCAACATCACGGACGTGGTGCTCGAGGATCCGGCGGCTTCAGCGAAGCGCGACGAATATGCTGCGTACCTCTGGAATCGGCGGCAGCGCAAGGGTCTCAGCCTGGGCGAGGCACAGCACCAACTGTACAACTCGAATTACTTCGGAATGTGCATGGTAGCCTGCGGCGACGCCGACGCCCTGCTGGCCGGCGTCAACATGCACTATCCGGAGACAATCCGGCCGGCGCTCGAAGTCATTGGCGCACATCCCAAAACCGGACTGGTGAGCGGCCTGTACATGCTCGTGTTCGAGAAGACTGTGGTCTTCTGCGCCGACACGACGGTGAACATCGACCCCAATGCCGAACAGCTTGCGAGGATCGCGTACGGCGCTTCGCGCCTGGCGCGTATGCTCGGAATCGAGCCGCGCGTGGCGATGCTGTCGTTCTCAAATTTCG
Source organism: Gemmatimonadaceae bacterium (assembly GCA_039924865.1). GTDB lineage: Bacteria > Gemmatimonadota > Gemmatimonadetes > Gemmatimonadales > Gemmatimonadaceae > Fen-1247. The sequence goes on along the minus strand of JBDTAB010000109.1, from coordinate 1,725 downwards.
GCTCGGTCAAGCACCCCGACGCCCGAAAGGTGAGCGATGCCGTCGCCATTCTGCGCGACCGCTATCCCGACCTCATGGTGGACGGTGAAATGCAGGCCGACACAGCTGTGGATGAAGTGATCCTGAGCAAGACTTACCCGTTCAGCACGCTGAAAGAGCCAGCGAACGTGCTGATATTTCCGGATCTAAGCGCTGGCAACATAGCTTACAAGCTCCTGAACCATCTCGGAGGCGCTACCGCTATCGGCCCAATCCTGGTGGGAATGGATCGCGCCGTGCATGTGCTTGAACAGGGCGCGGATCTCCAGGAAATCGTCAACATGGCTGCGGTGGCCGTAGTCGACGCACAACAGCGCGAGCAGCGGCCCCGCGTAGAGCCGACGCTGTGACTGCGCTATCGCCGCGCTGCGACAACATTCACACTCAATGGAAGAGAATATAGATGTCCGCAAATTCTTTAAAGGATCAGGGGCTGACGCCCAAGGGAACCGTTCACTTGAACATGGTCCCTCCTGAGCTTTTCGGTGCAGCCGCACGCCGGCAGGAAGGCCAGTTCGCTGACATGGGGCCGTTTGCCGCCGTCACCGCGCCTCACACGGGCAGGTCGCCAAAGGACAAGTTCCTGGTAAGCGATCCATCCACCGACAACGATGTGGACTGGGGCGACGTCAACAGAAAGATGGACCCCGCTCACTTCGAAGTGCTCCTCGCGGATGTCAAAACGTACCTGAACGATCAGCCAGAGCTCTTCGTCCAGGATCTCTTCTGCGGCGCCGACCCGAACTACCAACTCTCGGTACGCTATGTATCGCCCAACGCGTGGCAGATGGCTTTCGTCCGGAACATGTTCATTCGCCCGGAACGCGCCACGCTCGCCAGCTTCGTTCCGAACTTCACAGTGCTGCACGCACCGGAGATGCAGGCAGATCCAGCAAAGCACGGAACGCGAACCGGAACCTTCGTCGTTCTGAATCTCGCCAAGCGCATGATTCTGATCGGAGGCACGCGCTACGCTGGCGAGCTGAAGAAGGCGATGTTCACGGTCATGAACTACATGCTTCCGAAGCAGGACGTGCTAGGCATGCACTGCTCGGCGAACATCGGAAAGGCCGGCGACACTGCGCTCTTCTTCGGACTGTCTGGCACTGGCAAGACAACGCTCTCCGCCGATCCAGGACGCGATCTTATTGGCGATGACGAACACGGCTGGTCCGCCGATGGCGTGTTCAACTGTGAGGGAGGCTGTTACGCGAAGGTCATTAATCTCTCAGCCGACACTGAGCCGGACATCTACAGAACCACGCAGATGTTCGGGACGATTCTGGAAAACGTGGTGTTGGATGAAAACAAGAAGATCAAGTTCGCGGATCAGTCCATCACGGAGAACACACGGGCGTCATACCCGCTTTCGTATATCCCAAACCATGTGCCGAGCGGACGCGGCGGCCATCCCAAGAACGTGGTGCTGCTCACCGCTGACGCATTCGGCGTGCTCCCGCCCATCTCCAAGCTGAGCCCGGAACAAGCGATGTATTACTTCCTTTCCGGCTATACAGCCAAGGTCGCCGGCACTGAACGCGGAGTTACCGAACCACAGGCAACGTTCAGCGCCGCGTTCGGTGCCGTGTTTCTCGTCTGGCCAGCCGCCAAATACGCACACATGCTCGGCAAGCTACTTCGCGAGCACGGCTCCAACGTCTGGCTCCTCAACACTGGCTGGAGCGG
>JBDTAB010000108.1:0-11702 GCA_039924865.1 Gemmatimonadaceae bacterium | reverse complement strand
ATCGCAGCGACGCGCGCGCCAGTCTCTCGCATCGCGACTATCACCGCCGATGCCACCACCGTCTTCCCGACGTTGGTACTGGTACCGATAACTCCGAGCCGAGTGAGTGCGAGTTTGGAGATGGTGTCCGTCCCGAGGTGGAGAGCGGTTTGTGCCTACTTCGATGGCGGCGCTTCGCCGTTGAGCGTGAGCGTCCAGCCAATAGGGATATCTTCGCGCAGCGAGTCACGCACGGAGCAATACTTGGTAAGTGCCAAGTCGATCGCGCGGTCTGCATGAACCCGGTCGATGCCTGCGCCGTTGATGGTGAAATTGAGCGTCGCGCTCACCACGCGACGCGGCGTTGCATTGATACGCTCGGCGTTCACATCCACGGTGAGCGATTCCACAGGTGTGCGGCGTTTCGCGAGGATCTCGACGACGTCCACGCTCACGCAACCGCCCAGCGCTGCGAGCAGGGAAGTGACAGGTCCCGGTCCAGTCTTGCCTGACGCGTCGAAACGGACGGAAGGGCCGTTCACGCCGCCGACATCGAACCTGCTTTCACCTGCCCAGACTACCCGGGCCGCTGCAGGAATCGTGTCACTCATGCGCCAATCTCGATTGGGGCACGTACTGCGTTGCCCCATTCCGTCCACGAGCCGTCGTAATTACGGACATTTGGATACCCGAGTAAGTATTTCAGAACGAACCACGTGTGTGAGGAGCGCTCGCCGATTCGGCAGTACGTGATTATGTCATCGCCTGAAGTGAGCCCCTGCTCGCGCTCGTATATCGCACGCAGATCAGCCGCCGACTTGAACGTCGCGTCGGTATTGGAAGCGCGCGCCCACGGAACCGAGCGCGCACCTGGAATGTGTCCGCCGCGAAGCGTTCCTTCCTGCGGATAGTCGGGCATGTGTGTGCGCTCCCCCGTAAACTCCTGCGGACTGCGCACGTCGAGAAGCGGCTTGTGTTCGGTTGACTGTGCTTTCGCATCGTCAAAGAACGCGCGGATCTTCTCATCGGCGCGGGGCGGAGCATCGTACGATGTGCGTGGGAAGGATGGTCGTTCCGTCGTCATCGGCCGGCCTTCGGCTTCCCATTTGGCCCGACCGCCGTCAAGAAGTACGGCGTTGGTAAAGCCGAACAACTGAAAAACCCAGAACGCGTACGTCGCCCACCAGTTGCTCTTGTCACCGTAAAACACGACCGTCTTCGATTCGTCGATCCCGCGCGCGCGCAACAATTCCTGAAACTGTTCGCGGCCGACATAGTCGCGAATGATTGAATCGTTGAGATCTGCGTGCCAATCGAGCTTCTGCGCGCCAGGGATGTGTGCGACTTCGTACAGCAGCACGTCTTCGTCGCATTCAATGATTCTGATCGCGTCGTCTTTGAGTCGTTCGGCGAGCCATTCTGTGCTTACGAGAACTTCCGGGTGCGCATACCGCTTGGTGGCGATAGTAGGGTCAATCGTGGTCATAAAACATCTGTTTTTAGAGTGCGATTATTATACGTTGAATATGACAGCTTTACCGCGACCAATGGAGCCGTATTCCAGGCACGTAATCATCTGCACCGGCGGCTACTGTTCACCGGAGCGGAAGGGTCGATCGCTGTACAGCTTGCTTGCTACGCTGCTGCAGCGGGAAGGTTTGCTGTTCGGGCCCACGCGAGTGAAACGGGGCGAGACGCCGTGCCTTGGCGTGTGCGAGGGCGGCCCCATTGTCGTCGTCTATCCCGAAGGTGTCTGGTACGGCGGCGTGACACCCGAGTTGCTCGAGCGAATAGTGGTCGAGCACTTGAAGGGCGGCACGGTGATTGAAGAAGCTGTGTTTCATCGAATGGCGCCGTGACCAACGGCGTCGCAGTTCATTTCTACGCGTTAAATTAGATAGGCTTGACAAACCCTATTGACCCGCGCCGGCTGGCCCTCGGGGCAGCACAGAAATATCTATTTGACGGACGCGACCCTGAGACTATCCTCGATCGGATCGCCGGCATGGGTAACCAACCGTCCCAACCTTCGCATCGCCCTATGTCACGTCCACGCGACAGAATTCTTGCCAATCTCGACGATATGTACCGCGAGGCCTTCGAGCGCGCCAAGGCTTCTGGTGACCAGTCACAGATGGCTACCCTCGACTTCGCGTACCGGCGCGAGCAGCTCTATTTCGAGATCCTGCTCGACGTCCGTGATGCAATGGAACGCAAATAGGGGCTGAGTGCTGATGGCGGGGATCCTTCATTCTCCGCTGGTCCCTTGGGTCGCCTTCAACGCGGTCGTTCTCGTCGCGCTCGCGATCGACCTCGGCCTCTTCAGCGACAACAGAAAACTTTCCGTAAGGGAAGCCAGCATCCGCAGCGCGGTCTGGGTCTCCCTCGCGCTGATCTTCGCCGCGGGCATCTTCTACTTCGAAGGCCACCTCGCAGGAGTCGAGTTCATCACGGGTTATCTCGTGGAGTACTCGCTCTCCATTGACAACATATTTGTGATCGTGCTGATCTTCTCCTATTTCGACATCAAGGAGGAGTATCAACATCGGGTGCTGTTCTGGGGGATCCTCGGCGCGCTGGTAATGCGCGGTGCGATGATCGCCGCCGGTGCCGCACTGTTCAGCCGGTTCGAGTGGATCACGTACATCTTCGGCGCTTTCCTGATCGTCACGGGAGTCCGAATGGGCTTTGGCAGCGAGAAGCAGGTCGACCCCGGCGCCAATCCTGTGCTCAAGGTCATTCGCCGAATCTTCCCGGTTTACGACGACTACCATGGCGAGAAGTTCTTCATTCACGTTCCGGACGAAACGGGTGCGCGCCGCAGGATGGCCACGCCGCTCTTCGTGGTGCTCGTCTTGATCGAGACCATGGATCTGGTCTTCGCGGTCGACAGTATACCGGCGGTATTCGCCGTGACTCGCGTTCCGTTCCTGGTTTACACCTCCAACGTCGCCGCCATTCTTGGGCTCCGCTCGCTGTACTTCCTGCTTTCTGGAGTGGTGAGCAAACTGCGGTATCTCTCCGTCGGGCTTGCCGCCATTCTCATCTTTGTGGGCTTGAAGATGCTGGTTACCCACTGGTACGAAGTCCCGACACCCGCCTCGCTCAGTGTCATCGTGGTCATTCTGGGTACCGCCGCAGCGGCGTCAATTTATGTGGACAAAAAGGAGTCCGTGTGATCGCTCTGCCGCTTTCCGTCATCCTGACCAATGCACGCATCCGGACGGGAGATCCCAGCCATCCATGGGTGACGGCGCTCGGACTGAAGGACGGAAAGCTTGCAGTAACGGGATCGGCAGCGGAGCTTCTCAAGATGGCTGCCAGCGACACCACGATTATTGACGCCAATGGACGGGTGCTGACGCTTCCGCCTGGAGTTGTAGTTGGGAGCGCGCTGGCCATAGATGTCGCGACGGGGAATACAGTGACACTGCGTGCGGGCGAGGAGTAGCTTCGTGGCTTCTTCAAAGGCTTATCCGTTGGACCACATTTTCGGCACGCAGGCGACTGTCAGAGTTCTTCGCGTGCTAGTTCCGGGCGGAGAACACGCACCGCCGCGTATCGCGCGCGAAACCAAGATCAGTCGTCCAGCGGTTCGTGAGGCGCTGATACGTCTCGAAGGTGAAGGCATCGTCGAGCGCGTGGGCGACGGACGCAACGTGTTGTACAGGATTTCATGGAACCATCCACTTACAAAACGAATTGTGAAACTGTTCAAAGCTGAAGCAAAGCGCGGAGCGATCGCCGGCCTGCTATTGATCTGCGCATCATCGCTGCTGCCGGCTCAGGGTGTCACCAACGTCCCGGCCGATGTAATCGTGACAAACGCGCACATCTACACCGTCGACGATTCGCGCCCCGCGGCGGAAGCGTTCGCGGTGCGTGACGGTGTCTTTGCGTTTGTCGGATCCGAAACCGAAGCGATGGCGCTCAAGGGGCCGAACACTCGCATAGTCGATCTGCACGGTGCGACTGTTGTTCCGGGTCTCGCTGACGCGCATGGTCACCTCACCGAGCTGGGTGAGACGCTTCACATAGTGGATCTCGCGGGCAGTCTGTCGTACGACGAGGTCATCGAGCGGACGAAGAAACAAAACGGCAACGTGCCAAGCGGTGCCTGGATACAGGGCCACGGTTGGGATCAGAACCGTTGGGCATCCAAACAGTTTCCGACAAGTGATGCACTGACACAGGCGTTCCCCAACAACCCCGTCGTACTGGAACGCGTCGATGGTCACGCGCTGCTTGCGAACGCGCTTGCCATGCAGGCGGCAAAGGTCACAGCAGCCACGAAGGATATCGGTGGCGGCCGCATTGTCCGGGATGCCGGTGGTAAACCCACGGGCGTTTTCGTTGACAATGCGCAGGAACTAATCGGTCGCGCGATCCCGCAGCCGACCGACGCGCAGATCGAGCAGGCGATCTCTGATGCCATCACTGACGTCCACCGCTGGGGACTCGTGTCGATCCACGATCCGGGCGAACCGCGCAGAGTTATCGACATCATGGAATCCATGGCGAAGAACGGCAAGTTCGATCTTCGCGGCTACATACTGATCGGCGACGACAGCGCTGCAATTGCGCACTACTACACGATGGGGCCGAGAAGTGCGCTGTACGGTGGTCATCTCTGGGTGCGTTCCATCAAGCTCTACTCCGACGGCGCCCTCGGCTCGCGCGGCGCGGCGATGCTGTCGCCTTACTCCGACGATCCCGGCAATACGGGTCTGCTCGTATCAAGCGAGGCGCATCTACAGAGTGTCGCGACTTCCGCGCTCCAGCACGGATTTCAAGTTGCGACGCATGCTATTGGCGATCGAGGTAACAGAAACGCGCTCGATGCGTACGACGCAGCGCTCAAGGCAGTACCGACGGCAGACCATCGGTTCCGTATCGAGCACGCGCAGATCCTCGATCCCGCCGACATACCTCGCTTCGCGCAGCTCGGCATAATTCCGAGCATGCAGGCCAGTCATCAGACGAGCGATATGCGTTGGGCAGAAGATCGCGTCGGTCCGTCACGTATCCGCGGTGCCTACGCGTGGCGTTCGCTCCTCAATACCGGTGTCATCATTCCGAATGGCACAGACTTTCCGGTGGAAAATGTGAATCCGCTTATCACCTTCCACAGCGCCGTAACGCGCTCGGATTCCACAGGTTGGCCTGACGGAGGTTGGTATCCGGAACAACGCATGACGCGCGATGAAGCGCTCAAGTCGATGACGATCTGGGCAGCATACGCTGGATTCCAGGAGCACGTAATGGGATCGATCACGCCAGGCAAGTATGCGGATTTCACGGTACTCGATCAGGATATCATGACGATTCCGGCGATGGACATTCTCAAGACACATGTGCTCGCGACGTACATAGGTGGGAAGGCTGTCTACGAACGCAAATAACGCTTGTACTCAACGTGTCTGTTCTGCCATCATGACCTCGGCGCGAATAAAGTTGTAGAACATTTCCCGATCGGACGCCGACTCGCGTTCGATCAGGCGAAGGGACGACTCTGGGTGGTCTGCAAGTCATGCGAGCGGTGGAACCTGACACCCGTGGCAGAGCGATGGGAGGCGATTGAAGAGTGTGAGAAATTGTTCCGCGATACAACGCTTCGGATGTCCACCGATCACATCGGACTCGCACGCGTGAGCGAGGGTCTGGAGCTTGTGCGTGTGGGACAGCCGCAACGTCCCGAGATGGCGGCGTGGCGTTACGGTGATCAGTTTGGAAGACGCCGCAAGCGTTACATGATGATGACCGGCGCCGGTGTCGTCGCCGCTGGAGCGTTGATTTCGGGTTACGCTGCCCTTGGCCTCCTTGCAGGTGGTGGTGGTACGCTACTGAATGTCGGGTCGATTTCATTCCAGAGCATGCGAAGGCGTCGCATCGCTGCGAGAGTACCGACTCCGCAAGGCGTACTCGAAGTGACGCACGCGCAACTGCCAGAAGCGAAGATTGTTCGATCGGACGACACGCGGTGGCAACTGTCGCTGGTTTATCAAGCTCCGCGCGGGAACAATAGTGTTTACAAGTGGTACGAGTACGACCCTCGTTCCAAGGATCGCAGGCGGACTCTGTTGCTGGATCCAGATGATGCGCTTCCGGCGGTCGCGGCGTTGCTTCCCCGGGTAAACGGGTCCGGTGGTAGCGCGCGTCACGTGCAGACCGCTGTTGGTTTGGTGGAAGATGCCGGGCACGCGACACGGTTGCTCGAAACAGCGGCGAGGGTCGCACTCAAGGGACGATGGAATCCCTTCAGCAACGGCAGCCTCTCGACGATTCCACTCGAAGCGCGGCTCGCGCTCGAGATGATGACGCATGAAGCCGACGAGCGTCGAGCACTCGAAGGCGAACTTGCGGTGCTGGAAGCACGCTGGAAGGAAGCGGAGGAGATCGCAGGAATTTCCGACAATATGTTCCTGCCAGCGTCCGTCACTGGATGGATAAAGAAAATTCACACTTGAACTCGGCTCGGCTGACAATCTCGTGTACTCAACCTGCTTATTCTGTCATCACGATCTCGGCACCAACGAGGTCGTAGAGCATTTCCCAATTGGACGCCGGCTCGCATTCGACCAGGAGAAAGGACGACTGTGGGTAGTCTGCAAGGCGTGCGAACGCTGGAATCTCACCCCTCTTGACGAACGTTGGGAAGCGATCGAGGAGTGCGAGAAGTTATTTCACGACACCAAGCTTCGCATGTCCACCGATCACGTCGGGCTCGCGCGCGTGAGAGAGGGTCTGGAACTCGTCCGTGTCGGCCAGCCGCAGCGTCCCGAAATGGCAGCGTGGAGATACGGTGACCAATTCGGGAGACGACGGGCGCGTTACATCGCGATGACCGGCGTTGCCGTCGTCGCAGCTGGTGCATTGGTCTCTGGTTACGCCGCCCTCGGTCTCTTCGCGGGTGGCGGCAGTACGTTGATGAATGTAGCCTTCCAGGGGTACGCAGCCGCGCGCAAGCGAAAGGTGGTCGCGCGCGTACCCACGGCCAACGGGCTCGTCAAGATTCAGCAGGGGCAGCTCAGATACGCGAAGATTGTTCGCTCATCAGAAACCGAGTGGAGTCTTTCGCTGCAGCATGCGAGAAAGTCGCCTTTTCGCCGCGGCTTCCGGCCGCCGTGGGCGAATGGTTGGCGGGCGGGTGATAGTAACACACTGGTCTTTGCACCCAATGAAACGCTCCCCGTACTTGCCGCACTTCTACCAACCGTGAATGGCCGCGGCGGACGTCGTCGCGATGTTGACTCGGCCGTGAAGCTGGTGGAGGAAGCGGGAAATGCGACTCAGATGCTTAATAACGCGGCGACTCTTGCGATGCGCACGAGCTCCAATGCCATGACGCAAGGCCGTCTCTCCAAGATTCCCCTCGATGTTCGACTTGCACTCGAGATGGTAACGCACGAGGATGACGAGCGCCGAGCTCTCGAAGGCGAGCTTGCGGTTCTCGAAGCGCGCTGGAAGGAAGCCGAGGAAATCGCTAGTATCTCCGACAACATGTTCGTTCCCTCATCAGTAAGTGACTGGATGCGCAAGCTGCGCGGCTGACGAGAAGCTGGAACCCGGCTGCGTTGCGCCGGTGTAGTATCTGGTGTACTACAGCGCTCACATGAATCGGGACTGACAGTGACTACACCGCTGCTTGAATTTTTTGGGCTCGGCCATCTTGGTTCGAGGCGCGGCACTGTCGATGTCGTCGCTCCGGTGCGCACCTTCGCCGACGTCATTCTTCCGCCAACTACGCGGCAGACTCTGGAGCAAGCACTCGCGCAGGTTCGCAATCACGATCTCATCTTCCGCCAGTGGGGGTTGGGCGAACGTCACGCGACGGGTCTCGGGCTGGCGTTCAATTTCGCCGGCCCTCCGGGCACGGGAAAGACCATCTGCGCCGAGGCGATTGCTCAGGCTCTAGGCCGCCGCTTGCTTGTGGTGCGCTACGCAGAGATGGAGTCGATGTGGGCCGGCGAAACGCCCAAGAATGTCGCGGCCGTTTTCCGGGTAGCTGACGAGCAGGGAGCCGTACTCTTCTTTGACGAAGCCGACGCGATTGCTGCGCGTCGGTCGTCGTCATCGTCGATGCAGCCAATGCAGCGCGAGTCGAATACAATCGTCAACGTGCTGTTGCGCGAGTTGGAAGCCTTCAACGGCGTGGTGATATTCGCGACCAATCTCGCCGCCAACTTCGATCCTGCGTTTGAACGACGAATCCGCACGCACGTGTTGTTCGTGCGTCCGGGTGCTGCCGAGAGAGAGCAGATCTGGCGCGTTCAGATTCACCCGGACAAAACACCGCTCGCCGCGGACGTGGATTTTCATGCACTGGCGGAATTGTTCGACGCGAGCGGCGGCGAAATCAAGAACGCCGTGCTCAAGGCTGCGGCAATGGCTGCGTCGGATCCGGCGACAAGCTCGCCACGTGCGATCCATCAGGCACACTTCGAAGCGGCGATGCGCGAAGTCCTTCTGGCGAAGAGCGTCATGCGGCAGTCTCTGTTTGATGGCGAGCCGAGCGCCGAAGACAGCTCCGAAAAGCGGGTGATGGCGGCTTTCGAGTCCGCGCAGGAGCGCTGGGCTGGCGCGATGCGCGTCACGCTCATTGTCGCGGCCGGCGCCGTCGTGCTAGCCGGAATTTCGCTGCTGGTGACTCTCCTTCGCTAAATGACTCCACGACTCGAACGCTTGAACGACATCGACACCACTCACCCATAAACACATGTCTTAACGTCGGCGCGTTATGGGCGTCTCACGTGTTGATCACGCGGCTGTCTGGATTCCGCGTGCAACACCAAAGGAGAAGCAAACACCATGAAGCTGCAATTCCTTACAGTAGCGGCGGTGGCCCTGATGGCCGCACCAATGCTGCATGCACAGACAACGGCGACTCCAACCCGTGCACCGAAAGCGGCACGCCAGCACATGGGTAATCAGATCCGTCCGCGTGGCGATATGATGAAGGAACTCGATCTTACTGCCGACCAACAGGCGCGGATGAAGGCCATCCATTCCAAGTACGCGTCCCAGATGAAGGCCGCCCGCGCCTCCTCGAAGCCCGACATGGATGCGATGAAGGCGGCACGGACGCGTGGCGATACCGCTGCGATGCGGGTAGCACGCGAGAAGATGCGCGCGGATATGGCGCCAAACATGAAGCTTCGCCAGCAGGAAATGGCGGAAGTACGCGGAGTGTTGACACCTGATCAGCAAAAGAAGTTCGACGCGCGGCGCTCGACGATGAAGGCAGGAAAGCGCGGCGGCGGTAAGCATGGTTGGAACGGAAAGCAACCTGCGAAGCCAGCGGCCACAGGCCGGCCATCGGCAACGTTCAGCTAGTTCCTCGAACAGGGTTCATTCAGAGCTCCGAAACATGCGGGCAGTCCACATTGGATTGCCCGCGTTGTTTTTTCGCCATCCTCGATCCAGCCGACTCTCTGATATTCCGTGCTTGCGGAGCGACCGCAATCAAACCTCCACGGAGAATCACATGCACATCAATCGCGCACTGTTGCTCGCAGCAGCACTCTGCATTACCACGATCTCGGCCAGCGCACAATCATCAGCCGAGCGCCCTCGCGCCAAGGCCGCCATGTGGCCCGCACTCAACCTTTCTGAGTCGCAGCAGTCACGCGTAAAGGAGATACACGTCAAATACGCTCCCGCGGTTGCCGCTACAAAGCAGATGGCGAAGGACAGCGCCCAGCGCATAAACGACCGCGAGCTGGCGGATCTCCGTAATATCCTGACCTCCGAACAGCAACAAACGTTCGACTACTATATGAACGGAAAGAAGCGCGTCAGGCGCGGTTCCGTAGCCCGGCTCATGCCCGCGAAGATCGGAATCTCTCACTGAAGGTCATTTTCGGTCACGTTCGGTAAGCCCTCATACGGCAGGACCCCGGTATGAGGGATGGCGCCCCCAATCTCGCCGCGTTCCGGGACGCGGTAGATTTCTCCGGGAGATGTCACCACCGCCCACCCCCGATCCATCGTCCGCCGCCGACTCTGTCACCATCCGGCGAGTCGACACCATGGCCGAATATCAGGAATGCGTCGCCATCGAGCGTGAGACCTGGGGAAACCAGTTCACGGAGTCCGTGCCAGCGACCATCCTCCGCATTGCCCAGGAAGTGGGTGGAGTCACCGCTGCGGCGTTCGACCGGAAAGGGAAGATGCTCGGCTTCGTCTTTGGCATCACGGGCGTGCGCGACGGCGAGCTGGCCCACTGGTCCGATTTGCTCGCGGTCCGGGTCGGTGCACGCGACATGGGACTGGGCAAGCGGCTCAAGACGTTCCAGCGCGAGCTGCTCCTCAAAATCGGCGTCCGTACGATGTACTGGACGTACGATCCCCTCGTCGCTCGCAACGCATACCTCAACCTCGAGCAACTCGGCGCCCGCGTGGCGGAATACCGGCGCGATTTCTACGGCGAGGATACGGGGAGCGTAATCCACGCAGCGCTCGGTACCGATCGTTTCATCGTCGCCTGGCGGCTCGATGAAACGCATGCGCCTCGAACCGTGACGCGGGAATGGGAAGACGCGCCGATAATAGGCACGGATGCCCCCGCCACGCTCCCCGCTTCGCCGCGGGTCCGCATTGCGATCCCGGACGACATCTTCGCCGTCGTCAATGCGGATCCGCGATTTGCACACCGCTGGCGTGATTCCACCAGAACAGCATTCAGCACCTACCTCGGCCGCGGCTACAAAGTCGTTGGCTTTGCTCGATCAGCCGGAAACGTTCCGGCTACCTACCTGCTCGCACTTGACGCGCACAACGGACCCGTCCAATGATTCGCATTCGGGAAATAACGCTTCACGAAATTCGGCTTCCCTTGAAGGAGCCGTTCCGGATCTCGTCGGGTCTCTGCACCGAGCGGCGCGTAATGCTGCTCAAGGTGACCGATGCGGATGGAGTGAGCGTCTGGAGCGAGTGCGTCGCTGGCGAGATGCCCAATTACGCATCCGAAACGATAGATACGGCATGGATGGTCATCGCCGAGTACGTCGCACCGCGTGTGTTCGGAGAGGAGTATGAGCAGCCGGCGCACGTGCGCCCCGCGCTGAACCTCAATTTTCGCGGCCACAACATGGCCAAGGCCGCCGTCGAGATGGCCTCATGGGCGCTCATCGCCCAGCGTGATGGTATACCACTCGCACGCCTGCTCGGCGGTACGCGTACGGAAATCCCGACTGGAATATCCATCGGAATTCAGGAATCGCCCGAAGTGCTGGTGGAGCGGGTGGGTCGCGCACTGGCCGATGGTTATCGCAAAATCAAGATCAAGATCGAGCCCGGTCACGATCTCGACTATCTGCGCGCCGTTCGAAACGCGTATCCCGACGCACCTCTCATGGCGGACGCGAACAACGCATATACGATGAAGGACGCCGGTCATCTCAAGCAACTCGATCCGCTGCATCTGGTGATGATCGAGCAACCTCTCGCATACGACGACATCGTGCGCCACGCCGAGCTTCAGCACATGCTCAGCACACCGATCTGCCTCGATGAATCGATTACCAGTGTCGACCGGGCCGAGGACATGATAACACTGAAGAGCGGGCGCATCATCAACGTCAAGGCAGGGCGGGTGGGCGGACTTCAGCAGGCTCGTGCCATTCATGACCTCTGCCAGAAGCATGGTATCCCCGTGTGGTGCGGGGGAATGTTGGAGAGTGGCGTGGGGCGCGCGTATAACGTTGCGCTCGCGTCGCTTCCGA
>JBDTAB010000107.1:0-4015 GCA_039924865.1 Gemmatimonadaceae bacterium | reverse complement strand
CCTGCTGAGCTTCCGACCGCGGAGACCAGCTCGACACTCAAGCTGGTACCACGATGACGATAACCCTGCAGTTCTTTCTTCGGGTCGTAGTAATAGCAGTTGCCTGTGCGGTTGCGACGATCTGGGTGGGCTGGATGGCGGTCCCGGTCGTCGGGATTGTCTACGGGTTGGCGGACCGCCGAGCTCGCGGGCGCGGCTCGATTGCGGCGCTGGGCGCGGTAGTTGGCTGGGGCGCGATACTCGCCGAAGAGGCAGCGCGCGGCGCGGATGTCGGCCGCGTGTCCAGTCAGCTCGGCGCGATAATGCAGATGCCCGCGGTCGGTTTCTCGGTCGTGACGCTGACATTCGCTGCTCTGTTATGCGGCACGGCTGCTGTGATCGGTGCCGTTATTGGAGATCTCTTTACCGGGCGATATGCGACAGTAACTAGCCATTAATGCGCCAATCCGGCGCCATCATGCCAGTTTTCGATGACTCTGGCGCACTATACTCGCCTGCCGGGCCGCGCTATGAAATGCCAGAGAATGGAGATGATAGCGAGGACGAGGAGGATGTAGATGAGGGCGCCGACCATGGGGAACACGAACACTCCCAGCGCCCATAGTACGAGCAGGACCAGTGCAATTGTCAGAAACATGGACTTCTCCGTGGGTTCAACTGCCGATACTTGTTCGCGGGGCCACCTCGCGCAGGCGCTGATGCTTGCTGCAATGTCTGTCCGGAGAATCTATGACACTCGACACTTTGGCAAGCCTGGTTGCAGACCACTGGGTGCTCATCCTGCTGGTGCTTTGCCCGATTGTGATCGTGACGATGGCGCTGGCCGCTTTGAACTGTGAGGCATGTGGTGCGCCGTTCGGCATTTTCCGTCGCCGGAATCGGACTATAGACCTGTGCATCAGGTGTGCGTTGGTGCACGACTTCCGGCAGGCGAAGGAGACACGCGATGCACCTCCGACCGACCGACGCGGGCCGAAGCCGGACTCGTCGGCTGTGCCCACGGCCTCGAGCGTGCCGAGCGCCAAGTCGCCGAAGACGGAGGCGCAGGAGGATCGGCGCCCGGAGATCCTACCCGATCCGAGGTTGGCCGTGCGTTAGACGCGCCATCACAACCTGCAGTGAGGAACGAGCGCCGGTTGGCGCTCGTTTTTACTTTCGGAGCCGAACTGTATCTTATAGTAGATGCGGACGTTCTGACACAGACACCAACCAACAATTCCATGGCTCAGCACTTCATGTTTGCGCGACTTCGTCGGTTGATGAGCGTTCGTGGCCTGGCGGCGATTGGCGTTGCTGCCGGACTCGCATCGATTGGGGGATGCAAGGTCGACGATGCACTTGGCCCGACCAACAACCAGGCGGTCGTGCAGTTCATCAATGCGGCGCCGCGGTATGACGCAGTCGATCTTTACGTGGATACGACGAATGCGATTGACACCCTTGCGTACGGGGATGGAACTTCGGCTTACGTGAAGGCGCTCACGACCCAGCGGCAATTTACGGTACGGGGAAGCAGCGATACGACGGCGCTTGCGTCGACCCAGTTTCTTGTGCAAGACCGGAAGACGTACGCGTTGATTCTGACGCAACACGCGACTGGTGCCGGTCTCGTCGTGCTTCCAGACACCGCTTCGGCTCCGCCCGCTGGCGCTGTGGGGTTGAGAATCGTGAACGTCGCTCCAAGCGGCGGCGCCGTTGATGTCTATATCACTGCGAGCGATACGTCTCTCACCGCACCAGTTGCCACCAACATTCCGTTTGAGGGCGTCATGGCGTATAAGAACGTTCCCGCGGGACCGCAGCTCCGGCTTCGCGTGACCACTGCGGGAACCAAGAATGTGCTGATCGACGTGGATGCGAGTGTGCTGCGTGCGGGTCAGGTGCGGACGGTAGTGATCATCGACGCAGTCGGTGGCGGGTTGCCGCTGACAGTGATGGCGCTACCTGATAGAGGGTAGTCTGGTACGCGAATGCTGGGTCAGTCATTCCCGTAGTATCAGCCGGAACCGCTTCGGGGTGTGGTGCCGGAATTAGTCTTCCGCATCCAATGCGCTGCTTACTCACGACGAAATTGTCCAGGTACCGCTGCTGTTCCACGGGCGATCCTGCGTTCCAGTAGTTCTCAAGAAACACAGTGTTGATTCCGTAGTCTGTGAAGTCGCCAACCCAGTTCAGGTTCGCGTTGTGTGCTTCGATGTAGTCATCGATCCACAACTCGAAGACGCCATTGGACTGGCCCGGATCGTTGAGGCGCACGTGGGCTTCGACGCAATACCATTTGCCGACGTGCGTCGAATCGAAAATCGGGGTCATGCCGCGCACGGCGCCGAGCCAGCGGAGGCGGGGGAAGTCGTTGTAAGTGGTGGTCTGGAGCTTTCCCGCGGCGTCGGTACCGGAGTATGGGTCGATGGTCAGGTAGTTGGATCCCGGCAGCTTGCCGCCGCCCCCTGACCAGACGGGTGCGCCCATTGCCTGTGCCCAGTTGGGTGTGGCGAGTACCTGTGCGCGTGAGAGCTTGTCGCCTCCTCCCCCGGTCCACGAAGAATCGTTGCGCACGTACACGCGCCAGTAGATATCGCGATACTTCGCGGTTCCACTGTCCACGGGATGCATGGATGGTGTGGGCGTCTTGCCGATTGCGATCTTGAGCGAGCCGGCATCGACCTGGCCCTTTCTGAACCGAACGCGCATGCCGACGGAGCCGAGTACGCCTACGCTGTCGGCGCGCTCGAAGCTGGAATCGCGCGGCACGTACTCGAAGTAGCGCGCGAGTCTGTTGGATTCGAAATCGTCGCAGAATATCCAGGCAGCAGGTGCGGCGTTGCATTCGTTGACGACGGGAAAGTTCTGAGCGGTGTCACTCACTGGCGGTGTGAGTACGGGCACCGCGGGGACTACTATCGCCGGCGTCGTATCCGTGCTGGGCGGTTTGGCGGGAGGAACTGGCGTCTGGGCACGGAGCACGGTCGCCAGTGGCGACAGCGCGATGAAGAACGTAGCTACTGCTAATCGCATCATCGCGCTGTCATCGATGCTGCGGCTATGCCTTTTTCGGCTGGTAGTCGCCAGCCTTGGATCGTGCCGACACGGCGAGCCGATTCCAGGAGTTGATGGTCACGATTACCATGGTGAGCTCGACAATTTCCTTTTCGGAGAAGTGTTGCTGTACGGTCGCATACGCTTCATCGGGGACGTAACCGTCGGTGATGACAGTTACGGCTTCTGTCCAGACGAAGGCAGCTCGTTCGCGGTCGCTGTAATACGGTGACTCACGCCACGCTGGAAGGCCGTACAGACGCTGCTCGGTCTCGCCAAGTGCGCGGAGGTCCTTCCAGTGCATGTCGATGCAGTATGCGCAGTGATTGATGATCGAAGCGTACAGCTTGACGATATGCATCAGCGGTGCTTCGAGGCTGATCTGATGTAGATAGCGTTCCATACCGGCCATGGCGCGGTAGGCTTCGGGGTCCAGTTTTACGTAATCGAATCGGGGGTCCACGGGATATCTCCTTCGGGCGTGGTGCGGGGCTTTGGCAGATCCAGATGCCGCTTTAATAGATAACGCTTTTTGGCCGCCGAAAGGCTACCGGTCCCTTACGGAACTGGAGTTCCCTTGCCATT
This sequence comes from Gemmatimonadaceae bacterium, assembly GCA_039924865.1. Lineage (GTDB taxonomy): Bacteria > Gemmatimonadota > Gemmatimonadetes > Gemmatimonadales > Gemmatimonadaceae > Fen-1247. The sequence goes on along the minus strand of JBDTAB010000107.1, from coordinate 394 downwards.
TTCGGACGGCTCCGGAATATCACCCCAGCGAACTTGGGCATTCAATGACTGATCACGAAGTAAACCGGCGAGATTTCATCGCAGGAACGGGCAAGTTGGCGTTGGGTGCGATGGTGGCGCCACGCATGGTCGCCGCCGCCACCGTGACGAGTCGCGCGCCGGCCGACAGGCTCAACGTCGCGATAGTGGGCTTTGGCGGCCAGGGTTCCGTGAATGCGGAGGCACTCGCGGAGACGTGCAACATCGTCGCTATCTGTGATGTGGATGTGGATCACATGATTGCAAAGAAGCTCGCGGATACCGACGGAAAGGGAACGCCTCCGCGCGTTGCGCTCGACGCACAGCTATCAAAAGCGGTGCGCTATCGCGATTTCCGCGAGATGCTGGCGAAGCA